>CAZFZT010000011.1:2141-58873 GCA_964523675.1 uncultured Isosphaeraceae bacterium
TCGCGGTGCGCACGGTGTTCAGTTACCACGCCACATGGTTCGTCAACTCGGCTGCGCATACATGGGGCTACCGAAACTTCAAGACGACCGACGGTTCGAAAAACAACTGGTGGGTCGCGCTGATCTCCTTCGGAGAGGGCTGGCACAACAACCATCATGCTCAGCAACGATCCGCAGCGCACGGCATGCGCTGGTGGGAAATCGATCCTTCATACTGGACGATCCGAGTGTTTGAACTTGTCGGGCTGGCCAAACGCGTCGTCCGCCCGAGACTGGACAAAATGGCGTAGATGCGCTCAGCACGCGCTTCTCATCGTGAGGGTCTCGGCGTCGGCAGCGGGGCGAGGTCGGGTTCAACGAACTGCTTCTTGGCCTGCAGTGACATGAGGCGCTCTCTTGAGTAGAACAATCGCAGCACCTGCTTCTGCAACAGCTCCGGATGAGCATCGCAGAATGCGTCCGCTGATTCTTCAGGCCCATATTCTCTGAGCATTGCATCGATGAGCCGAAGCCATGCGATGGTGAGCGTTTCGTGGTAACCGGACGTTTGTGAATCAGCGACACCGTGCGCGGCATTATGTGCTTTTATGCCAACGCGCATGCGCAACGCCGCATCTTCAAAGGAGCACCGACGCAAGTAGAGATAGGCGAGCCGAACGTGTTCGCGGTGATTCCAATCTTCAAGCGGCCACCGTTGACTCTCGAACCTTGCGATGAAATCCTCATCGGAGATCATGCGGTCAGCGTAACACGTTCTTGGACACACTCTGGCTATCGAGGGTGTGCACAAACAAACCGCTGCGCAGCTTCGGCTCGAACCAGGTTGACTTCGGCGGCATGATCTTGCCGGCATCAGCAACTGCAAGGAGTTGTTCGATTGTTGTCGGATACATCGAGAATGCGACGGCAGCGCGGCCCGAGTTCACGCGATCTTCCAGCTCCTTGACCCCCCTGTTTCCCCCAACAAAGTCGATACGCTTGTCAGTGCGCAAGTCACCGATGCCCAGAATCGGCTCAAGCACACGGCTCTGCAGCAGAGCGACGTCCAGCGAGGCAATCGGGTCTGCATAATCGATCGTATCAGGATCAAACGTGATCTTGCGCCAGCCCCGCAACTCCCCTCCGAGATAGAAGCAAACCGTCCCCGGCTCGTGCGGAATGTGCGTCTCACTCTCGCACGAGTGTACGACCGAAATCTCACTCAATCGATCGAGAAACGCCTGTTGAGAAAGTCCGGCAAGATCATTGACGACGCGGTTGTACGGAAGTATCTGCAATTGGCTGGCCGGGAACAGCACGGACAAAAACCAGTTGTACTCTTCGCTCCCGGTGTGATGCGGGTTCTTCGCCCGAAGCTCAGCGCCCGCCCGGGCCGCGCTCGCCGATCGATGGTGCCCGTCAGCAATGTAGGACGCTTCGACATTTCGGAAAGCGCTCACGTACGCCTCCGGGTTCTCTACCGTCCACACCGTATGCGTGACGCCGTCCGGCGCGTTGAAATGAAACAGCGGCCGATCATTCATGTCGGCCTTCATCAGAGCATCGATCTGCGGCTGATCGTGATAAGTCAGAAAGACCGGCTCGGCATTCGCGTCCATTCTTAGCACATGCCGCGTGCGGTCATCCTCTTTGTCTTTGCGCGTCTTCTCATGCTTCTTGATAATGTCGTTCGCGTAGTCATCGATGTGGCAGCAGCAGACAAGTCCGACTTGCGGCCGGTGGTTCATCACCTGCCGGTAGATATACATCACCGGCTTGTCCTCTTGCACGAGGATCTCCTCATCGATGAGCTTCTGCAGGTTCTCGCGGCCCTTCGCATACACAGCGTCGTCGTACGGATCGGTGCCCTCAGGCAGGTCAATCTCCGACCGGACGACGTGCAGGAAGCTCAGTGGATTGCCCTTGGCAAGCTCACGGGCTTCCGCTGTATCGACTACGTCGTAGGGAACAGACGCAACCTGGGCAGCGCGATTGGGTTGCGGTCGAAGGGCGGTAAACGGATTGATGCGAAGCATGGAACCGGGAATCCTACCGCGCAGATCGCGGCAGTTGGGTCCGAGAAGTTCAGAACGCTTTGGGGAAGGCGGCCCGGCCGTCGCATCCTGATGGCTCGTCGCGGCACTGAAAGTCGCATCGCGGTCAAGTAAGGATTCCAATCGTCCGAAAATATCAATCAGCGTGGAGGCGATCCCCTGCCCCAGAACCGCACGATGAAACATGTTCAGAGGTGATCCAGGATGATCCACAAACTGCGACTTGCGACCGAAAGCATTGACAACCAACCCGAGCCCGAAGACGCGGAAAGCGATGCGCCGTTGAAGTTCGAGCGGCGAAGCGCGGACCGCTGGCAGGTTCATTCCGCAGCAACGGCTTTTCGTTTGGCCGGCGAGCGCTTCGGCGAGATGCATGAGATCACCGTTGTGGATTTCTCATGGGCTGGATGCGGAGCGGTGAGCAGCGCATCGATCGAACCAGGAACCGCTGTCTCGGTTGGCTTCGCCGCACCCGGTCAAGTCGCGCGGCGCGGCGTCGTCCTTCGCTGCACCCCTTGCGGCGATGGCTACCGCCTTGCCATCCAGTTTGAGTCGCGGATGGCGGCGTAACTCCGGGATGGTGTACATCGAGCACGCGAAGTGTGATGGATGGCATGGCGGTTATCGCGCCGCCTCATGCTGCTCTCGAAGGTCTCTACCGATCGTCATCCGCCAAAGCCGGCCCACCGGCGCCGAGAGCACATATGCACAGAAGGCGGCTGCGATTGCGAATTGCGGCATCAGCCAGACGACGATGATGAGCGGCACAATCAGCCATGCCACGTACCTGAAACTTCGCCGACCACGCAAGTATTTATTGATCACATGAACGTACGGGAGTGATGACACCATTGCGAACGCGCATAGCGCCATGATGAACGGAATACCAACGGCCGCACTCTGCACAAAGCCCCGAGGAATCTCTTCAGCGAACCGCTGCGCGAGCAGGTGTTGATGCAGCAGGATCAGACCTGCCACTGCACCGGCTGCGCCTGGTGAGGGCAGGCCACGGAAGCTCATATGGTCCGCGACCTCTTCGCCCGGCGTCTCGACATTGAACCGCGCCAATCGCAGCGCAGCACAACACACGTACAGCGCCGCCAGTGACCAGACCACCCGGCCGAACATGTGGTCCGCCACCGGGCCGATGATTTCCACATCTGCAACTCCGCCCAGGTAATGCCCGACGAGCATCGTTGTCATGAACGCTGGCGCAATACCGAAGGTGACAATGTCCGCCAACGAGTCGAGCTGTGCGCCGAGCTCCGAGGTCGTCCGAGTCAGCCGCGCAACGGAGCCATCGACTGCATCGAAGATCATCCCGATGAACACGAGGACCGCTGCCACCATCAGCCCGGACCATTCCCAGATGCCCGTCTCGCCATGCGGCTTGGCGGCAAAGTGAATGGCAGCGAAGCCCGCAATGAGATTGCCCAGCGTACAAAGGGTGGGGAACACCGACAGTGGCGGCAGTTGCCTGCGCCGGCGATGCCTCCCGAAGCGCGGCAGTCGTCCCTTTCGCGGAATCGGCCGACGACTCTGCTTCGAGAGCGGGTCAGGCTGCGGGGCAGCGTCGCCATTCGATCTCGTCAGTGCGGCCCATGAGTTCATTGCCGGCTCTCCGCGCCTGATGAACGCAGCGTCTTGGAAAGTGCATCAAGTCGCATGTCGGGAGAAGAATACACATGAGGCACGAGGATAAGGAGTGCGCGCCCCGGTCGCCCTGTCATTCCTTCTTCCGTGCGCAGCAAAAGCTGACCTACGGTGGTGGCGGCCGGAACACTCGGCCCCGCCAGCGCTTGCGATGCACTCCTCCCCGCCGCCGGGCTGTCGGCTGATGGCCCCCACTCGATGGTCGGCGATTCACAGGTAAGCACGTATGCGAAACCCTCATCGAGAAGCACGTCAATCTTCATTGACGCAATGGCTGCGCCATGTCCTGTATCCCGGCCGAGCAGGCGGTAGTAGGTCATCGGCGCGGGTTGGAAGTGTTGCGGCACCACCTGCACATTCAGTTGCGATCCATCTTCCATCTGGACGATCCACGCACGCGTCATGAGGCGAAGTTGGCCTTGTTCCAGGAGCCGTACACGGCCATCAATCGCAACTGCACGTTGCTGCGGTAAGTGATGCGTCAGGAGTTCTTGCCAATCCGCCACCTGCCCGTACCAACCCGTGTTATGCACGGTTGACCCGCCAAGCTGTGCTTCAAGTTCATCAAGTTCATCAATCGGTAGTCGCACCAGGCGCAGGCCGTTTCTGGCCAGCCGCTCCCGCGTCCCAGCCGAGAGCACATCATCCGTACTGCGGGTCGCCATCACTGACGTGATCAAATCAGTGTCGTCAGCGACCAGCCACTGCCGCACTTCTAAGCCGCGCTCACCGCCGTGCAGCAAGGCCCGTGATCGCCCCTCGACCTGGTCCGAGACCACAGCGAGATTCGAATCCTTTGGAGGATGTTGATTCGATGAGGCGCAGCCGCTCGTAAGCGCCAGCGCCCAGAGTGACAGAGCAATGAGCGGCGCAGCGACCATCCTGGCAAACAATCGGCTCATAGGCAGTGGTGTGGCGTCTCTCATCATTCGTCCGCGAAACTATTGATCCGATCGATCATTTTGCGGAGCAGTCCAATGTCGCGGCGGGTGTGCCTGAAGGCAATGCGAGGCAATTCAAGGTGGTCGTCCTCACCCTCCAGACCGCGCGAGTATTGTTCGATCCGTCCACTCTGGACGAGCCGGCTGAACTCTTCGTTCAGAATTTCCACCTGCGAATCCTTCAATGGCCGGTTCACACGGAGCACGAAGACGTCCCGCACATACCTGCTTGAGTGATAGATTCGGTAGAACCGCAGCACGTGTTCGACGGCCTCACCCACTTCCGTTGCAATGTGATACAGCCCTGGGTCTTCTGCGCTGATCCAGCCGTTGGCATGCAGGTTCTTGTCGATGTAACGGTGCCAGTGATCCCAGTACACACCGCCCTCACCCTCGAGCATTACGATCGGAATGATGTTCGACTTGCCGGTCTGGACCAGCGTTAACGTCTCAAAGAGCTCATCTTGCGTCCCGAACCCGCCGGGGAACACCGCGACCGCGTCGGCATGGCTCATAAACATGAGCTTGCGCGTGAAGAAGTAGCGGAAGTTGATGAGCTTCGGATCACCTTCGATCACGGTGTTGGCGGTGGTCTCAAACGGCAGGCGAATCGAAAGGCCGAACGACCCCTCCCGCTGCGGCCCCTCATGGCCGGCCTTCATGATGCCGTCACCTGCCCCAGTGATCGCCATCCATCCCTTGGCCGCAATCTCTCGAGAGAACTCGCGCGCAGCGAGATAGTCGGGATGATCCTCAGGAGTTCGCGCAGATCCGAAGATGCTGATCTTGCGCGATCCGCGATACCGATTGAAAACGCGATAGGCATAGCGCATTTCTTTGAGCGCGCTATTGAGCAGCTTGAGTTGCCCGGTGTCATGGCCGTCCGGAATGAGCTTGAGACAGGTCTGTATCAGTTGTGTCACAAGTCGGCCATCGAACTCATCCGGATCGCCTCCAACGGATTCCACAAGCGCGTGAACCGCGCGGAGCGTCTCTTCGTCAACAACTTGGCCGTTGGCGCCGGATTGTATTGCGTCTGGTGGAATGGTGGTCATGCGAAGCGATGTCGTTCTGGTCAAAGGGGCAATCACTGCGCGGCTCGTCCACGAAGTGCAGGAACCGCACGGCCGAAAGGGCAGCGTTTACTCTATCGTGTCTCGTCGCCCGCGTCGTCAACCACTGCTGTGGTTTCCGTTTGTTCACGCCGATTTTTCGCTGCACTGGGGGGTGCGAGTCCCGGCAGTGGGACGATCCGGGCTTTCGGATCAGTCAGTGTGCCGGAGATCTCAATGGTGTAGAGCTGATCGCCGATCCCGCCAATCAGATCGCGAATGAAAAATGCGGCACCCCGGCTGCGAAACTGCGTGCGTAGTTCGAGCGATCGTAAATCCATCTCACCCTCCCCGATCAGCTGCATATTCACCATGTTCGTTCCGAACGTGCTCTCAAGCAGGATGCGCTCGAAAACTGCCCGCTCCCCGTCGATCATGAATTCCACATGTGCGTTGTCGAGCGCGCCGCCGAGTGGCAGCGAGAGTTGCAGAACTTGCATCATTTGGAGCAGCAGTGGCACGTTGTCGATGGTTCCGCCGACTGCCCGGATCATGCCGCGACCGCTGCGCGTCTCGGGGCTCCCCGTAGTGCCCTCAAGACGAAGCCCGGCATTCACCTCGCCGCGACGCCGGCCGCGCTGCTCCTGCTCCTGGGACTCACCGTTCATGAGACCCGGGATCGATGCTCCGACCACTTCGAGCCGTGCATCATAGGGCTGGCCAGGGACCAGCCCGATCGTCGCCTCGGCCCATAGCAAGCCATCGTACAACTCCGCACGGACGTCTGGAACGGAGATCGACTTACCGTCGGCACCCAAGGTTATATCGGTCGCGATCAGGTTCGTAATGCGACGGTTCGCCAACAGCAACCGCTCGCCATAAACGTCAACCTCAAACTGCGGTGCCCGTCGTGTGCCGGCGGCGGGATTCTCGTCCGCAAGGGAATCCAAATCGTCGAAGGTAATCACGAGCGCCCCGTCAAACCCATTGATCTTTGAACCGACATCAAACGCAGCTCCAAGAGCGCGCAAAACGCCTGAGAAGCTCGCAGCCCAATCGTCCGAGCCCTCTTTCTGGACCAATGTCAGTCGGGCATCCTCCACCGTCGTGCGCGCGCCATCTGAAAAGTCGATTTCCTTGAGCACTTTACGAACCTCACCGGGCAGGATTGCCAGTACTTGTTCGTTCATCAGCCGACCATCGAACCCGAGCTCATCGAGCACGATGCGCAGCTGCGGCTGGATGTCAACATGTCCTGTCAAGGAGAAGACTTCGCCACCCAGGACGCCACTGAGATGCTCAATCTCAATGCGGTCATCGCCGAACTGAATGCGCGAATCCTCATGCATCTCCGCATCAAGCGTCGTTCCGTCAAGATCGATGCGCAACGTACGCGGTTGGAGCGTCAGGTCGTATGACTGCGGCCGGCCGGGAGAGGCGGAAACGAAATCAACTTCGGCATTGAACTGCCCGCGGGCGTTGAAACGAGCCAATCCCACACGATGTTGATCGGCTCCGACAAGCCGGAGCGCTTCATCGACGATCGGTGAGTCAAAGCGGCCGCCGATCCAATCCGCGTGCAGGGTCAGACCTCGGGGCTCGATCGCATCATTACTCAAGCCGTACGAACCACTGAGATGGATATCGCCATCGCTAGTCAGTTCCTCCTCGCCTCGAAGGAAGGAGAGTACAAGGTCATCAAACATGACCCGTCCATCAGCCAGTGTCAGGCCACCTGCCTGTCGGGTCAGACTCACCGACTCGCCGTCGATGCGAAGTCGCGCTCCGGTTGGATCGATGGTAAGCCGGGGTGGTTGCACATCCTCGCCCCGAGTGCGTATCTCGAGTTTGCCGTTGAAGTGGCCGCTCGGCTCATACCGGTCCCACAACCGCTCGATGGCTTCACCCTCGGCAGCCGGAAAGAGGTCGATGAGATATCGCCCTAATTCAAAATCGATCAGTTCGATATCGAGCGCCGTCTCGGTCTCTTCCCCATGCCAATCAATTGACCCGATGGCGCCGACCTCGCCGTACTCCTGATCGCCATCAAAGCGCACCAGCGTGATTTCGCCATCCGTAACACGCAAGCGCGCTTCGACATCAGTCAAGACCAGATCGGGCGGCCAGAGCAGTCCTGCTTCACCGAGTCTGGCTGCGAGCTCTGCACCCGGCCGAGCTTCACCTTGTAGATCGACGACAAAATCGTATTTTACATCTGTGTCATCGGCCGCATAGATTCGACCGACATAATTGAGGAAGCCGCCCAGCCGCGCGCTCGCCAACAGCGCGACCGGCTTCGAGAGTTCCTCGCCCGCCCAATGGACTCCATGTTCTCGCAGGTGATCCGGTTCTCGACCACGTGGGATCGCGGCCATCATGAGGGGATTGACACGATCATGCTCCACCTCCACGCGCAGATTCGGCAGCACCTGCAGATCCTCGCCGACCCGCACTGCACGCACTTCGCCCTCGACGAATCCAGTGCCGCCGCCCGCCGCAACAATTGCGACACCGCGGCCGTGCTCATCTTCAATCACCGAGACGCCGTCCGGCTCCAGCCGCAGTTGACCGCCGACAGCGGTGAAGGGGTACGGGAAGTGCTCGAAGACAAGGCCGAGCGAGTGGATGCCTATCAAGCCCGTCACGTGAGTCGGCTGCCGCTCCCCCTTTGCCCGCTCGATCGTGAGGTTCAAAGCAACTTCTCCGCCCATCGCGAACGTCTCTCCCACAGCTTCGGCATCTTCGATTTTCCCTGAGGCACGAAGCGCGGATTCAGCGGCTTCGTTCATCAAGGTGTCAAAGAATGTCAAGTTCCGGGAGGCGAGCGCACGGCGCAGATGTTCATCAACTTGCACCCGCTCGCTTGTCAGCTCAAGATCGACCTGGGCCTCCCGGCCTAGAGAATCGATCGTGCCATAAATGGTTACAAGCGCGCCGCTCGGCGCGTAGCCGACAAGGGAATCGATCGTGACGAAATCGTTGACAAACGAAATGGTCGCTTTAATGTCATGCAGCGGATAAGGAAACTGCTCGTATGCCCCGCTCGCATCAGTGATTTGCACCTGCCCGGCAATCATGACCTCACCGGTCGCCCCGCGCGTTACCTCGACCTGCGTGGTCAGGTCGAACTGCTCGAGCCGGAACCGCTGCAGCGCCTGCGCGATCGGCATAGGCAGGTCCACCGGCGGCAGATCGCCATGTTCATCAGGCGCAACACGAAAATCACGCACAGCAAACCCCATGGAAAAGGGCACACTCGCCAGAGTCTCCCGCATCCAAACTTCCCGGTCATCCCACACAACCGGTCGCAGATCTTGGATATTGACCGAGACCTCCCACGGCACCCCGACACCCACCGGCGAATCGTCCATCATCTGCTCACTGCGCAACTCGCCGACAAGTGGTTCGTCGATAATGATCGCATCATTCTCGAAGCGAATCTTCCCCTTGTGAACGCGAAGGCGCGGCCGGGCTTCGTGCGCCACAACTTCGCCTGCATGGTATCTGGCCCATTGATGTGTCTTATCAAGCGGCAGCGTGATGCCGACGTTCTCGATGTCGAAGACAATCGCCAGCGGCTCGCCATCAACCCACCTCACCACAGCGTTCGTCAGACGTCCCTCAAGATTCAGATTGTCCCACCACCAGCGCACCCCCTGCGGCACCATGTTGTGCGCGAGCTTGTCAAGAACAAGACCATCGATGGTGGCAGTGTGCGCATTTGATTCCACATCCCAGACGCCTGTTACTGCGATTCCGCCAGCGACAGTCTTCCCCGATTCATCGATCTCATCCAACGCAAGGTGATAGATGCGCGCCTCCTTGGATCCCGGCTGCATCAGGCCGCGAAGATGTCGCCTGCCTTGGGCGGTGTAGTGATCACCTTCATAGGTTCCATACTCGACCGTTGCATCCGGAATGTGCAGCCGTGGCAGCGCGGTTGGTGGATCATCTTCAGCATCGTCGTCCCATTTCGGATCCAGTGACATGAAGGTGAATTCACCGCTCTGGGTAGCGCTCTCTGCGAGCCGAAGCACAACACCGTCGAGTTCGACCTCTTCGAGCTTGATGCTGCCGCGCAAAAGCCGTGCCTCATCGACGCGCAGCCGAGCGCGCGCCACACGCAGCACCTCTCCAGCATCGCCATCATGGCCCGGGGCACGAAGCGTCAGATCACGCAGCAGGAATCGACCGCCGCCTTCGTATGCCGCCGAGCTTATCGTTACGTCACCGCCGAGTCGCGCCGCCAGCTCCGGCTCCACTTTGCCGACAATAAACCACGAGCGCGTGATCACCCACAGCGCAATGCCGATGGAGCCGAGCGTAAAAAGCCCTGCATAGAGCCCGCGCCGCAACCAGATGCGCTTACGTGTTGGGGTTTGCGAAACCTGAGCCATAGAAGAGTGGCGTCAATGCCGGGCCCGCTGGTGATGCGCGGCAGGGCCGGCATTGTAGGACCGGCTCGGCAGCGCAGGTCGCAAATCAGTAAGCAACCGCACGATCCCCTGCCGTCAGGATGGTAGGACCGCGATCAGTCGCGCAAGCTCAGGTCGCCTGCGGCATCATCAAGCTCAAGCCAGTAGGCCCGGTCATCGCCCACGCAGAAGATTGTCTGGCGTGTATGTGTCGCATCGCTTAGCGGGTCAACGACGTGCAGACCGTACGCGAAGTCGCCCAATGTTCTCCGCGCCAGAATGTCGCCCTTGAGATCGAAGACCACCACCTGCGTCACCTGCGACTCAGTGGTCATCGCACGACGCCCCTTCCCCATTTGTGCCGCATGGAGCGTCAGCACGATCTCGGGCCGACCGTCGCCCGTCAGATCGGCTGTACAAAGATTTTCATACGTCGCTTGGACCGAGCGCGGCAGCTCAGGTGAGAACGACCACGCCTGCTCGCCTTCGCTATCAAACAGAATCACGATCCCGCTGCGGGTTCCAAACATTGCGTGTCGGCCGTAGGAGATCGCCCAATGCATCTCCCCGTCCACCCGCACCATGCAGAAGTCTTCGATGTAGCTGTTAGCCGGTGGATTGCTCAACGACAACTTCTTCGAGGAGCGCCCATGAAGGTCCACGATGTAGAGGAGGCGCTCATGCGGAACCACCGCCTCCTCGCGGCCGTCACCATCAACATCGAGCAGCTTTACACGCCACGGATTGCTTCTCATGCTTCGTGGAAGCGACCGACGTTCAAACTGCAACGGTGATTGACCCAGCGCCTCGTTCAACACGTCGTCAAGATCACCCTGCGCCCGCCGCCGATCCGGCTCGGCCTCCTCCTCAACGGCTCCTGCGCGCAGCTCCTCAAACTCTTCTGGCGTATGCAACTTTTCGCCCGCAAGAAGCTTCTCGATCTTGGCGGTCATATCTTCAACCTTGCTGGGATGAAAGCCAATGCCGATGTCCTGCACGATGCCCTCTTGATCTATGAGTATGGTGCATGGAATACCCGAAACGTGATACAGGCCCGACACTTCGCCCTCAACATCGAGCACCTGAGGAAACTGAACCTCCTTGCCCTCGAGAAGTTTCTTGATTCGATCCTCCGAACCGGCAGAATCGCCATTGACCCCCAGCACGACGACATCCTCTCCCTCGAAATGCGATGCAATCTTCTGCATATGTGGCATCGCTTGCACGCACGGGCCACACCACAACGCCCAGAAGTCGAGCAGCACCACCTTGCCTCGCAGGTCTGACAGCGTCTGCTCTCCGCCATCAAGCGTGGGCAAGGTAAAGTCGGGCGCCTCGACACCCAGAAGCGCCATCTGGTTTGATTCGCTCATGCTGGAGAAGTCAAAGAACTCCACTTCCTCCGCGTCTTCACCCGGCTCAAAGACAAATCGCTCCGCTGCAATCGGTTGATTCATCTTGACATCGTGCAGCGACATCACCATTCGGAACTTCTTGTAGCGTGGAAACTCCATCCCGCCGAACAGTTCTTCGTCTTCTCCGTCCTCGACATCCGCACCGACCTCCCCCATTCCTTCTGCAAAGCTGTTGTAGAGGTCGGTCATATCCCATGCGACCTCCGTAATCAGCCCGGTCTCAGCATCAATCCATGTCTCGAACGGGATCGGATCCTCATACATCATTTCATATTGGGGCACGACCGCCGTCGCCCGAATCAGCGTTCCGCGCTTGCCGTCGCGTTCCATCTCCTCCATGGAAAGGATTTCAGCCATCTCCGAGTGATGTTCATCGAATCGCCCATCATCGCGCAGAAGTATTGAAAGAACGGGATGCCCTCCCACCACATGCATCACCATCTCTTCCTCCGCCAGCAGCACATCACCCAATGACCTCCCCGCATCATGCCTTGTGTACTGGCTGAACATCGGCAAGTAGGTCCACACGCTCTCGCCATTGCTGTGGAAGATGATGTGCTCGCTCGCAATCGCGACCTTGTTTGGCTGTTCGATCGCGATGCGCATCTCCTGCGCAGGCATTTCAGCACCGAATGGATCAGAACCCTCTTCGAGTTCGACCTCGAACATCATGATCGCGGTGTCGGCATAGGTTGAAAGCGCCTGGTATCTCGCGACCACCCCCTTCAAGAGAACGTCATACCGCTCTCTCAGCTCGTCCGGCGGCTGATTCTCCTGAACGGCTCTATCTGCACCCGATGCCGCAGTACCGATGAGAAGTGCCGCAACTACAGCACTCACCGCCAGAGAACGGCTGAAACAAGCGTGGCGAGCGTCCATGATTTCCCCTTTGTGTCTGCATGGTGTGGGATGAAGAATGCCGATAGGAGGACTCGAACCTCCGACCTAGGGTTTATGAATCCCTCGCTCTAGCCAGCTGAGCTATATCGGCGTCAGTGCGGAGAGTGGGCCAAGGGCTTCCTCCGCAGGGACGGTATTTTACCACTACGATCGCCATTTGTGCAATCACCGCCAGCCGCTTGCAGATTCGCGCGGCAACGCAGGTGAATGCGCGATCGCCTGGACTGAACGACGGCTGCGTCAGCCCCAATTGCCCAAGAGCAGGAGCAAATCGGGAACGCCGACACCTCCATCTCCATCAAGGTCTTCATCGCAGTCGAGGGGCTCCGCGCACCTGCCCCAGGCGCTGAGCAGATGGAGAAGGTCAGGCACACCAACGTAGCCATCGCCGTCGAAATCGCCCGGCAGGTTCTCACACACTTCCTCAACATTCACGAGCCGAGCGATGAGATCATGCGGCCCGTCAAAGCCGGTCTCCGCATGTCGCCAGATGACGAAGAAGCCGCCGTCCTGGGTATTTGCAGCCACGCGCGGCCCGTCCATGCTCTTGGCAGCCACCAGTTCAAGCGGTTCACCCAACGGCTCCGCATCGGTGTTCAGCAGCTGAGCCATGATGCTGTTCATGGCAGGTGGAATGTCTTTACATAGTTCGGGCTCATCTTCACATTCCTTCGGAAAGTCCGGGATCACAGGATCGCGCCAGACCAGAAGGAAGACACTGTTGACGGGGTCATACGCAAGGCGCGGCAGGGAAGCGCCTGAATCAACGAGCGTCATGAGCGTGCCAAGCGGCGTTCCATCTGATGACACGAACCGGCCATAGAGAGCTTCATCACCGCTGAATCCAGAGTGAACAACAAGGAACCGCTCATTGATCGGATCAAATGCAGCGCTTCCAGCATTGCCGGAGCCGGGAAAGACATCACTGATGGTGAACGCGGCCGCCGCCGGTTGACCCTGACTGTTGAGTAGACGACCGCGCAGGCGTCCTTCAACCTGATCGCGCCAGAGCGCAAGAAATCCACCCGTCTTTGCGTTGAATGTCAACTCACCCGAGGGTGCCGGCGCACCATCACTGACGCTTGCGATCAGATTCTGCGATCCTGACGGTATGCCGCTGGCATCGTCAATCGCTCGTGAATGAATTCCGGAAGTGCCGCTCGCAAACGCCCGGCCCAGATGAACGAAAAGATTCGATACTGGGTTGAAAGCGACGCTGGCTTCATGCCCCGCAGTTGACAGAAGATTCACCGGGCTGGCGATCGTCCCTTGAGTGTTGAGTAGGCGGCCGAAGGTCGTATTGAAATTCGGACTGCCTGGACTGCCGCCCTGGAAACGCCACGTGATGAGATATCGCTCTTCATTCGGCGAGTAGGCGACAGCAGTGTCGGTCGTTGAATCCTGACCGGCGATGACCGTGATGTTCCCGCCGATCAGCGCTGCGGTTGAAGCGATGCGCTGCGCATAAACATCATTCTGACCTTCAATACGTGAATCGAACCACGATGCGAGAAACTCGTTGTCATCGCTGTTGTACGTCACGGCATACCCGCCGAGGTTCGAGGTATCGCCTGTATCAAGCGTAATCAACAGCGAACCGATCTGCGGCCGGAGCGGGCACGGATCACCGCCTGCGACCACAGGTTCCGTCCCGCCGAATAATGCGCATCCAAGAGCCGTTGCAATGCATCCAGCGCCACGTGCAATCGTGTCAATCATCGACATTGTTCACCTCCGTTTTCCTTCTTCAACAAAGACGACGAACTTCTGAAACCCGCAGGATAAACGCGACAGAAGATGGCCGTCAAGGTTAAGATAGTGAAAGTAGCATCTGTTCGGCGGGGCACAATTGGGCGCAATCCCCTATCGCCGTTCGCAGATGCCGTCGCCAGAATCGCTTATGCGGACAGTCAGGGTGTGCATCATCCTCCTGATGAGTTGGGTACTGATAGACAGCGAAGCGCTCGGCTGCACGTCCTGCAACATCGAGGTGCGACAAGCTATCGCAGCGCAGCTCTGGTCCTTGTCTTGGAAGGTGCTCGTTCCATTCGCTGTCGCCACCGCGGTCTTTATCGGGTTGGATCGAAGGCAGTAAACGACTCGGGGCGGGTCACATACGTGGTTGACAGACGCTGCATGTGGAGCAAGCGATGAAGAAGAACGAACGCCGCGGACCGCTCATCTCAGCCGGCGCTGTAATCGGCTTCGGGATGGGCGGCTTCGTCGATGGCATCGTGCTGCACCAGATTCTCCAGTGGCATCAGATGATCTCCAACATCCTTCCGCCGGACACGCTCGATGCCAAGACCATCAACATGTTCTGGGACGGCATATTCCATGTAGCCACATGGCTCGCGACCGCAATCGGCATTGCGCTGCTCTGGCGGGCTCTGCGCACACCTGATGTGCCGCGCTCACCGATCCTGATGTGGGGCGCGCTCCTCTTCGGCTGGGGCCTGTTCAACCTGCTCGACAGCGTGTTCAACCACTACATCTTTCAGTTGCACAATGTGCACGATCAAGTGGCGAACCCCATGCTCTGGAACCATGCGTTCACGCTCATCGCTGTCGGGATGATTCTCATTGGATGGATGATGACTCGCAGCGCAAGGGCATGAGACCAGCCAATCACCCACCTGCCTTCACCATTTGCGTTCGCCTCACCCTTCCCAGCGCGTATTCAGTTCGTGGGTAACGCCGACGAGGTCGAGCAGTTTGCCTGCCATGAAGTCGACCACGTCATTGACCGACCGCGGCTGCATGTAGAAGCCGGGTGAGAGCGGCGCAATGATCGCGCCGGCTTCACTCAACATCTGCATGTTGCGAATGTCAATGGGGCTCAGCGGGCTTTCTCGATGGGCAAGAATGAGCTTTCGCCGTTCCTTTAGAGTGACCATCGCCGCGCGTTGAACGAGATTCTGCGTAATCCCCGCAGCGATCGCACCCAGTGTATTGCTCGAACATGGCACGATCATCATTCCATCGTGCAAGAAAGAACCCGACGCAATCGCAGCTCCCAGGTCATTGTCGTTATGAAGTGTCACAAGATGCCCCGCGCCGCCTGAGAGCACCTCAAGATCAATGCGCTTCATACCAAGCTCATCCGCCAAGAGCCGTCGGCCGAGATTCGAGACGACAAGATGCACCTCGACGGCCTGGTCCGTCAGCAGTTCGATGGTTCGCTGAGCGTACAAAGCTCCGCTGGCTCCGGTGATGCCGATGATGATGCGACGGGAAAGGGGCAAAGGGAAACAGGGGCAAAGGGACAAGCAGCAAAAGGGGCGATGGGCAGTGGCATGGCAGCAGTGCAAGACCTGCCGATCCCGCCCATTCCGTGATACACTGCGCGAGCCCTACACAGTAGCAGAACCGCTTCACTTGAGAAGGAAGGGAGCCCCTGGTGTTGCACAGAATCACCCCGTTCGCCCTTATCGCCGTTGCCCTCGTCCTGACCGGCTGTGCTTCATGGACGACCTACCCGCCGATCCCCGGCGCTGCCCAGTTGGGCAGGCCTGACTACGAACCGGGCCCCGCCGTCATGGCTGAGGCCATTCGGTATGTCAACGACCGCCACATGAAAGAGGCCGGCATCGGCGATATCGCCAGAAGGGAGCGTGAAATCATCTTCAACCTCCCCGAAGGCATTCCGGCCGAGGTCTATGACAAAGTGGCCAAGCATCTCGGTGAAGATGTCTCCGCCCGACCGATGACCGAAGATGATCGACGAGCGATTCATGTCACCGGTGTACGAATTCGCGCATTCGATTCGGAGGTCGATGTGGTCTATCCCCGGCCGGACGGAATGCACGAAATGATCATGTTGTCCATGAGGCAGAACCTCCTGAACCGGCACCGCGTGATCGGGTCGCGACTCTGGCGCATCCATGTCACTGCCCCACCCGCTCATTATGTTGCGCCGCCGACGATCGAGCCGCTGCTCAATGAAGTCGAATCAGTCGAAGTCGTCGAGTTGGAGACGGCGCCAGGTGGTGAGCAACACAGTGCATCCGCCGAGGAAATCGCACCAGAGGCGCAGGTGGGTGTGACCGGCACTGATCCAGCCGAAGATCCGTAAGATCGCTCCGTCGTGGACATCGGTCTTGCGTATCAAAGCCGTTCGGGACGGACTTTTCGCCTGCGCCACGCCCAGGATCAAGCCATCCGCACGCCATGAAATGCCCATGGTTTGACATTCATTTGGTCGCCGGATGGCCATGCGCAAAATCTGGAGAATATCGATGTTCTGCCGCTGAACATCGAACCTCCATGGGTCAACGACATCCTCGAGCGGCGCATCAAGCATCCTCACCGGCGCACAAAGTCAGATCGTCAGGGCAAGTTGCAACCGCATCGCCCGAACTTCCTTATTGAGGAAGGCAACATGCACGGTGCGCACCGCATGATGGAACCTACGCACCTAAGTGGCCACAACCGCACGCCCTGCCTGATAACGCGCAGCGATGCCCCGCTATGGGATGGTCTGTTCTTTACATAATCCCCCGCGCAAAAAACCTGAACGATGAGCGACCTCGAGTCCAGCCTGCATTACTTTGGGTGCATCGCCGGGTTCGTGTCCGGACTGGATTCCTCCATCAAAATCGACACGCCGGAGCAACCGCCATCGGGCATCAACAGCGGCGACAGGATGATCCGAACATGGCATGGCCGGCCATCGTGGAGAACAGATGGAAGGAACAACTCCGATTGACGCCTCCCTCGTTCGAGCACTTCGCGAAGCGGTTGCTTCAATCGTTCGACCGGCAATCCAATGTCCAAGTTGAGCAGGAATTGCCCCACCGCTTCAGCCGACGGCACCCCCCAGAATTCTTCAGCCCTTCGGTTCCATGTGAGAATGCGAAGCTCCTGATCCACCGTGACGGCTCCAAGTCGAATGCTGCCCAGGATGGATGCCAGCAATGCGTTCGACCGTACCAGTTCCCGAGTGCGAATCTGTAGTGATTCATTAACAGCCAGCAGCTCTTCGTTGGTGTGACTTACCGTTCGGTTAAGCGAATTGAGCTCTTGGTTGGCTGTACGCAGTTCGGCGTTAGTCGTCTCCAGTTCTTCGTTCGTCGATTGCAGCTCCTCGTTCGTCGTTTCAAGCTCCTCGTTTGTGGACTGCAACTCTTCGTAGGCCGTTTCAAGTTCATGGGTTATGCGCTCCATCTCACAGCGCATATGCTCGTGTGAAGTGACGTCCAGAAAGGTGATGCAGGTGCCGGCCACTTCACCGCATTGATCGGCGAGCGGTGCGAGGAGCACATCGAAGACCTGAGCTTGTTGATCACCGGAATGCGACGATCCGTGCCCGGTCGCACCGTCTCTCTGCACGTTCTCAATGCGAACAGTGCGTTGATGGCGTAGGGCTTCATCAATGCGGCCGCGGAGCTCGATTGGCATGTACGACAGTTCAAGGTCAGCGAAGCGCTTCCCAAGATCCTCTTCGGTCAGTGCGAAGAGCCGCCGCGCCTCTTCGTTGATGAGTGAAAGGACGCCACGACGATCGACGATGACCTGCGCTGCGGACTTGCTCTGTAGCGGGATCTCCTGGTGATGTTGGACTGGATGCGGCGCCGTGAACGGTTCATGCGGCACCACGTTGGCGGCCAGTGCAAGACGTTCTCGCAATCCGACGCGCGGCAATTTGCGAAAGAGGCGATGCTTGAGCGAAACGACCTGAAAGAGCGGCACCTTCGCAAGCAGCATCTCAGCCCGGCCGAGGAAGATGCACGCATTCGGCTGCAGTGCAAAATGCAGCCGGGCCACTGAGCGCATCTGCGTCTCAGCGTTGAAGTACATCAGCGCATTGCGGCACACGAGCAGATCGAGCCGCGAAATCGGCGAATCGCGCACCAGATCATGCCGGCCGAAGATTAAGGCACGGCGGAGTCCGGGCTTCACCGTGTATCGATCAACCGACCGTTCAAAGTATTTCTCCCGCAGCGGCTCCGGCACCGAAGCGACCTGCTGCTGCGAATAGGTCGATGCCCGTGCTTGTGAGAGCGCCTCTTCATCGACATCAGTGGCATACACCTTGACCTGCCGGTGAAAGTCCGCTGGCTTCATTTGTTCTGCGAACAGCATGGCCAGTGTGTAAGCCTCCTCACCGGATGCGCAGCCGGCACACCATACCCGGATCGAATCGCCCCCGGCATCTGACGCTGCCCGTGCATAACTGGCAGCGGTTGCGCCAGCTTTCGATCGGATGATCTCCGGAATGATGTTCTCCGCCACATAATCCCATGCTTCGGGATCGCGGAAGAAGGTCGTCACGTTGATAAGAATCGTGTTGAAGAGCGCTTCGAATTCCGCTGGATCGACCTCCAGACGATCTCGGTACGCATCAAAGTCAGCAGCGCCGACCTTCTCCATGCGCTTGCGAATGCGCCGCTCCAGTGATGTGCGTTTGTATCCTGAGAAATCGAAACGCCGCGCCTGTTTGATATAGCCCAGCAGCCGTTCGAGCGATGCGTTTTCAACTGCGTCAGCCATCAAGCTATGTCCTGTATTCGCCGCCGAAAGTCACCGTTGTTCGTATCATAATGCCCTTGGGCGAATGACGCGACAACCATAGTTGAGTCGGCTCTGCGGGCAATGGTTGCGGAAGCGAAAGAAGGCGCGGCACGTTTCCGAACCTCTGCTGGGGAATGCCCATCGTTAATTCTGTAATTCTCCAATCTCAATCGCTTCCAACCAGTTGTTGCGCAGGCGTTGCGTCAACTCCCCCACCGCTCCACTCGCAATCTTCTCGCGCTCCACACCCACAACCGGCAGAACACCCCAACTCGAGTTTGCCAAGAATACTTCGTCGGCCCCGAGCAAATCCTCAATGTCGAGCATGCGCTTGCGGACTGGAACGTTCATGACTTCAGCCAGCTCGATGATCGTCCGCCGCGTGATGCCCGGCAGCACACTTGAAGGAATTGACCCCTGCTCTTCCTCACCTCGCGCAATCGGCGTCATCAACTCGCCTTTCTGAACGAGAAAGATGTTGCTGACGGAGCCCGATGCCAGGTGATTGCTGAGGGTGAACCAGATCGCCTCTCCCGCTTTCTTCACAGCCGCTTCCTGAAGCGCTCGAATGCGCGGCCAGTACGCCAGCGTCTTATGGCCGGCCATCGGGTGAAACGGATTGTCCCGGCCGTCGGCGATCATGGCGATCACACCGCGCTCAAAGAACTCCGCCGGATACTCGGTCGGCGGCTGGGCGACGATGAGGATGTTCGGATCAACTGCGGTTTTGCCGTGACTCTGAAGCAGATTGAGGTCGCCGCCGGTGATCGTGAGCCGCACACGCGCGTGTACGAGATCATTCCGCTTGAGCGTCTCTGTGACTGCTTCGGCAAGCGGCGTGGTGCGCAGCCGCTCCGTCAGCAGCAGATCCCGCGCGGAGCCGACCAACCGCTCCAGATGAGCATTGATGCGAAAGACGCGCCCGTTCCGCGCCAGCATCGTCTCGAACAGGCCGACGCCATGTTGAAAGCCCGCATCGAAAACGGAAACCTTCGCCTCATCGCGCGGCACGAACTCGCCATTGAGCCACACTTGCATGGCCGCACTGTACCTGAGACCGGGTGGTGCGTGACTCGGCGTAGTGTCCTGCTTGAATGCGACGCTTCCTACATCCGCTCGACCAACATGCTCACGCTGTTGCCGCCGCCAAGGCAGAGTGAGGCGATGCCGCGCTTGCCGCCGGTGCGAACCAGCTGATGCAGCAGCGTGGTGAGCACGCGGGCACCGGAGGCGCCGATGGGGTGGCCGAGCGCGACGCCGCCGCCGCAGATGTTGAGCCGCTCCTCCGGAATGCACACCTGGCCGATGTTGCAGAGCACCTGCGCTGCGAATGCTTCGTTGAGTTCCACCAGATCGATGTCATCGACCTTCAGGTTGTTGCGCTTGAGAATCTCCTGCAGGCCGAGCGTCGGCGCGTTGAAGATCTCCTTGGGGGCGACGCCTGAGGTGTAATAATCGACAATGCGCGCGATGGGTTGTGCGCCGATTTCGTTTGCCTTCGCTTCTGATGCAACGATCACTGCCGCCGCGCCGTCTGAGATTTGCGAAGCGTTGCCGGCCGTGACCGTTCCTTCTTTCGAGAATGCCGGCCGCAGTTTTGCAAGAACGTCCGCGGTTGTATCAGCGCGAATGCCCTCATCGTTTTCAACGCCGGGCGACTTGCGATCGAGCGTCTGCTCGCCGGTGATGGGGACGATCTCGCTCTTGAACCATCCGTCGCTTGTCGCCTTGGCCGCACGTTGATGCGACTGCGCCGCAAAGCGGTCCTGCTCTTCGCGGCTGACCTTGAACTTCTCAGCAATGTAATCAGCCGAGTTGCCCATGCCGCATCCTTCGAACGCGCAGGTGAGGCCATCGAACTGCATGTGATCGATCAACTTGCCATCGCCGAACTTGAGTCCAGCCCGGACATGCGCGAAGTGCGGGGCCAGCGACATATTCTCAAAGCCGCCTGCAACAACCAATTGATTGTCGCCGGCCTTGATAGATTGAGCAGCGGTCATCACGGCTTGTAGGCCGGAGCCGCACACCTTGTTGATCGTCTGAGCAGAGAGCGTATCAGGCAGCCCTGCCTTAAGCCCCGCCTGGCGGGCCGGGTTCTGGCCGAGGCCGGCTTGAAGCACGCAACCGAAGATGGCTTCATCAACATGATCCTTCGCTGCCGGCACTTCATCGAGCACGGCCTGTATCGCATAGGCGCCGAGTTGCGGTGAGGGAACACGAGAAAGGCCGCCGAGGAACCGGCCGACGGGAGTGCGCTTGGCTGCGAGAATGACTGGATGATTGGTGGGCATGGATTGATCTCTGAAAGTGCGAAAGAACCGCATCGTAGCACGTTCGCCGCCGCCTGTTGAGCCGCGACGCGCAGTCGAAAACACGCCGTGGCGGGAGGAGCGCGGCTGTCGAACGCCGGACTTGCCGAGCGAAAGCGACGCGCCCCTTCGGGTCGCGGCTAAACATTGCGGATTGCCCAGCGTCGCTCTGCCAATATCGACGGCCACGACGCGAGCGGATAGGATGATCCACGACCGCACTGTCGAAACCACGATGAAGATGCCCGCTCATGGAAGCACCGAACGCTGCAACTGACCTGCTCGAACCGGCCCTTGACCTCTCGGAGGCGACGGTGCTGCTGGTTGATGACAACCTTCAGAACCTCGAACTGATGCAGGCCTATCTCGAAGCGCTGCCATGCCGGATCGTGACCGCTCAGGATGGGGTCGCAGCGGCGGAGATGATCGAGCACGACCCGCCCGACTTGATTCTGCTCGATGTCATGATGCCGCGCATGAGCGGCTTTGAACTGTGCCAAAAGATCAAGACCAATCCGGCCACACGCGACATTGTCATCATCATGGTCACCGCTCTTCATGAGGTCGGCGACTTTGAGCGCGCGGTCGAGTGCGGCACCAACGACTTCATCACCAAGCCGGTCAACAAGGTTGAACTCATCACGCGCGTGAAATCGCTGCTTGAACTCGCCATGGTAAAGCGGCAGTACGAGCAAGTGCTTGCGATCAGGCAGCGCCCATCAACGGAGGGGCGAGATCGGTCGGAGACTGGGCAGAAGTTGGAAGAGTAAGCGCGGCTCTTCTCTCACCAAGCTACAGCGGGTGCTACCTGGGTTCGGTTCGCTGATTTCTGGCGTTCAGTCGAGCGGGCTTCGCGTGAGGATTGCCGGCGTCTCGTTTGGCCGCTCCCACGCCCCCTCGCCGCGCGGCCCAAGCATCCAGTTCAGATGGTCGAGATATCGCTTGAGCGCGGTAACATCGAAGAGTTCGAGCCAGTCGGGCCTCGCCGAATGGTTGACCTGCTGAATGCCTTCGATCAGTTGTACCTTGCTCAGCATGGAATCGCGCTCCAGTTGAAGTGTCCTCAGAGATAACGCCGGGCTGCCGATCCCGGCTGCATGGACTGTTGTGATCGGCATGAGGTCCGAGAAGCGTGCACTCAATAACTCGATCGGACACAACCATGAACGTGCAGACGATGCAAGTCATTCATTCCCCAAGACTCGGTAGTCGTTGCGCGGCTCTGCTCTTGATATGGTGCATGCCGAGCGCGCTCTTCTTGGGGTGTACAGCATCGAACATGCCCACCCCACGAACCTATTCACAAAAATTTTCTATCTCATCTTCAACCTTCACACCAGACCGCCCAAACGAGCCCCTTGCCGCCTCAACGCCAGCGCGGCATCAAGCTCCGGCTGAAGAGTCGTCACTGAGTGGGGACGCTTCGGCGGCGCTTGGCGAGAAGGCGGCGGAAGAGATGCCCGAAGTGGCTCCTGTCGAGCCGCAACGTCACGATGCAGGGGCGGACGCGCTGGTCAATGAATTGATCTCCGCGCTCGACCAGCAAATCGAAGGCGACAAGCGGCCTATACAGATCCGTTTGACGAACATGCGCAATATGAGCCGGGCGACAAGCGCGGAGTTTGAAGAGTTCCTCCAGCGCTTCGCAGACCTGCTCAACAGGTCGGGTCGCGATAAAGGCATCTCATTCACCGCCGCCTCCGAATCCGCCGATACCGAGTTCGACCTGCTTGGTACGGCGTACCTCATCGTGGCAGACGGCTTCGACACGTGGGAACTCTTCCTGAGCTTGTCGCCTGGCGGTGAGGGCTGGGCGGCGTGGCGAGCGCCTTGGCCGGTGCGCGTGCTCCGACAACCTCGACCGGGGCATCAACAAATCTTCATTCCGCGGTAGCGGCCGTTCATGAGTCTCATGTTGCAGGGCGTTCCCCCTGGTGCCGCTCTACGCTCATGCTGCCGTCCGTCTCTAGGACGATAGACTCAGCGTCGTCAAGACTACCTAATCCAGCGTTGCGGGCCGCGGCTTCCAGCTCATCCTCCAGCACGCGCTCCGCCTTCATGGCCATGGGCAACATTTTGCCCTGATGCAGGAGCAATCGCGGCTCTGACTTGCTGATCCGCCTTATCGCCTGCGACCGTACCGCCGACCATGTGATGAGGAACTGCAGCAGAATCAGCAGCCCCAACGCAACGACGCCTTCTGCGAGCGAGACATCGCGATTGAGCAAAATGGTGGCGAGCGTCGATCCGAGTGCAACTGTGATCACCAGATCGAACGCGTTCATCTTCGAGAGTGTTCGCTTCCCCGATACTCGCAGCAACACGATCAGGGCCACATACGCGAGGATACCCACGAGCACCGTTCGACCCAGCGTTGCCCAGTCGCCGAAAAACATCGCCGGCTCGCCGGATTCACTTGCGATGACGCCAGGCGGCATAAAACGACGGTATTCGCACCAGCGGAGCCGGCTATGCGGCTGAGAGCGTAAAGTGTCCGCTCAGGGGATTATTCTTCGCCATTCAATCACGTACTCAACCGATCTGACATGCCCAACGCCACCACTTCTGCCGCTGCCGCTCCAGAGACGACGTCCACACGCATCGATCATCTGCTCAAGGGCCGAGTCCAGACCGGCTCTCGTGTGACGATTGCCGGCTGGGTGCGAACCCGGCGTGACTCGAAAGCCGGCATGTCTTTTGTGAATGTGCATGACGGCTCATGCTTCGATCCGATCCAGGTTGTTGCGCCGAACTCCCTGCCGAACTATGACAAGGAAGTGCTGCACCTGACGACCGGCTGCTCGGTGATCGTGGAAGGTGAACTTGTCGAGTCGCAGGGCAAGGGACAGTTGGTTGAGATTCAGGCGAGCAATGTGAAAGTGGTCGGCTGGGTCGATGATCCTGACACGTATCCAGTCTCGGCGAAGCGGCACACGTTTGAGTATCTGCGCGAGGTCGCGCATCTGAGGCCGCGCACAAACACGTTCAGCGCGATCGCGCGCGTGCGGCATTGCCTTGCGATGGCGGTGCAGCGGTTCTTTCACGAGAACGGCTTCTACTGGATTCACACCCCGATCATTACTGCAAGCGATTGTGAAGGCGCGGGCGAGATGTTTCGGGTTTCGACGCTTGATTTGGCGAACCTGCCACAAGCGGCACATGGGATCGACTTCAGTCAGGATTTTTTCGGCAAGGAAGCATTCCTTACCGTTTCGGGTCAATTGAATGTTGAGTCGTACTGCCTGGCGCTGTCGAAGGTGTATACGTTCGGCCCGACGTTCCGCGCGGAAAACAGCAACACATCGCGCCATCTGGCGGAGTTCTGGATGATCGAACCGGAGATCGCGTTCGCTGATCTGAACGACGACGCTGATCTTGCCGAGGCGTTCCTCAAGTACATCTTCAAGGCCCTGCTTGAGGAGCGCGGCGACGACATGAAGTTTTTCGCAGAGCGCATCGACAAAGCGTGCATCACGCGGCTGGAGAAGTTCGTCGACTCTTCCTTTGAGCGCATGGAGTACACCGACGCGATTGCGGCGCTCGAAAAGGCGGCGGCCGGCGGGAAGAAGTTCGAATTTCCCGTCAAGTGGGGCATCGACCTGCAATCAGAGCACGAGCGTTACCTCACCGAAGAACTCATTGGCAGGCCGGCGGTGGTGATGAACTATCCCAAGGACATCAAGGCGTTCTACATGCGCCTCAACGATGATGAAAAGACCGTTGCCGCGATGGACGTGCTCGCCCCCGGCATTGGTGAGATCATCGGAGGCAGCCAGCGCGAGGAACGGCTGGATGTTCTCGACCACCGCATCGACGAGATGGGTCTGCCGAAGGCCGGCTATTGGTGGTACCGCGACCTGCGACGCTACGGCACCGTGCCCCACGCGGGCTTCGGCCTCGGCTTCGAACGCACAATCCAGTACGCAACCGGCATGGCGAACATTCGCGATGTGATCCCGTTCCCGAGAACGCCAGGCAACGCGGAGTTTTAGGTCATGGGCAATTGCGGACGTGAGATTCAGGATGAGATTCGTCGAGTCTTCTGGGACGAGTGGGATCCAATCGGTGTTCGCGATATTGCCGATGTTCCCAGTTTTGTCGATCTCACGGACGAGTACGACAGCTACATTGGACGCGTGTATCACCTGCTTGCGAACGATGCGAGTGCGGATGAGATTGTGGATTACCTTTGGTGGGTCGAGCGATTGATGGGATTGAGTACGACGCGAGATCGTCTATACCGAACGGCGCTGCGGCTTCAGAAGATTGACGTGCACTTGTGATGAAACGCCGCGACCTCGAAAAGCATCTGCGCGAGCACGGGTGTGTCCTCGACCACCACGGCGGCAATCACGACCTCTGGCTCAATCCTGCCACGAATCAGCGCGCACCCGTCGAGCGACATCGCGAGATTCAACCGTGGATGGTTCGCGAAATCTGCAAGCAGTTGTCGGTCCCCCGCCCGAGAAAGAAGTAATCAGCCCGCCGCCCTTCGCTGCTTGGCCCACTTGCGACGGCTCGCGATGAGCGAACGGCGAACTTCGTACGCCCGTTCAAATGCCTCATTGATTGTCTCGGCCGAGGCCAAAATCTCCGGGTCCATAGGTGAGCGCACCATAAAGCCGCCCTCGCTCATCGGCTTGAGAGTGAGAATCAATTTGCCGTCGCTCACCGTGTACTGCTTCGACATCGTTGGTTCAATCCTTCATGAGCACTCGTTGCCCAATTCATTATCGCATCATCGACCGACCCGATCAAGGCCGCGAATTGTAGTTGCCTTGATACGACAATTGCGTGCTTTCGTAAGTCCCTGCTACAATGGCCCCCTCATCGCGTTTGGAGCCGGCGGCCTCGTCAGGAAGGTCCCGGTCATATGAAACCTTGCCTGACGACACTACAGAAGCGATCCGCCGCGGCAATCAACCGCAACGCTTCGCTTTGCGCGATGAGAACTCATGTCGATCTTCCCACTTCCGGTCTTTGAAGCCGACGCTGACCCGCATCACCGCGAGGCGCTTTCCGATGAGGAAATCTACGCGCGCCTCGAGCCGCCCAAGACGATCGTCGTCCGGTTCGGCGCGCTCAAACTCGTCGGCGAGTTCCCCTACAGCGGCGATGCCAAGCCCGGCTGCGGCACCAAGGTCGTGGCCCGAACCCATCGCGGCACCGAGATCGCCGAGATGCTCACCACCACCTGCGAGAACGCCGGCTGCTCCAAGTCGGTGACCCGCAAGGAGATGCTCGACTACATCGACAACTCCGGCGGCAAGGAGTATCCCTTCCACACCAACGGCCGCATCCTGCGCATCGCCACCATCGAAGATCTCAACAAGCAATCCGCGCTCGACTCCCGGAAGCGTGACTGGGTCAAGTTCTGCAAATCGCGCATTGCTGAACATCGACTGGCTATGAAACTTGTGGACGTTGAGCCGATCCTCGGCGAGGAGCTGCTCACGTTCTACTACATGTCCGAGGACCGTGTCGATTTCCGCGAACTCGTGCGGGAACTCGCATCAGAATTCAAAACGCGCATTGAGATGCGGCAGGTCGGCGCGCGCGATGAAGCGCGCCTCGTCGCTGACTACGAAAAGTGCGGCCAGCACTGCTGCTGCAAGAACTTCCTCAAAGTCCTCAAGCCCATCTCGATGCGCTCAGCGAAGTTGCAGAAGGCGACGCTTGATCCGCTGAAGATTTCAGGGCGGTGCGGCCGGCTCATGTGCTGCCTGCGCTATGAAGATCAGACCTACAAGGAACTCAAAGCCAACCTGCCCAATCGAAAGAAGCGCGTCGGCACGGTGGAAGGGCCGGGCATCGTGGTGGATAGCAAGGTGCTCGTGCAGTTGGTGCTGGTGCGCCTTGAGCACGACGGCAAAGAGATCGCAGTGCCTGTGGAAGAGTTGATGGACCCGGAAAAGTGCCCGAAGCCGGGCGAAGCGCAGGCGGAGCGCGAGCGGTTGGCGGAACTGTCCGACCCGCTGCGCGGCCTGTCGCCTGAGGATCTTGCCGATCCTGAAGCCGGCCGCAAGTTCAAGAAGAAGAAAGGGCCGCGCAAGAGCAAGGAAGAGCGCCAGGCGGCGTACCGCGAAAAGGCGATTGAGCAGGAGAAGCGCGAGCAGCAACGGACTTCAGATGCTGATGACGCTGGCGGCGGGGCAAAGCCCAAGCGCAAGCGCCGCCGGCGTAAATCCAGGAAGCCCGGCGAACGGCAGGCGCAGCAGCAGATTGGGCAGAGCGCAGCGCAGAGTCCGCCACCGCGCGATTCATCGGATTCTGCTCAGCAGAACAAGAAATCATCGCGCAAGAAGCGACCACGCCGCCGCCGCAAGGGCCGCGCGCCCGGCGCCCCCGAAAGCGGCGGGCAGAACGAGAACGGCTGATCACATAGCCCACGGCTTGCCGGGGGCAGAGATTGCGCGAATCCGAATGACTTGCGGTGCCATTCTTGCAGCGCCTCAGGGTGCCGCATCGTGAACGACGATGGACACAGAAGCCACCAGATGATCGTGCCGAGCGATCGAATCTGCCCCAATCCTGAGTATGAGCGATACTTGCCGAGAGATTGATCAATCAATCCTCGGCCGTTCTTCGCCGTGCCGGCCGGTGTGGATGGTGATCACCTTCGGCAGCATGGAAAGAACGCGGTCGCGGATGGCGTTGCGCGCGAGCGGCTGCCGGTGCGTCAGAACTGGATCAGAGGGGTGTTCTGCGAACTCGGCGAGCCAGCGCGGCCTTCTGCTTTGCTTAACCGCCACACCGCGTTTGGCGTTGACGCGCATGGAAGTGGTCCGTCAATGCCGGGGACTGGCTGACTGAGGCCGTGGCGCGGCTTGATGAGGTGAGGGTGTCGTTTTTCTGCCGGGAAGAATCTCGCGGCGCTTCTGTAGCGAGCCGATGGAATTTTCAGGGACGCATTTCACGTCGCCGAAAATGGATTGACTACTGCGGCTTGATCCGTAACAATCGGCAAAACCGAGATCCTACAAGGAGATGCAAATGAATCGAGTGCCCGTCATCATCATCCAGATCGCAATTGCAAACATGTGCTTCGGTGCCTTGGTCCAAGCGGCGGATATCGAAGTCACGACCATCGTGTTGCAACATCAGCCCAACTTCGAGTATCCGGAAGAAGAGTTGTGGACTTTTGGGGGGCCGAGGATCAACAACAGCGGTGCGGTCCTTTTCAGTGGACGATCGAGCCCCTCACCGGGATCCTTCAAAGGAAACTTGTACCTTTGGCAGGATGGCCATGTGAGTATCGTTGCTCGACAGGGCTGGCCGATTCCGGGCCATCCTTCTATGACGTACGGTTCGCAACTTCATGCGCACGTGATCAATGATGCAAATGAAATTGCCTTCACCGCGCAGGGTGTGCTGAGTGTGCTGATGGTGGGCACGCCGGACGAACTCGCCATCGTGGCCATGAGCGGTTCTGACCCAAACCCGCCGCGAAACCCGCAGTACTTGACCAATGTCGGCTCCATCAGCGGAGACAGGGTGCTGCTGACACAATCGGGCGCGGTCGCGTTTCGAGGCGGCACCAGTATCTACAGCGGGTTGCCAGGTCAGGTCGAGCTGCTCATTTCCCCGGGCGATCAAGCCGCAGGCTATCCGCGCGGCATAGCGATCCAGAACTTCAGCATGATCTCTTCAAGTTCAAATGGGCAGGTTTTTAGTGGTGGAATACTCACATCCGCTGGCGTTTATCCCCCGAACACGCGCGCTGCCATTTGGGTCGGCCCGGACGGCAACTCGTGTTTCGTTGGTCCTGATCAGCAAGTGCCGGGCATGGATGCCGATTTTACAGCATTCGAGAGAGGGGCGAGCATTAACAGCGAGGGCGTGATGGGCTTCCTCGCCTTCTACATGCCGAAGGCATCAAAGCAACCCGTTAAGGCCGCCTTTGTAGGAACGATTGACGATATACAGCCGATCGCACAGATTGGCGACAAGTCGCCGGGAATAGACGGAGTTTTCGGGAATTTCCACATCCCTCCAATCATCACGAAATCGGGTGAAGCGGCGTTGATGGCCAGCGTCGTGACGGACCGTAGTGCTCATCGCGGCGTGTGGATGTGGGACGGCGAAAGCATGGACTTGCTTTTGCTTGAGGGCGATCCCATTGCAAACGTCGAGGGCGCAGTCCTGGATGAATTCTCGGCCTTTTACATTAGCAGTAACGACATAGCGGTGAACAATCACCGCCAATTGGCGTTCAAGGCGGTCATTGAGACTGCAAGGGGTGAGACGAAGGTCGCTCTATTGCTCACCGATCCTGATTCAGGTCCCCACGTGATCGCAACGGTTGGCGACCTCTTCGAGGTCGCGCCGAACGAGTTCCGCGAGGTCAGTGAATTCGGAATCGTACTGACAGGCCTCACTGCGTACGGAACAAGCAGCGAGAATGGTCGCGGAACGTGTCTCAACGATGACGGGATCCTTGCGTTTCACATGAGCTTCGAGGACGGGACGGTGGGCATTTTTACTGCATCGATTTCAGAGATGGAGACATGTCCTCCAGACCTGAACGGCGACGGAGTCGTCAATCAGCTCGATGTCCTGCACCTGATCTTCCAGATCGGCTTCGGCCAGTGTCCAGCGAACGGCGAATGCCTTGGAGACTTCAATGGCGATGGTGTCATCAATGGCCAGGATGTGAGTTACGTTGCAACGTCGTTCGGGTCCTGCCCGTGACTGCTGCTAGGTTGTTTGTTTCACAGATGCACCCAGCGCGGCGGGTTCACCCGTGGCCACATTCCCTGACCCATTCAGGTTCGAATGTGCTTTGAACGGGCGGTGTAGACGGTGATACTTTCTCAGCACTTCTTAATCCCACCAGAAAAACCAGCACTTCCCTCGCAGAAGCGATGCGGCGAGGCATTCGAGCGTTTCGGTGCCTTGCTGGACGATGTCGGCACAGTACACGAACTGCTCGCGCGCGAGTCTCATCGCCGCTTCACGGTCCATCAGCGGCCGCACGACCTCGAACTCAACGATGTCACCAGTTGCGGCGATCAGCTCAGCACCGAAGCGCTCGTTCCATCGCTTAGCCATCGCGACATGCACATGCGGCTGCGGGCAGTCGTTCCAGTGACCGAACCGCAGGTAGGCAGGCGTCTCCCAGGACCGGGCGGTTGGAAGCGTTGCGAGATACACGTTCGGCTTGGGCCTGTTTGTGCCGGGGATGAGGTGTGCGGTCATCGACCTGTTCCGCTCATCACGCATCGGCCACTCGCCCGGCTCGCATTCATACCATTCCGGATCGGCTTCAACCTGCTTCGCGAGCCACTCATCAACGTTGAGCTGTGAAGCGGCTGTGAGTATCTCCTCCTTGGTCGCCTCGGCGGACTCGTATACTTGCTTGAGCGTTCGCACGTCATCGTCATCGCCGAGGACGATAAGCGTCTCGCCGCGCTGCGCGGCCTGCCGGCGCAGCTGCGGCAGTCGCGCATCGATGAACGTTCCGCGGCAACGCTGCAACGGAAGGGGAAACTCAGGCAGCGGCGGCTCGGCGGAGGCAGGGCGCGGCTTCGGCTCAAGGCGCGGCTTGGGATCATCAGGTGACTTCCAATCAAACCAGCGGTCCCAAAACGCCATTGCCACTCCTCCTCTGATTCTCCGCTTACCCCGCAATCACCGCCTGCGCCGCTGCGAGGCGCGCGATCGGCACGCGGTATGGCGAGCATGACACGTACTCCATGCCGAGCGCGTGGCAGAATTTGACGGACTCGGTTTCGCCGCCGTGCTCGCCGCAGATGCCGATCTTGATCTTTTTGTTGACATCGCGGCCGCGCATGATGGCCCAGCGCATGAGGAGCCCGACGCCGTCCTGATCGAGCGACTGGAACGGGTCTTCATCGAAGATGTGCGCCTTGGTGCGATCGACGTAATCGGGCAGGAAGCGGCCGGCGTCGTCGCGCGACAGGCCCATCGCCATTTGCGTCAGATCGTTCGTTCCAAACGAGAAGAACTCCGCTACTTCCGCGATCTCGTTGGCAAGCAGCGCAGCGCGCGGCGTCTCGATCATCGTGCCAACGAGATACGGAATCTTCACGTTCGCTTCCTTCAACACGCCTTCAGCAACTTGTCGCGTCGCATCCGTCAGAATCTGCAACTCCTTGCGATCGATCGTCAGCGGAATCATGATCTCGGGAGCAACCTTCTTCCCCGCCTTGCGCACCGCGACGGCCGCCTCGATGATGGCGCGCACCTGCATTTCGAGGATTTCAGGATACGTGATGCACAAGCGGCAGCCGCGATGGCCGAGCATCGGGTTCATCTCATGCAGTTGCTCGATGCGCCCCCGGACTTTCTCAAACGGCACGCCAAGCCGGCTGGCCAGGGTTCGCTGCTTGTCCTCGTCATGCGGCACGAATTCATGCAGCGGCGGGTCGATCAAACGGATCGTGACGGGCCGGCCGTCCATCGCCTCGAAGATGCCGATGAAGTCATCGCGCTGATAGGGCAGCAGTTCTTCAAGCGCAGCCCGGCGTTCGATTTCGGTATCGGCAACGATCATGCGCTGCATGGCTTGCCTGCGCGCTTCGGTTTCGAAGAACATGTGCTCGGTGCGCGTGAGGCCGATGCCTTCTGCGCCGAGACGAATCGCGTTGGCGGCGTCGTTGGGCGTGTCGGCATTGGTGCGCACCTTGAGTTTGCGGCGTTTGTCCACCCACTCCATGAGCGTGTAATACTCGGGCGGCAACTGCGGCTTGACGAGTTCGAACTCGCCGGTGTACACGATGCCTTCGGAGCCGTCGAGGGTGATGAACTCGCCCTGCTTGATCGTGGTTCCGTTGACGTTCATCTGCCGCTGCTTGTAGTCGATGTTGAGCGCGCCGCAGCCGACGATGCAGCACTTGCCCCAGCCGCGCGCCACCACCGCTGCATGTGAAGTCTTGCCTCCTGTTGCAGTCAGGATGCCCACGGCTGCGTGCATGCCGCCGACGTCTTCGGGTGAAGTTTCTTTGCGAACAAGGACGACCTTCTGTCCGCCGCCGGCCATTTCCTCCGCTTCATGCGCGGTGAAGACGACGCGGCCGGACGCAGCCCCCGGAACGGCGTTCACGCCGTTCGCCAAGCGGCGCGATGAAAGTTCTTCACGGTTGGTGGCGGGATCGATGATCGGATAGAACAGCCGCTCGATGTCGAAGGACGTCATGCGCAGAATCGCATCGTCCTTCGTAATGACGGGTTTGAGCGCTGCGTTCGCTTCGCGCTTGCTCAGATACTTCTTCTTCACGAGTCGGCTGGCTTGGGCCTTCGTGAGCAGCGGCTTCGTCGCCTGTTCGACGGCAATTCTGAACGCAGCGCCGGGAGCCCGCTTGCCGGTGCGGCACTGAAGCATGTACAGCGTGCCGCGCTCGATCGTGAACTCAAGATCCTGCATCTCCCTGTAATGTGTTTCGAGCATGACGCGCACTGCGTTGAGCTGATCCCACGCTTCGGGCATCTTCGAGGCGAGCTCACTCAGGTGAATCGGAGTGCGAATGCCTGCGACGACATCTTCGCCCTGGGCATTGATGAGCAGGTCGCCATAAAAGACGTTCTCACCGGTGGAAGGATCGCGCGTGAAGCACACGCCGGTGCCGGAGTCATCGCCGTAATTGCCGAAGACCATGGTTTGCACGTTGACGGCAGTGCCGACAAGTCCGGAAATCTTTTCAACGCGGCGATAGGTGACTGCTTTCTCGGCATTCCACGAATTGAAAACGGCATTGATCGCGCCGGCGAGCTGCTCCCACGGATCCTGCGGGAACTCGCGGCCGGTCTCCTGCTGGAAGAACTCCTTAAATTCCGCGCAGAGTTGACGCAGCATCTCGGCTGGAATGTCGGTGTCATTCTTCACACCCAAGCCATGCTTGAGGTCATGAAGCTTCTCTTCGAGCACGTCCTTGCTGAGCCCAACCACGACCGAGGAGTACATCTGTATGAAGCGGCGGTAGGAATCCCACGCGAAGCGCGGATTGTTGGATGCTTTGGCGAGTCCCTGAACGCTTTCATCGTTGAGGCCGAGGTTGAGGATCGTCTCCATCATGCCCGGCATGGACTTGGCTGCGCCGGAGCGCACGGAAACGAGCAGCGGGTTCCTCGGATCGCCGAGCTTCTTCTTCGTGGCCTTCTCGAGGCGCGCGACATGTTCGCGTACTTCCTTCTCAAGGCCGCGCGGCCATTTTTGGTGCTGGCGGTAATACTCCGCGCATGCTTCCGTGGTGATCGTGAAGCCGGGCGGAACCGGCAAGCCGATGCTGGTCATCTCGGCAAGGCCCGCGCCCTTGCCGCCGAGCAGTTCGCGCATGGAGCCGTCACCTTCGGCCTTGCCTTTGCCGAAGAAGTACACCATCTTGCCCTTGCGCGGCGTGCGACGACGGGCAGCGCGCCTGGATGACTTCGATGAAGCGGCGGTGCGCGCCTTCTTCGTCGCCGACTTCTTCTTTGACGCCGCCTTCTTTGCAGGTCGCTTGCGAACGTGTGCCTTCTTCGCAGCGGGCTTCTTGCGGGCGGTTTTCTTCTGAGCGCTCTTCTTCTTACGTGTCTTCGCAGTAGCCATACTGACTCGTTCCTTCGTGTCAGGGTGATTCAAACTGAGTGGAATGGGGGAGTGTACCACGCTGCCGGGCGCCGCGCGGTCAGTCCACGCCGGCAGCGCATCGCTACCATCATGGCTCCATGTCGCGACTTGGCTGTCATCCCTATGCACTTCTGCCGCCCGATCCGCTGGCGGTGCTTGCGGCGTGGCCGCGCGATCGTAAGGTGGTCATGCTTCATTCGGGTGGAGCTGGCGGCCGCGCTCGCTGGTCAATCCTGGCTGCGCCGGAGAAGTGGTTGGTTCTGGAGGAGGAAACGGCGAACGCGATGCAGATCCTTGAGCGGGAACTCGAGCAGGCGCCGAATGCGGCCGCGGCCACGACTGCGCCGTTCGCTGGTGGTTGGATTGGGATGATTTCCTATGACTTCGGCTGCGTGATCGAGCCCGCAGCTCGTGGCGCAGTCCGGCCGAGAAGCGAACGCAATTGGCCGCTCGTGGCCCTTGCTCGTTGCCCGGCCGCGCTCGTGTTCGATCATGTGGAGAAGTCGTGGAGCGGGGCAGGCGATTATCTATCGGCAGCGCAGTTTGCTGAGAGGATTGCCTCGGCGGGCGATCTGCACTGCGAACGCTGGAGCGCAGGCGAGTTGCAGTCGTGCATGTCGCCTGATGATTACCTCAATGCCGTGTCGCGCGCGATCGAATTCATCGCAGCTGGTGACATCTTTCAAGCAAACATCACCCAACGCTTTACTGCAACATTTCACGGATCAACGCGCGGCTTTGCGCGGCAGACGCTGGCTGCGAGCGGCGCGGAGTATGGTGCGTATCTGGAACTGCCCGGTGGATGCGCGATTGTTTCACTGAGTCCGGAGCTGTTTTTGAGAGTCGAGCCGCAGGCGGCCGTCACAACCCGCCCCATCAAGGGCACGCGACCCATCGTCTGCGATCCGCGCGAACTGCGCGATTCGATCAAGGACACAGCGGAACTCAACATGATCGTCGATCTCATGCGCAATGACCTCGGCCGGGTGTGCGAGTTCGGTTCCGTGCGCGTTACGAAGCCGCGCTTCATCGAGACGCTGCCGCAGGCGAAGGTGCATCACGGCGTCGGGGAGGTAACGGGCACGCTTCGAGAAGGCACTTCAATCGTTGATCTTCTCCGCGCAACCTTCCCGGCCGGCTCCATTACAGGCGCCCCGAAGATTCGCGCTATGCAGGTCATTGATGAACTCGAACCGGTCCAGCGCGGCCCGTATTGCGGCGCGATCGGCTTCATCAGCGATTGCGGCCGGGCCACCTTCAATGTGGCCATCCGCACAGCAACGATTGCTGACGGACGTCTGGAGTACGGTGCCGGCGGCGGCATCGTCGCCGATTCTGATCCGGCGGCCGAGTACCGCGAATGTATCGACAAGTTGGCGGTCCTGCGCGCGGTGCTCAACCAAGAGCGGACCATGTTCGCAGAGCACGCACAATAGTCAATCACCGCGCGACTATCGGGGGGCGAACCTTGCTGCAAACACCGGCGGCAGATTTTTGGAGATCGTCTGCCACGATTCGCCGTCGTCTTGGCTGATCCATGCCGACCCAGTGGTGGAGCCCATCACCAGGCGTTCACCTGTGTGATCGACATCGAGCGCGTGGCGAAAGACGAGGTCGTAGGCGTGCTGCTGAGGCAGGCGCACGGATGAGGGGCATGGGCGCGGTGCGTGCAGCGAGTGCCAGATGGGTTCGCATTCTGATCGCGCGATGCCGCACGCGGCGTAGGATAACACTGTCGGTCATGTTGACCGGAGGCGACATGGGGTGTTGCGTCGCGGCATCATCACAGGCACGGATGCCGGTTTAGACCCTGCCAGGACATTGGCGCGGCCTTTGTCGGAGATGTTCCGTCCATGACGGCGCTTTGGTTCAAGATCAGTTCCATTCTCCCGGCTGCCCTCGCGCTGGCTTCGTGTGCTGCGCCCCCGTCGGCTGGGTCAATGAGCGACGCTTCGCCCGATGACGTGCATCCTGCCCTCATCAGCGTGGGCGGCGAGCTTCAGGAAATCGCCTTGCGACGCGGCCCAGAACCCTCATGGGAGCAGTTTCGCAACGATGCCGCTGAAGCCGACCCGAACGCGCCGCTCCACGCGCCGCGCATCTTTCTCGAAGTGCGGCATCACGAGCATCTGAGCACCATCAACGGCCGGCCACGCGAGTTCACCTCCACGCGAACGCGCTCCATTCGCCGTGAGTTTCGCCGCGAACACCGCTGATCGGCGGTGAATGAGCGATCATTGGCGGGAGCTTTAGGATCCCACGATGCCCTGACTTGACGAGCCGCGCTCGGCCCTCCATACTGCCCATGGTGACGCGGCTCCGGCAGATGACACGTATCGGCCGAACCGCCAGGTCAGATCATCAGTGAACTCTCCTTCGCATAGGGGGAAGCAGATGGCGACGAAGACGGACCTTATCGACAGGATCGCTGAGGAGACCGGTCAGACGCGCGCGGCCGTGAAAAAATCGGTTCAGAGTTTTCTCAACCACGTCGTGCGGGAACTGGGGGAAGGCAATCGCGTCGAGTTCCGCGGCTTCGGCGTCTTTGAGATTCGCGAACGAGCGCCGCGCGTCGCGCAGAATCCCCGCACGAAGGAGCCCGTCTCCATCCCACGCCGCAAGACGGTCAAGTTCAAGGTCGGCCGCCTCATGCAGCTTGCGATCGAAGGCGACACCAATGCGCTGGAACGGGAACTTGAACACGCATCGCTTGATGGTGAATACCATCGTCCATAGTCCGCATGAGAATATCATGGCGCTGGCGGAGCGCTGCAGTCAGTACAGCTTGTGAACAACCTGCCGATCTCGCGCGCTTCACAGCGATCACCATTATGCTTGCTCACGGATGAGCACCTTTTCAGATACACCCACGACGTCAGCAGGTTCGGGGAAGTCCAACTCCCCCACTGACCGCACACCCAAGCGGGACTGGAAGCACCTCTCAACACTCTTCGAGAAACTCCCGCCGCACGCCATCGAAGCCGAGATGTCGCTGCTCGGTTCGATCCTTCTCGATCCGCGCGTGCTCGGCGATGTGCTGATGATTGTGCGCGGGGGCGATGACTTCTCGCAAGTCAAGAACGGCGCGATCTTTGACGCGATGGTTCACCTCTACGACCAGCACGCGTCTCTCGACATCGTCCCGCTTCATCAACTCCTCGTCGATCGCGGCACGCTCGATGCCGTGGGCGGCCAGTCGTATCTCATCGAACTCGCGGAGTCCGTGCCCACCGCATCCAATGCGATGCATTACGCCAAACTTGTCCGCGAGAAGGCCGTCATCCGCCGTCTGATCGAGACCGCAGGCGAAATCCTCTACGACGCCTACAACAGCCCGGAAGATCCTTCGGAAATCCTCGAAAATGCCGAGCGCAAGATCTTTCACATCGCTGAGGCCGCCGACCACACCACCGTTGAATCGCTGCACGACCTCATCAAGCAGACGATGGCGTACCTCGACGCGAATGAGGGCAAACAGCTCACCGGCGTTGCCACCGGCTTCTCCGAACTCGACGACATGACCAGCGGCCTACAGAAGGGCGAGATGATCATCATCGCCGCCCGTCCATCCATGGGCAAGACCGCGCTCACGCTCAACATCGCGGAGAACATGGCAACGCGAAATGTGCCCGTCGCCTTCTTCTCACTTGAGATGGGACGCCAGCAGCTCGTCCAGCGGCTGCTCGCAGCGCGCTCCGGAATTGACACGCAGCGGCTGCGCAAAAACATGCTGCGAAAGGACGACTACCGCGCCCTCATGGCCGCCTGCGACGAACTGCTCGACGCCCCCATCTACATCGACGACACGCCAGGCCTGACGCTGTTGCACCTGCGAGCCAAGGCGCGCCGCATGGCGCAGAAACACGAGATCGGCGTCGTCATGATCGACTACCTCCAACTCATGTCGTCCGGCCGCAAGGTCGAATCACGACAGCTCGAAGTCAGCGAAATCAGCCGGGGCGTCAAAGCCATGGCCCGCGAACTGAATGTCCCCGTCATCTGCCTCAGCCAACTCAACCGCGCGGCTGAGCAGCGCGAAGGGCATCGGCCGCGCATGAGCGACCTGCGCGAGTCGGGCTCCATCGAGCAGGATGCGGACGTCATCGCCATGCTCCACCGCGAGGAGTACTACCACAAGGCAGACCCCACATGGGCTGATGAAAACCCGGACAAAATCGGCGTGGCGGAACTCATCATCGCTAAACAGCGCAACGGACCGACCGGCACCGTCAACCTCACATGGATCGAGCAGTCCACTCGCTTCCGTGATTATTCGCCAGCCCAACCGCCCGGCGGCATGAACACCCACTATGAGCCGCCACCCTACAACCCACCATCGGGGACCGGGGGCATGGGGGGCATGGGGGGCGTGGGAGACGGGCCGATACCGTTCTCGCCCGGCAAGGGCAAAGGCCCCATCGACAACCACCGCGACGGCGGCGGCCCGGAGCGCGACTTCGATGACGACGATCTGCCACCGTTCTAAGCTGGAATCTCAGGATGAGAGCGAATGCATCGCAGAGTTCGCGGAGAGCGCGGAGGAGGGCGATGTATGGAGTGGGATCACGCGAGAAACAACCAATAGCCGCGTGCCGGCAGGCCACGGTTGTGATGGACGTGCGCCGCGCGACTGAACCGCGGGCTTCCGCTACGCGGCGGTTGCTCTGTCATGCACGTCGATCTGGTGGTACACCATGACGCACACCGGCGAGACGCCTGTGCCACCGTGCTCTTCGCCTGTGCAAGCGCGCCTGTCTTGGGGGTACTGTTCTTAATTCGCTGCCTCGGCGAGACCTGGAATGAGTTCCGCGCCTTCGGGGACTTTGGCGGTTGAGGTTGCGACTTCGCCGCTGAGCGGTTCGTAGTTGCCGCCGAGGTGCTGAGCGAGGAACGCTTCGGTGATGGCGAAGAAGGCCAGGCGGTTGACCGGCCGGGCGAAACCGTGTCCTTCATCGGGGAAGACAACGTAGGTGACCGGGATGTCGCGCTGCTGCATGGCTTCGACGATCTGCTCGCTCTCCGCTTCCTTGACGCGCGGATCGTTGGCGCCCTGGCCGATGAGCAGCGGCTTGGTGATGTTGTCGACTTTGGTAAGCGGCGAGATGGAATCGAGATATTCGGGCTCGGATAACGCGCCGACGCGTGTCTCGAACATCGAGATGATGGGCTTCCAGTACGGCGGGATGGATTCCAGGAGCGTGCGGATGTGTGAGGGGCCGACGATATCCACGCCAGCTGCGAAAACATCCGGCGTGAAGGTGAGGCCGACGAGCGTTGCGTACCCACCGTAACTGCCGCCCATAATGGCGATGCGGTCTTTATCTGCGATGCCCTTCTCAACGGCCCAGTTGACTGCATCGATGAGGTCATCGTGCATTTTGCCGGCCCACTCTCGGTTGCCTGCGTTGACAAATGATTTGCCGAAGCCGGTTGAACCCCGGAAGTTGACGGAGAGGACGGCATAGCCACGGTTGGCGAGCCATTGATGCAGTGGGTTGTAGCCCCACGAGTCGCGCGCCCACGGCCCGCCGTGAACGAGAAGGACCATGGGGAGAGGGCTGTCGGCCTTCGGCTGTTGGCTGTTGGCCCTTTGTTCCTGACCATTCGTTTGCCGACCGACAGCCGGCCTCGTCAGGTAACTCACGAGTTGCAAACCGTCGCGCGCTTCGATGATGACCGGTTCCATATTCACCAGCGGCAAGCCCTCGAGCGCGGGCTGATTGGTGAAGAGGAACTCCGCTCGCTGCGCTTCGCGATCGTAGAAATAGTAACGCACCGGGCCGTCATCAACGATGTAGGCGACGATCCAGCGGTTGTCTGCGTTGGAGCGGCTGGTGACTTCGAAGTCTCCTGCCGAAATGCCGCGCAGGTACTCAAAGTCTTTGCGGATGCGCTCATCGAGAATGCGCCACTCCTTGCGAGCATAGGTGTAGGAGACGGCCTGCGGCTCGCCAGTCTTGGGATCGATCATCGCGCCGGAGACATCAGCGCGGTCGCTGCGGAAGAGAAGCTCAAGTTCGACCTCAGCGGGCCGCGTGTCGGTGGTGAGATCAAGCTTGTACAGTCCGCCGGTGTCAACCCCGCGCGAATCGAGCATGTAGAGCGCCTTCCCGTCGCGTGCGAACGCAAGCGGTCCGGAAGTGAGGGTGTCCACCGCATCCCACCTGGCGAGCGGGCGCCATGCCTCGCCATTCGCTTCGCGGATGACCGCTTCGGCGCCGCCATCGGGCGTCATGCGAGTGGCAACGCGCACCTCAAGGTTGGCATCCGCAATGAAGCCGGCCCATCCCTCATTGTTCTCGAGGATGAGTTCCCGCTCACCAGTCCGGGTGTTGATTCTCCAGACATCATGGAGTTGCGGATTGCGGTTGTTGATGGCGGCGAGGATGGTGTCTGGATGATCGCGATCGGTCTCGACGATGCGCGCCTGGACGTTGTCGAAGGGAGTAAGTTCGATTTCTTCCGGTTCGACATCGCGTTCGCCGGGTAAGGTGACTGCATAGATACGGAAATTTTCATCGCCGCCACGATCCTGGGAATAGATGATCTGCTCACTGTTCTCCGCCCAGCGGTAGATGCGAATGGGTCGATCGGTGGAGCGCGTCACCGGACGGGCATCGTCCTTGCCAACGCTCTGCACCCAGACATTGAGGACGCCTTCATGCGGCGCGAGGAAAGCGAGTTGCTGGCCGTCCGGGCTGATGGTGACTGCGGCTCGTTCCGGGTCGCCGAAGAAAACTTCGCGCGGGATGAGTTCGACTGCGTCGATGTTCGCGTCAGCCAGATTGCCGATGGCGGCCGAAGTCGTGAGGCAAAGAGTGGCGGCGAGGGAGAACGGATAGAGGAGAGTCATCGTCATGGGGCGTGGTCCTTTCGAGACACACTTGTATGGAATGGGAGGGTTGTGGTTTCACGCGTCTTAAGCCACGGATGAAGTCGGATAGACACGGATGAGGGCTTCGAGTCTTCAAGCCTTCAAGCCACGGATGGACACGGACTGACGCGGATGAGAGGTATATGAATGAACTCAGCCACATCTGTGTTCATCCGTGGCCTTCACAACTCACTCCCACCGGGTGGCGTGCCAATTTTTCTTGCCGCGCTTCAGAAGGATTGTTTGGCCGTGGAGCAGGTCCGCCGTGGAGAGCCGGCGTTCGAAGTCCGCAGCTTCGCCATTGATGGAAATGGCGCCGCTGCGCAGATGCTCCTTCGCTTCGCGCTTCGAGCTCGCAAGAGACGTTTCGGCAAGGATATCGAGCAGGAGAACGCCTTCGCCTTCGAGCAGCGTTTTGCTGTGCGTTGAATGCGGAACATCTCGGAATACCTCTTCGAGCATTGACGCGCTGAGCGAGCGCACATCGCCCGTGAAGAGCGCTTGAGTCGCCTTCTCGACGTGTGCAAGTTCATCTTCACCATGGATCAGCGCAGTCATTTGTCGGGCGAGTTCTCGTTGTGCCGCCCGTTGATGCGGTGCAGCGTTGTGCTGATCGATGATCTCGTTCATGCGACTCTCATCAACGAAGGTAAACCACTTCAGGAATGAAGGAGCGTCTGCATCATCGATGTTGATCCAGTACTGGTAGAAAGCGTAGGGACTCGTGCGATCGGCGGTGAGCCAGACCGCGCCCTTCTCGGTCTTGCCGATCTTCTTACCGCTTGCCGCCTTCACCAGTGGCGAGGTGACACCAAAGGCGAGCGGCACACTTCCCCCTTCGCCCCTCGGGGCCATCGCGCCTTCGTGCCGCCGAATAAGGTCGATCCCTTCAACGATGTTGCCATATTGATCGCTCCCCGCAGTCTGCACCGTGCAGTTCATCGTGCGGTAGAGGTGCAGGAAGTCGTACGCCTGGAGGATCATGTAACTGAACTCGGTGTAACTGATCCCCTGCTCCCGGCCATGCAATCGATCGCGCACCGAGTCCTTTTGAATCATGGCATTGACGGAAAAGTGTTTGCCGACATCGCGCAGCACATCGAGGAATTTCAGCTCACCCAGCCAGTCGATGTTATTGACGATCACCGCCGCGTTTGGATTCGATGGATCGAAATCCAGCAATCTTTCGAAGATGCGGCGTTGACCTGCGACGTTCGCTTCGACCTGTTCGCGGCTCTGGAGTTGCCGCTCTTCATCCTTTCCGGAGGGGTCTCCAATGAGTCCGGTGCCACCGCCCATGAGGACGATGGGCTTATGTCCCGCTCGCTGCCAGTGCATGAGCAGCTTGATCTGAAGAAAGTTGCCAATGGTGAGCGATGTCGAAGTAGGGTCAAATCCGCAGTAGGCGACGCGCCCGGGTGTGGCAAGATGTTCTCTGACGTGCTCAGGGGCCGTGACCTGATGGAGCAACCCGCGCCAGGCGAGTTCTTCGAGAAAGGGTGTGTGTGCAGTGGTTGTGGGCATGAGCGGTCACTACAGTATGACGAACAGCAGCGTGAATGACAATCGACCCCAACATGAGGATGAACGACATGAACACTCAATTCGCGAAGGATGAAGTGCATTTGACGCCTCAAACGATGATGCCTCGCCGCACGATGCTGGCGTCGGTGGGCGTGGGAGCGGCAGCGTTGGCCGGCTTCGCAGACGCCGCAGTTGGCGTCCAGGATCGATCTGACCGCAGCCAAAGGTCATCCGGACCTGCGCGACTGATGTCGCCAGCATCAGTCGGCTGGGATCCTGAGGCGAAAAAATATGTTCTGCCCGCGCTTCCATATGGCTACGACGCGCTCGAGCCGCACATCGATGAGCGCACGATGGAACTTCACCACCGCCGGCATCACCGCGGCTACGTCAATGGCGTCAACACAGCGCTTGAGAACCTGGCCCAGATTCGCATCGGTACTCGTCCCAAGGAGGAAGTGAAGCGATGGTCGCGCGAACTGGCGTTCCACGGCTCGGGTCATCTGCTGCACGTGATCTTCTGGAATTGCATGGCCCCTCCAGACCGGGGCGGCGGGGCGGAGCCGCAGGGGCAGATCGGCAGCGTGATCGAACGCGATTTTGGTGGCTATGAGGCCTTCACTGAGCACTTCAAGCAGGCAGCTACCAGCGTGGAAGGCAACGGCTGGGCGATTGTCGCGCTCGAGCCGACGAGTCGCCAGTTGCTGATCGTGCAGACGGAGCACCATCACAAATTGACCGTCTGGGGCGCCATCCCGCTCATCGCCATCGATGTCTGGGAACACGCATACTACCTCAAGCATCAGAATCAGCGAGCGGATTACGTTGATGCGTTCATGAAGGTCATCAACTGGGACTTTGCGGAACGCATGTATTCGGCAATTGTGTAAGCGCTCGAACCATCGGCAAGAGCCGCGCACGCAGTAAGCGGTGCCCGATAGAGCCGCGCACGCAGTAAGCGATGATCGTCGAGAACGCCGCTTACTATCGTGCGCGGCTCATTGTGATCCGTGCGGAGACGCGGGAGTGATGAACAGCAGCCAAAGGAATTGGCGTCGAGCGGACTCATCGCCTACGCTTTCGCTGCGTCATGGCTGATCGCACGTACACATGCCCCGCATCGCGGCCGAAGGTGATCGACCTGTACTTCCTCGAGCACCGCGCGAAGCTGCTCGACATCGCTGCGTTCCTCGATCGCATTGATCGAGCAGCGCCCGCATCGAGCGAGCCGGGGTGTGTCGCTCCGGAGAACGAAAACTTCCGCATCGAAGCGATGAAGCGCGCAATCGCAATCCTCACAGACGGCAAGCCCGAGCGCGCCCGCCGCATTCAAGAACTCTTCAGCGATCACACGACGGAGCCCATTGATAAAGCGCCGATGAAGGGCGCGATGGGGGCAGTGATGAATGAATGATCCTGTCGCGTCCCCCCTCCCCCCAAAGGTCATGTAGCGACCCGGCTGTTGTTCCCGTAATACCTAACACTATCTCCTGACTCCTGACTTGCACTACATCGACCCGCACATTCACATGGTCTCGCGCACCACGGATGACTACTTCCGCATGGCGCAGGCGGGTTGCGTGGCGGTGACGGAGCCGGCGTTCTGGGCGGGCTTCGACCGCTCCTCGCCGCAGGGGTTCTATGACTACTTCACGCTGCTCACGCAGTACGAGCCGAAGCGCGCTGCCGCATGCAACATTCAGCATTTCTGCTGGATCTGCATCAATCCAAAGGAAGCGGAGGACCCGGGCTTTGCGCGCGAGGTGATGACGCTTATTCCGGAGTTTCTTGACAAGCCCAACGTGCTCGGCGTCGGCGAGATCGGCCTGAACAAGAACTCCAGGAACGAACTGGCAATCTTCGAAGAGCAGGTCGCGATCGCAGCGAAGCACAATCAGCTCATTCTGATCCACACGCCGCACCTCGAAGATAAGCTCAAAGGTACGCGATTGATCATCGATGCGATCAGGCGAAACACGAGCATCGATCCCGGCCGCGTGCTGATCGATCACGTCGAGGAGCACACTGCGAAGATCGTGCTCGATGCGGGCTTCTGGGCGGGAATGACGCTGTATCCGGATACGAAATGCACGCCGCAGCGGGCAGCGGACATCATCGAGCAATATGGCGACGAGCGCATCTGGATCAACTCGGCCGGTGACTGGGGATGTAGCGATCCCATGGCAGTGCCCAAATGCAGGGTTGAAATGAAGCGGCGCGGCCACTCGCACCAGACGATTGAGAAAATCTCGTTCGGCAACCCGCGCACGTTCCTGAGTCAGTGTCCCAAGTTCCGGCTCGATGAGGCATAGACTCAGCCATGCGTGATGCACTCGGTCCAGGAACGATACTCGGCTACTGCGCGAATGTGCATCCCGGCCGCTCCCTTGATGAGATCAAGGAGCAACTCATGGCGCACGCGGTGAAGGTGAAAAAGCGCGTCTCGCCGAAGGAGCCGATGGGGATGGGCTTGTGGTTTCCCGCGAACGTCGCAGCGGGGCTGGCAGAGAACATTCACGAGGTTCGCGAGCTGCGCAGCTGGCTCGATCGGCAGGGATTGATGCCGTATACGCTCAACGGCTTCCCCTATGGCGACTTCCACAGCGAGAACGTGAAATACGATGTGTACACGCCGGATTGGGCGTCAACCGAGCGCGGCGAGTACACGCTTGATCTCGTAGAGATCCTTCACGAGTTGTTGCCGGAAGGTGAGGAGGGATCGATCTCAACGCTGCCATTGGGTTGGGATAATGAGGTTGCATCGAGTTGGCCGGAGATTCTCGGCCAGGTGTTCGACCATCTGGTCGATCTTTACGAGCGCACAGGCCGGGTGATTCACGTCGACCTGGAGCCGGAGCCGGGGTGCGAAATCATGCTCACCCAAGGCGCCTTCACTGCCCTGTCGTTGATGGATGCACACGAAAGGGATCAGGAGGCGTTTCGCAGGCACATCCGCATCTGTCTTGATCTTTGTCATCAGGCGGTGATGTTCGAGAGGCCTTGCGAACTTCTTCTGTGGGCGCGAAAGAGCCCGTTCCGAATCGGCAAGGTCCAGATTTCAAGCGCGATCCGTGTGCCGTTTGCAGGCAAGAGTGCAGCGGTGCAGTCGCAGATGCGAAAGGAACTGGAGCGTTTCGCCGAAGGGCGGTATCTGCATCAGACGACGATCGCCGCGGAGGAGGGCGCTCAGTTACGGGCATTCCATGCCGATCTGCCGCACGCGCTCAAAGCGCACTCGCAGCCGGACCTTGAATGGCGCGTTCATTACCATGTGCCGGTGTTCATGCAGGAGATCGGCTGCCTTGGAACCACGCAGGACCACATCATCGAGTTCCTGCGCGAGCTTTCGCCTGAGGACGGCATCAAGCACTTCGAGGTCGAGACATACGCGTGGGACGTACTGCCTGAGCCGTGGAGGCCGGACGAACTTGCCGATGGCATTGCGCGCGAGATTGAATGGGTGAGGCAGATGTACAGCGCGGCGCGGTCGCCGGCATCGGCAGGATCAGGACGGTGAATGTGCGGGCGTGGGTTGAACTTGCGCGTCTATCCAACGCGCCGACCATCATCAGCAACGGTCTCGTCGGCGCAGCGCTCGGTTTCGCTAGCGTGATGGAGTTGAATCAGCCGCGCGGCGCAAGCGCGCCATCTGGTCTCGACGAGTGGCTTGCGCTTGGCGGAATAATCATTGCAATGCTGCTTCTGTATGCGGGCGGCATGGCGATGAATGATGTGGTTGATGCGGAGATTGATCGCCGCGAGCGGCCGAACCGGCCGATTCCATCAGGACGGGTTTCACGCAGGGCAGCTGCGATCTTCGTGGCCTGCTCCTTTGCCGCTGCTCTGGCAATCGCGATGTGTTTTGGTCGACCGCCGTTGCTACTCACGCTTGCGCTGATTGCTTCGGTCGCGGGCTACAACGTGCTGCACAAGCGGTTCGCGCCGGCTTCGCTGCTGATGGGGCTGTGTCGCGGCCTTGTTTACATCACCGTCGCCGCAGCAATAACCTGGCCGCTGCACTGGCCGATTGCTGCCCCACTGGCGATCGCTTCGGTCAGTTATGTCGTTCTTGTCACGCTGATCGCACGAAGTGAGGTGTCGGCCGGCCGCACGTCGCCGATGGTCATGCGTCTGTCATTCTTGCTCGTTCCGGTCGCCCTCGCTCCCGCACTCTGGATCACCCCTGCGGATTGGACGTTAGCGGTCATCGCCGCATTTGGGATGATCGGATGGCTGGTTCTCTCGCAGAGGCATTTGATCGAACAGCTGCCGCGGCCAAAGAGCGCGGTGATGGCCTTCCTCGCCGCGATCTGCCTCGTCGATGGGTATTACCTGGCTCTGCTGGAGCAGCCGGTGATGATGGCGGTGGCGTGGATCTGCTTTATCGTCACGGTGCTCGGTTATCGGCGCATCAGCGGAACGTGAAGGTCTGCCTGTGAATCACCCTGGCCAAGCCGGGGCTATATTGAGCGCATCGTGCAACACGTGGCCGTAATCAATGTGGTTGGCTTGACGCCGTCGCTCATCGGTGAGCACACGCCGCACCTACGCGCGTGGTGTGAGGAGTGCGAGTCGCGCACGCTCAAACCCGCGCTGCCTGCTGTGACCACAACGGTGCAGTCATCGATGCTCACCGGCCGGCCGCCGGGCGGCGCTGAAGGTCACGGCGTTGTCGGCAACGGCTGGTTCAATCGCGAGTACAACGAGGTCCACTTCTGGAAGCAGTCGAACGCGCTCGTGCATGGCGAGAAGGTGTGGGAGACGGCGAAGAAGCGCGATCCTTCCGGAGCATTCACCTGCGCCAACATGTTCTGGTGGTACAACATGTATTCGTCCGTGGACTTTTCCGTCACGCCCCGCCCGATCTACAAGGCGGACGGCCGCAAGATTCCCGATGTCTACTCTAATCCGCCGGCACTTCGAGACGTTCTGCAGGAGCGGCTCGGCCGGTTCCCGCTGTTCAATTTCTGGGGGCCTATGGCGGGCATTGCATCGAGCGAGTGGATTGCGCAGGCGACGAAAATCGTCATTGAAAAACACGATCCGACGCTGACGCTGGTGTACCTGCCGCACTTGGATTATGACCTGCAGCGGTTCGGACCCCAGAGCGAGCAAGCACAAGATGCTGCCGCGGAAATCGATCAAGTGGTGGGTGATTTGATCGGCTTTCTCAAATCGCGCGGCCGGCGCATCATCGTCGTGAGTGAGTACGGCATTGAACCAGTGACCGATTCGGTGCATGTAAATCGCCTGCTGCGCGAGGAGGGTGCGATTCGAGTGCGCGAGGAGCAGGGGCTGGAACTGCTCGACGCCGGTGCAAGCGATGCGTTTGCCGTGGCGGACCATCAGATCGCGCATGTGTATGTTCGCGATCCTCAAAGGATCATTCGGTATGCCGGGTTCCTGCGAAACGCCGACGGCGTGGAACGCGCGCTGACACGTGAAGAGCAGCGCGGCTGGGGCATTGATCATGAGCGGGCCGGCGATATCGTACTCATCGCGGAGCGCGGCAGGTGGTTCAGTTACGACTACTGGCTCGATGACGCCAAGGCGCCGGATTTCGCGCGCACCGTCGATATTCACCGCAAACCGGGCTACGACCCGCTCGAACTGTTTATCGATCCTGCGATTCGCGCGCCGAAACTCAAACTCGCAGCGAAGATCGCGCGGATGAAGGCCGGCTTTCGCACGCTCATGAACGTCGTCCCGCTGGACACGCGGCTGGTGCGCGGCTCGCACGGCCGCACCGAAAATCCGCGTGAACTTTCGCCGGTCATCATCAGCGAACATCCGATTACCGTGCCCGGCGCGGAACTGCCATGCACGGCGGTGCGCGATGTGATCCTCGACGCGCTCTTCACCAAATGACGTGCGTATGGCCCTCATGCGGTAACTGCACGGTCAAGCCGGCCTCCTGCGTAGTGCCACCTGTTATGCTCCAGTTGTCAACGAATCGACCGGGTGATGTCGATACACTGCCCTGCTATGCGCCGCTCACCGCTGCGACAACTTCGTGTGATTACGGCCAAGCTCGGCTTTGAGCGCGATTGGAACCTGATCATCGTGGCGGCCGGGATCGGTATCGTGATGGGAGTCGCAGCGCTGGCGTTCATCACGCCGCTTCAGATGATCGAGCATTGGTCCGAGGACGCGGATCGCGGGCTGCTCATATGGCTCGTGCCGCTGTCGCCGGTGATTGGCGCGTTTCTCACCGGCGTTGTACTCCACATCGGCCGTCGCGAAAAGATGGGTCCGGGCGTCTCCACCGTGATGTACGCCATTCACCGGCTCAAGTCGCAGATTCACTTCAAGACAGGTATTCGAAAGTGGATTGCATCGACGTTCACGATCGGCTCCGGCGGCTCGGCCGGAGCTGAAGGGCCGATCGTCACCATCGGCGCTGCGATCGGATCAAGTATTGCGCGGCTGCTCGGTTCGAACCCACAGAACACCGCGACGCTTCTCGGGTGCGGCGCTGCTGCCGGCATCGCTTCGGTGTTCAACGCGCCCTTTGCGGGGATCTTCTTCGTGATGGAGATTCTCCTGCGCGACTTCTCTCTTAAGACATTCACACCGATCGTGATCTCGGCTGTCATGTCCTCGGTGGTGACCTCCGCGACACTGGCGTACGTCGGTCTACCTGCCGGAGATGCCATCTTCGCACTGCGCGAAGGATTCGATGTTGGCGCCTTCTCCGCCGTTGAGATTCCAAATTACATCGTGCTCGGATTCGTCTGCGCGCTTACTGCCGTTGCGCTTATTCGACTGCTCAGGTTTACTGAAACTGTATTCGGCGGCTTGCGCGTGCATCCAATCGTTCGGCCGGTCATCGGCGCTGCGATGCTCGGCGTACTGGGCCTCGGCTTTATAGTGATCAGTGATTCACACGTCCCTGCCTTCTATGCCAACGGCTATCCAGTGACGCAACAGTTACTGGATCCGTCGTACTACTTCGATGATGCGGACCAGCTGCGGCCGATTGGCTCACTCTTCACGTTTCTGGTTGCCCTTGCGATCCTGAAGATCATCGCGACGTGCCTGACGATCGGTTCTGGCGGATCGGGCGGGCTCTTCGCGCCTTCGCTGCTGATCGGCGCGGCCGTCGGCGGCGCGTTTGGTTACATGGTCAACTCTCTTGCATGGTTCCCTTCGGCCAGTCCTGCACACTACGCGCTCGTCGGCATGGCCGCCGTTATTGCTGCGACCGTTCATGCTCCGCTCACCGCCATCCTGCTCGTTTATGAAATCACAAGAAGTTATGAGATCATGTTGCCGCTGATGCTCGCGGCTGTGATCAGCACACTTGTCGCGAGATTCATGTTCCGGGAGAGCATCTACACGTACAAGCTGACGGCCATGGGCGTGCGTGTGGGTGCGATGAGCGATCTGACAATTCTTCGCCGGATGACGGTGCGTGATGTGCCGCTGGCGTCACCTGTGTTCGTGCGCGAGCATGACACCGCCCAACATCTGCTCGATCTCGCCGAGCGGCATGCAGCCACGGATTTCATCGTTGTTGATGAGCATGATTCATACATCGGTCTGGTAACGAGTGAAGACCTGCGCGCCGCACTGGTGTATCGTGAAGCCATCCCGCTTCTGCAGGTGAGTGAACTGACGCGAAGCGACCTGCCAGCGGTCTCGCGCGACGAGACATTGGATGTTGTGCTTGATCACTTCACACGGCATGATGCACAGGCGCTTGCCGTCGTTGATGAGCATGCGCAAAGCGGTGTGATTGGACTTGTCACCCGTTCGCGCTTGCTGAGCAAATACCATCTCGTGCTGAGCCGTTCATAGACATGAGTGATGAAACGAAACGGCTGACGCTCCGAACGGATCAGCGCATTGGGCGCAAAGCGGACTTCGACGCGCTCTATCAAGCCAATACCCGTCGAATCGCCGGGCCACTGCTCATCTACGCACGTCCAAACGGACTGGAGTTCTCTCGACTGGGCATGGCGGTGTCACGGCGCGTCGGCAACGCCGTCTCTCGGAATGCGATCCGGCGGCGTGTGCGTGAAGCGTTTCGGACCGGCCAGCATGATCTGCCGCCGGGCTATGATTTCGTAGTCAGCGTACGGCCACACGAGCTCATGAAGACTCAGGACTATCGCACGCTCCTGCTTGAAGCCGCAGTTGCACTGGATCAGCGATGGAAACGCAAAACGGCACAAGATCGGTTGGAATAGCAGCTCGAGGACTCATTGCGGTAGTGCGTGCCTATCAGGGAACGCTCGGCATGCTCCTCGGTGGCCATTGCCGCTTTTATCCATCCTGCTCAGCGTATTCCATTGAGGCGCTACGCCTGCACGGCGCGATGTACGGCTCATGGCTGACGATCCGTCGCATCATGCGATGTCATCCGCTTGGAGGCGCAGGATACGATCCGGTGCCGGAACGCCCGAAGTCGGAGTGTTCATCGGCTGGTCATTGAAGCATCCATCCGGGAGTGCATTGCTTCAAAAGCACTCAACCGGCATTGACTTCTGATTGCTGACTGCGACTTTCCAGCTGGTTCGCTCGAATCTCGGGCTTCTGCGCCAGGTGATCGATCAGCCAGTCAACGGAGGCGTTCACCATCAGTTCAAGACTAATCGGGTCATTGAACATGCGGTTACAATCCGGGATGACGAGCAATCGATGAACTGCGCCAAGGCGTTGATTGAGCGCTTCAACTGATGGTTCGATCGCTCGATCCCGCTCGCCGTGAATGATGAGCGTAGGGGCGTGAACTTCGGTCGCATACTCGATCTCGCCTCCGCAAATCGGGCCGCGCACGACGAGCGCTCGGACCAGCGGCTCCTTCGTTGCGTAGTACAGGGCGACTTTCGCGCCGGAGCCGGCGCCATTCACGCCCACGCGATTCTCATCAACCTCCGCAAGCTTCGCGATTTCATGAAAGGCAACATCAAGGTCTTCGACCATCTGCGCATCGGTGGCGTCTTCTGTTGACCCCTCTGACCGGCCATGGCCAGTAAAGTCGAGCCGAGCCCCGATACAGCCGCGTTTGGCTAGTCGCCGGCTGATCGGCATCGAACGTTCGCTCCTGGCGCTGCTCTCGAAGCCATGCGAAAAGACCACGGCAGGATACGGGCCACTGCCACGCGTCATTCCCGGCGGCAGATCAACCTCGCAGGACAGCGTCATGCCGCGCGTATTCGGAAATCGCATCGTGATCGTCTTCACCTGGTGTGCGAGCTGCGGCCGCATCTTTGCCCATCGGCGCAGGTCATCGAACATCATCTCTTCAGAGATCTCGGTGAACTCTTCATAGAGACTGGCGATTCCTTTGAAACGACTCGGTTGTCGTGGGACGATGACGAGATCCGCCATGTCGTTAAGCGGCCATGTCGCCTTTGAATCACCGCCGGGGGCGGCTGCGATGACCTTCTTCGCGCCTCGATCGCGCATCGCGGCGATCGCGCCAAGCATCCGGGCCCCCACTGAAACGCCCTGACTGACAATGATGACCGTACGGCCGCGCACATCGAGCTCAGGCAGAATGTCACGAACGCGATCGCGCGTTTTTTGCAGGAAACGGAAGGCCTCGCGTGCCGGATCGATGAGTTTCTGCATCGTCACATGGTGCCAGCGCGCGGTCGTCTGAATCATGGAGATGCGGCCGTGCTCGTCAACCGCGCCAACGACATATCCAGGCGATCCCGGAGCGGTGAGTCGCTCCAGAAGCAGGACATCGACAGGCGCGCCAAGCCGTTGAGCAATGACTTCTGCCAACGGAATCCCGCCCGGCGCGATGCCGAGTACGATCGGGTTCTCCGGCTTCAGAAAATCAAGCGTGCTCGCCAGCTCCTCTGCGGCGTGCCTGCGATTGCGATAGAGCGCCATGAGTGGCCTCCCTTCATCATCATCTTATAGGGGATGTTGCTTTAGGGGTTTCGCGAGAAATGCGCTTGCTCCAAGGCGATCCTTGCGCTGCGTGGCAAAGTCGAAACCGTACTCACTTGTCACTCGACGCCGCGTCCTGATCTCCTGCCAACCGCAGACACCATGCGGGACCGGAGATCGTGCGACCGTCCAATGTGGCTTTGAGCATGCCCGGCCAGAACGCCGGCCGAACATCGTCGATGCGGTCCCATGGGATGCTAATCCGCCGGGCGCCAAACGAAGAGAACAGGACGAACGGTGCGATATGGAGATGCCGCTCATCCACCGTGATGCGCAGCGCGTTGTTGAACCGCGCCAATCCGCCGAACGAGAAGCTCTGCATGGACCGCGACACCGCCCCTTCAAGAACGGGTTGCTCGGGGTACTGTCGCTGCAATGGAATCCACATCAGCCGCGTCACGAGAAACAAGGCCGCTGAGCTTGATCCGATCACCACCGCAACGACCAAAACCATGCTTCGAGGTGACGCCCCCGCCGCGAACATGATCACGAGGATGATGGAAAGTTCAAATCCGAAGAGGACTCCAACGGCCAGTAAGACCATCCGGTCGAAGCCATCAGATTGTTCGTCCTGTGGAGCTTGTCTTTGTAGCGTATCCATGAGCTGTCCGCCGATGACAGGAAGTATGGATCATCGTAGTGAGGCCACCTGCAGCAAGCGCGAAGTCCGGGCGGCATGCCGGTTCTTTTGAACCGGTCACCTAAGCGGCTGCGAGTGCGTCTATCATCTGTGAATGGCCTCCGAATCCGCACTCATCGCAATCAGTGTCGGCAATACACGAACTCAGATTGGCAGGTTTGAGGATCGTTCGCTGGAACACACTGAACGCATCGCCAATGCTGACCTTCCTCAGATTGTGGAAGTCATTTTACGGGAGTGGCGGCGAATCGCCGAGCAACCGCGGGCAGCCATTGCCTTGGCGTCCGTGAACGAACCGCTGGCCAAACGATTGCACTCCACCATTGAGGATCAAGCGGGCGTCGAGGTGTACCGCGTGGGCGACGATCTTCCCGTGCCCATCGGTCAACAACTTGATCCCGAGACGCTTACGGGCCTTGACCGGCTGCTCAATGCAGCCGCGGCCTTCGAAACACTCAAGCAGGCCTGCATCATCGTTGATGCCGGGACCGCGGTGACCGTCGATTTCGTTGATGGCGAAGGCACTTTCCATGGTGGCGCGATCGCGCCCGGTGCTCGCATGCAACTCCATGCACTGCATGAGAACACCGACGCGCTGCCCGAAGTCGAGTTTCAACCGCCGCAGCGCGATGAGGCCTTCGGTCGATCGACATCCCAAGCGATGCTGCAGGGAGTCTTCTACGGGATTCGCGGCATGGTATGGCGACTGGCGGAACAGTATGCACAACGTTATGGTGCATTTCCGACCATCATTGCAACCGGCGGCGATGCGCAGGTACTTTTTTATGACGATGAACTCATCGACCGGATCGTTCCTGATCTGACGTTAATGGGCATCGCAGCAGCCGCGCGCCATGCGCTGGCCGCGAGCGAATGAATGCAGATGCATATGGATGAGCCGTTGGCAACCGATGCACGTTCGGCTGGTAAGCGTGTTGATACAGCGCGCAGCATATGCACTGCGTCACTCCTAACTGCGAGAACACCCGGCGCGATCGCCATCGTGCAACTACACGGCGATGTTGTGCCACTTCTGCTTCAGGTAACGAGCGTCAGTGACTGGCCCATCGGTCGGATGCGGCTTGTGAATCTGGCGGGAGTCGATGAGGGGCTCGCGGTACGTCTTGGTGAATCGATTGCACAGTTCATGCCGCACGGCGGAATACGTGTGATTGAGCGCCTCATGCAGAAACTTCTTGAGCTCGGCGTCAAGCTTCAGCGTGTCGTGGACGCTGACCCAAAGGCGCTCTATCCCGAAGCAGCAGATTCATATGAAGCCATGGCCCTAGCGGCGCTTGCGCGAGCGGCAAGTCCTCAGGCGATCGATCTGCTGCTCAGGGCGCCAGCGGCATGGCGTGCACTGCAGGGGCAGCCACTGAGTGAAATGGAGCAAGCGCGCTCGCAGCGACTCAATCGCCTCATTGATCCTCCGCTTGTCGTAGTAGCAGGTCCGCCTAATGTTGGAAAGAGCACCCTGAGCAATCTCCTGCTCGGCCGATCGATGTCGCTCGCCGTCGATATGCCGGGGACCACCCGGGATTACACTTCTGCCCTGATTGAGCTCCGCGGCTTGGTCGTTCGCTGGCACGACACGCCGGGCATCAGGCGAAGCGACGATCCGATTGAGATGAAGGCAATCGAACTTGCGCGAGTTCTCATCGAACAGGCCGACCTGCTCGTGTCGATCTCCGACGCTGAAAACGATTGGCTGGGGCCGCCAGACCTCCCACGGAAGGCAGACCTCATGGTGGTGAACAAAGTGGACATTGCGGGACGCAGCGACGGCGACCTTCAGGTCAGCGCGCGCACTGGCGAGGGGATCGCTGATCTGGTCCAGGTGGTGCGGGATGTGCTCGTTCCCCCCGAGGATACTGCCGCAGTGATCCCTGAGCGGTGGATCTATGATCCTCGTCTTGAGGAGGTAGAACACGCGCGTGGGTCAGATCGCGCTGCGGCCCAGAACGACCTGGGCTCCTGAACGGCTCGCAACGCCTCGATATGGGCTCGAAACATGGACCGCCAGAATGGCAGTCAGCCACGGTGCCCACTTCATCCATGTCATTGCCGACCGTGGCACCCGGAGCGATTCTTTGTCGAACGGTGCGATTTTTCGGGGCCATGCGCGATATCGCCAGCGTGATATTCATTCCTTGCGTGGCACGGTCCTTGCGATCCCTCCGGCACGACGATGTCTCCGCGCCTGCACCATCCCGGCCATCATGACTCCACCGGCGCTTCCGGCGGCTCCGGACGCTGGGCGGCGCAGCTTCATTCGACCAGCGAATCGCCGCCGATTCGCGCGAATCAGATCGGGCCGCGCCTGAATCTGCTGATCTCGTATGCCGGCTGGCGCGAGGAGTCGGCCGTCAATCAACTGCCCAGGTTGCTCTCTCCGCTGGGAATCCAATCAGTGCGTGCAGATTCAGGCGAGGAAGCGGCCGAGGTCATTCGCACCCAACCGGTTCATATCGCAGTTGTCGATCTGGCGGTTCCGATTCGTCGGGACTGCGTCGATTCCCCGGCGGGGTCTCGCATCCTGACGCTTTTGCGCCGCTTGGACCAGCCGCCGCCTACTGTTGTCGTTCGTCCGCCTCAGCCGGCTCAGCGTGAGAGTGCGAGAACGCTTGCTGACGCCCTTCGTGAAGGGGCATTCGCAGTGCTTGATCGGCCGGTCGATCTCGAAACCATGCTCGAAGTGATGCGCCGCGTCCTCAAACGCTATTACGCAGGCCACTGGCCCTCAACGTCATGAATCATCACGGAGCCCCTGAGAGCCAACGGAGAAGAGCAAAGAAATGAAACCAGAAAGAGAAAACTGAAACCGCAGTCATGTCTTACATCGCTGTCGTAACCTAGTTCGTTCATTCCCAATCACCGTCGTGGCCCTCCGTGGCCTTCCGTGGTGAGTTCGCTTTCAAAGAAGGAAGTCCAAGTTTTAAAGAGAAATCCAACCATCCAAAGGAGTCACACCACATGGCAATCAAAGTTCGACCCCTCGGCGACAAAATCATCATCAAGCGCGCTGAAGCCCAATCCAAAACCGAATCAGGCATCTTCCTTCCCGAATCCGCCAAGGATAAGCCCAAGGAGGGCAAGGTGATCGCGCTCGGCAACGGCCACTTCAACAAGGACACCGGTGAATACACACCGTTCACCGTCAAGAAGGGCGACCGCGTCATCTTTTCCTCCTACGCAGGCACAGAAGTCAAGCTCGATGATGAGGAATACCTCATCATGACCGAGGACGACATCCTTGGCGTGATCGACGGCTGATGTTGTTGAAAAACTCATGCCAAGCCGCAAGCGGCTGGCCCCAACTCCCGTTTCCCAACTCCCAACTCCTAACTCCTTACTCCTGAACATGGAACGTGGCCCGCTCATCAACATCATTCGCGAGCTCAAAGGCACCGACAAGGAACTCACCTTGCTCCTTCTCGGCGAGACCGAGCCGCAGGAACTTCGCAACATTGTTGACGCTGAAGAACTCCACAGCGCCAACGGCATCAAGATCACAACCAAGCAGAATTACATCTGGCTCGATGCGTCACACGTTTCGATGTGCTATCAGGCGCGGACGGACTTGTAAGACCTATGCCGATGACTCACGACCAGTTGCGCATAGCTTTGACTGACCTCAACGGTCAGCGAGCGGTGCGCATCCACTTCGATCAGGCAGATGATTGCAAGATCGAAGGCGCGCTCCTCGTCCCCGTGGAATCCGACAACATCGTCAAGCTCACGGATGGCAAGCGCGAATACCTCCTGGACGCGGAGCGCATCGCATGGATCGAAATCGGATGAACAGATAGCTCCGGCCTCGACCGGGGTTCACGATCGAAACAGAAAGGAACTGAACTATGGCAGCAAAACAGATCGCATACGACGTTGACGCCCGGGAGAAAATGCTCCGGGGCATTCAGAAACTCGCCAAGGCCGTCAAGGTCACGCTCGGCCCGTCCGGCCGGGTCGTCATCCTTGAAAAG
>CAZFZT010000012.1:0-58506 GCA_964523675.1 uncultured Isosphaeraceae bacterium
GTAGGATATAAGTTATGGGAAGAAATCCTGGCATCCCATATGAACAGGTCTTAATCGAATGGTGCGGATTGTCAGGTCCACCAACGATGACCTACTTCGATCCCAGGCGAACGAGCGTCGGTTGAAACTGCCCGATTTTGGAGTGTTTGACTCGACCGGCGATTGCCTCGCGCTTCTCGATGCGAAGGGTCGCAGCAGCTTCTGTGAGAAGGACCAACTCGAGGATTTCGTCACTTTCTACAAGGTTGCGTTGGTTTGGATTTACTCTGACCACCACTCGGCGAAAGCCCCACCATTCGAACGAGTCGAGCACGGAGCATTTCGGTACGTCCTCGGATGCGCGCCGATACGGGATTACGCGAAATTTGCAAAGCCACGCTCAGGCAGATGGGACACAATGACAGTTCCGCGAGAGTATCTTCGCCAGATAGTTCGTCCTCTGTCAGAGTTCATTTTGGCTTGAGCGAAGAGACGCAATCTTGCAACATGCCCTGCCCCGGGGGACGCAAGCAAGGTAGGTTGGGTAGAGCAAAGCGAAACCCATCTTCTTCGCGCAGGTCACGCCGAAACGGTGGGTTTCGCTCGCTCTACTCGCTCTACCCACCCTACGCGCTGAACGCCGATACGCTACGACCAACCGCCCACAACAGCGACGTATGTCATTGCCGCCGCTATCGCTGCGACGCAGAGCCATGAGATCACGAGGCGATCAAGAGTTCTGTCGGATGTTCAACCCACGGGTGTCGGCGGAAGACCAGTTCACTGGAGTCCCAGGCACAACCTCCGACGATCGCAACTACGAGTAGCCAGATGATCGGAAGGAAATCCACTGGCAGCACAAGTACACCAAGGACAGCGATCGCGATGGCCGACAGTATGGCCACCAGGACAGGACGCCCTGATCGGGCGCGTTTGAGGAAAGTCTTTGGATTGGCCGGATCGAAAGCGCGCGCACACTCGGGGCACCGATGATCGGAAAGTCGCTGCAAGTCGTAGCCGCATGCGCGACACCGCATATCGTCATTGTACGTGTGGATACTGCGTCACAGCATTCGTAAAGCGTTCAACGCGTCCAACCGCTACACCGCACGAGTCAACTTTCGCCGCAAACACTCGTGCGCCTCGCGTGATTCTTACTAGAGGCGCCAGAGTTTCGGGCGCCACGCGAGACCTTCGTTTGCCTGCCAAGACTCCCGGAAGCCGGCCGAAACTTCCGGAAGCCGGGCGTAGCCATTGCAAATAGAATAGCGGTGTCGCGGTCGGTTCATCGGAATGTCTCACCAAGAATGGCACAGCACATAATGCGTGAAGAGTCCCCGGCCGGGCCGCCCGTCAGCATCGAGCGCATCTCCTGCTGCACCGATGAAGTGCGCGAGTTGATCGAGGAACTGGACCGCGAGCTTGCAGTGCATTACTCGGCGGAGCAGCGGCATGGGCTGTCGCTTGATGCGATTGTGCAGCCGCCCATGCGGTTCTTCATCGCCCGTTCAGGTGGGGCAGCTGCGGGGTGCGGCGGCGTTGCCCTCTTTGCGGAGTTCGGCGAGGTGAAGCGCATGTATGTGCGGCCGGCGGCGCGCGGCAGGGGCGTGGCTGATGCGATTCTTGCTGCGCTGACGAATGAAGCGATCGGCGCGGGGCTGCCCGTGCTGCGACTGGAGACGGGCGTTCATCAGCGGGCGGCCATTCGCTTTTACGAGCGCGCGGGCTTTGGGCCGTGCAGCGCGTTTGAGCCGTACGCGTCGATGCAGCCGCACGAGGTGGAGACGAGCGTGTTCCTTGAGAAGCGAATCGGCGCGGCGGGGTGAGAAGGCGGCTGGCGCAGCGTTGGCTCGCGCGGCTGGAGCGACCTTGAGAGAATCAACGAGCGTTCCAGAGTACATAGCCCCAGATTGCGAGGTGGGCGAGCACGATGAGTGCGAGGACGATGCGGTACGAGACCTTGCGTGATTTCTGGCGGAGCAGGCGCTGGCCGAGGATGGAGCCGGGCCAGCCGCCGAGGAGTTCGAGCGCGTGGAGTGTGGATTCGCGTGTGCGCCAGCCGCCGCGCCGGGCAGCGCGCTTGTCGCGCCACATCGTGATGAGCGTGACGATGGAGAGCGCGAGGTACCAGAGCGCGATGAAGGTGAGCGTGCGAGGTTCGAGCATGATGCGGGGGCGGGCGGTGCAGGCGGGTTCGCCGTTTGTTTCAGTTGCGTAAGCGCGAAACCGCAAGCGTGGGTGCGGCGGCGTTGGTGAATCCTGTTTCGATTGATGACTCGCTTGCGGTTTCGCGCTCAGCGTGCGGCGCCGCTGAGATCCCACCCGTCATACAGCGTCACGAACGAATGTCGCTGCATGGGTAAACGGTACGGCACGGGATTCCGTTCAATGTAACGAATCGTGCGCTCGATATCGCTTCTTGTATTGAGGAACACCTTCCAGCCCGGGCCGCCTTAGACCGCTCGCGCGGCAACATGCCGTGCTCGATCAACTCCACCCGGCTGTCTTCCTGAAGATATTCGATCATCTGCTCCGCCTTGTCGCGGTGCTTGCGGATCAGCAGGTGCACGTGGTCGGGCATGACGGCACAGGCATAGCAGGTGTAGCGGCGAACGCGGATGGTTCGCGCGAAACCGCAAGCGATCAAGGCGCGTTCATCTTGATTAATCGTGCGCAGTTCGTGTTTGAGTTTGCTGCGCGCTTGTTCATAGAACGCGCGGATCTCTGCACTGTTTGGTTGGATGCGTTTGCGGCCGTGATGGAGTTCGCCGAGGTCGGCGATGATGTCGTTGCGGATAAGGTGCGAGCAACTGCCGCGCGGGTCGTTGGGCAGCCACCAGCCGTAGGCGGTGAAGATGAGGTGGTAGCCGATGACCATGCGGTCATTGTAACTTTTGGGCGCGCGAAACCGCAAGCGTGGGGCGCGGCGGGGTTGATGAATGCCATTTCGATTGATGACTCGCTTGCGGCTTCGCGCTTTGATTCAGGCAGTTGCGACTGGTGCGTTCGCACTCACCTTGCGCGCGACTTCCTCAGCGACTTCCATTGTCGAATTCGCGCCGCCTTCACCGGCGCGCACGCCGCGCACATCATAAGTGGCGACCTTGCCTTCCTTGATGACTGCTGCGATGGCGCTTTCGAGGCGGGTTGCCATGTCGCGCGCTTCGGGATCGTTGCGCGGCTCTTCGCCGAGCCAGTCGAACATGAGTTTGACAGTCAGCAGCATGGCCATGGGATTGACGACGTTCTTGCCTGCGTACTTCGGCGCGCTGCCGTGCGTTGGCTCGAAGACCGCGTAGGTGTCGCCGATGTTGGCTGCGGAAGCGAAGCCGAGGCCGCCGACGAGGCCGGCGGAGAGGTCGGAGATGATGTCGCCGAACATGTTCTCCGCGACGAGCACATCGTAGTTCTGCGGATTCTTGATCATCCACATGCAGATGGCGTCGATGTTGGCGTCGTCCGCTTGAATGTCCGGGTACTTCTTCGCAACATCATAGAAGCAGCGCATCATCAGGCCGCCGGTTTCGCGCAGCACGTTGGGCTTTTCAACGAGCGTGACGCGCTTGCGGCCGTGCTTCTTGGCATACTCGAACGCCTGCGTGCAGATGGAGGTGCAGCCCTGTGTGGAGACGATGCGCGAGGAGAGTGCGACGTTCTCAAGGCCCTTCTCCTTCCATTTCTTCATGCGATCCGGATGGCCGACTTCGGGATCGGCAAGTGCAGCCCAGATCTTCTCGGGCAGCGGATGCCATTCGACGCCGCCGTACATGCCTTCGGTGTTCTCGCGGAAGACGACCTGGTCGATGTCATCGCGATAGTTGAGCGGGTTGCCGGGATACGCCTTGCACGGCCGGAGGTTGGTGTGCAGGTTGAAGAGTTGGCGAAGTTTGACGATGGGGGAGAAGTAGTTTAGCCCTTTGCCTTGAAGATGCGGCGCGAGTTCCTTCTTGGCGTCCGCGTTGGGTTTGCTGGTGATCGCGCCGAAGAGGGCGCAGTCGGTCTGCTTGAGGATGTCGATGGTGCGATCGGGCAGCGGGTTGCCTTCGTTGACCCAGTACTCCCAGCCGATGTCGGCGGGGATGTACTCGGCGTCGAAGTTCATGGCGTCGAGCACGAGGCGGGCGGCTTCCATGACGTCGTTTCCAACGCCGTCGCCGGGCATCCAGGCAATTTTGTACTTGGGCATGAGAGACCTTTAGAGATAATTCACCAAAGAGCAGATTCACCACAGAGGCACAGAGAGCACAGAGGAGGGCTTTTGATTTGGCAATAGTGACGGCGACGTGCTGCCGGCTCCTCCGAGCGGCGCAGTATAGCGTGGTGGCTGCGTGCTGCATCAGGTAGGATTCCGATATGCGCTGCACCGCCTGCGGCTATGACCTGAGCCGCTGATGTACTGTTGCATGTTCATTGCAGCGGTGCGCGACCCGGGCCGCCTTCGCTTGCGCGACTCTGGCCCGGCTTGTGTGTTTGATCTCCCCCCGGTCGAAGCGCGCCCGGCAGGACTCGAACCTGCGACCTGCGGTTTAGGAAACCGCCGCTCTATCCTGGCTGAGCTACGAGCGCGTTGGTGGCGTGGAGCGGCCGCGTGCTGGCGGCGTCTCGCACGGCATTATAGAGCGTCACTCTTCGACAGCCGTTCGCTGCACGGTGAATACAGCGGGATCTTCGTAGCCGGAGAACATGACGTTCACACTGAACGTGCCAAGCCCCGGGCGGCTGAGCGAATCAATCTGAAGGGGGACGGTAACTCCCGTTCCCGGCTGAATAATGACCGGAGCGAGATCGATCTTGACGCAAGGGCAGCTAGGCCGGGCGGTCTGCACCCGTAGCGGGGCTGAGCCCGTATTGCGCATCACCACGGACCCGGCGCGCGTGGTGTTGAGCGGTATTTCGCCAAAGTCAAAGGAGGGCGGGTCGAACGCGACCGGCGGCGGGCCGGCAATGACTGCTGGAGCGGGCTGCTCGGCCTCGCCAGGATTCTCAAGAAGCAGATACAAGGCGATACCCGCGAGCGCGAGGAACATCAGAAGCAGCGGTGCGACCCGCCGAAGCATCGGCGATGCTTGCTCGGCCGCTGCGCCGGGTGTGCGAGATGTCGAGCGTCGTTTGGTGTTCCTGGCAGCCATGATGAAAACTATAAGCAGCGGACGAGTAGGTGAGCGGGCGTTTCACAAAAAACGACAGGCCGCTGAGGGCAGCGGCCTGTCGGATAATCTCAGCCGCGGAAAGGCGGCATCAGCGACGTCGATTGAGGTCAGCGATCTGCTTCTCGATTTCGCGAATCATGCGCCTGAGTCCTTCAAGGTTCTCACGCGGCACATCAATCCGCTCATACCATTTGATCATCTCTTCAAGTTGCCGTTTCTGATAACCGAGTTGAGCGATTGCGTCGCGGCCTTGCGGATTCGCGTAGCGAAACTCCGCGAGGCGAATCTTCTCCTGGGCGTCCTCCACGGTTCTCATCCAGGACTCGTGTATACGACGGCCGACATCATTCACCTCGCGCCATTCCGGGAAGTTCAGCAGCTTGGCGAGGTCTTCATAGGTGTCTGCGACGCCTTGCGCGAAGTTGGAGTGAATCGCATTTTGTGAGTTGAAGACGAGGTTCTCTCCTTTGCGGGACAGGATGTACTGACCGCTCAGATCGGGATGCCATGTGACGCGGCCGGTTTCGGGATCTTTGTCGTAGGAGAGTTCGCGGTCCGCGAGAATCATCGTGTGCGCGATGATCGCGGGCCGGCCGGCCTTCTCGAACCATTCGCCGATGAACTGTGCATTGCGATTTTGAAGCCGCTCGCCCACGGACTGTCCGCCGGAATGCATGGTGATCGCGCCGAGGGCTCCTTCAGTCGCGAAGTAGATTTCGTGGCAGTTGGCGGCGGTTGCCGCACCGGCGGAGATGGCTTGACGAATCCATGCAATGATGCGGTGGCGCTTGTTGCCGTCTTGGATCGTCTCGGCGATCTTCTGCATTTCGGCGACGGATCCGCCGGGGGAGTCGATATCAAGAATGATGATCTGGCCCCGGCCGTGCTTGTCCGCTTCCTCGATGATTGCCTTGATTTCGTGGTGGCGTGCCTCCATCCCGACGCCGCCCTTCCAGGGGAGATAGAAGACGCCTTTGAAACCATCATCATTGCTGGTCGCGTTCTTGGTCGTGCTTCCGGCGTTGGTTGAGCTGCGCGAGACTTCCTTTTGCTCCGTTTGCGCAGGTGCGGTTGTCACCGCTTCAATGGAAATGATGTCGCCGTTCGCGATGGTACGTGCCCGCAATTCGCCGATGATCTTGGTCTTGATCTGAATCCAGCCATTGCCGGTGGCGATGAGCTCACCGACGTACTCGACCTGCGATCGGTTTTCGCGCACGACGAGTTTGACTTGCTGGCCGACCTCGCCGCGCCATCGGGTTCCGTCATTCAAGCGGAGTTCCACACTCTGGGCGGCCGCGATGGAGGCCATAGCGCCGATGAAGAGCGTGCAGAGCAGAATGGAAAAACTTCGGATGTGCATAGGAAACCTCGGGTGAGTCGATTGCGTTAGGTCGTCAGGAGTGTTCGAGCTTCTTGTCAAGGGTCGGGTTATCCGCGTCCGCCACCGGCGCCTCCACCGCCTCCGCCACGGCCGCCGCGACCGCCTCGGCGCATGGCTGCGATCTGCTGACCGAGTTGCTCGATCCGCATTTCGATGGAGAGTCGATCGGGCAGGCCCCTGAAGCGCAGCCGGAGCTCAACAGCGGGAAACCGCCGCATGGCGCTGACGATGTATTCGAGGTCGCTCTTTGCGCGGCCGAGCCACATCAGGGCTTGATCCCCGTTTACCCACCTCATGTGCTGATTGTAATCGAGGAACCGCTTCCAGGCCTGATCGAACTCGCGGCGCCAATTCTGCTTGTAGCGCACGATGGTGTTGCGGCCGTCTCCTTCCATCACGCGATATTCACGGTAGCCCAGAAGCAGGGCAAGGTCGTCGAGCGTTTCGACGGTGCCTTTGCTGATACCGAAATCCTCAGCGGTTTTAGCGCGGAACCAGGCGACATTGTTTCTGCTGTTGTTGACGACGACTTCGCCATCAAGATCGTTTCGCCAGATGACTTTGCGGCCGCGCCATGTCGCGCTGAGGACCGTGCGCGGGTTCATCAGGCCGTAGCCGAGTTCCGGTGCATGGCCGCCTCGCATAAGAAATCCGTTCCCCGTTCCGATCCACGCTTCGCGCATCTTTGCCTTGATGTCAGCATCGCCGCCATGCTCCTGAAAGAACACGCTCATGCCAACAAGCCGCGCACCGGGCGTCATATACATCTCCGGCCAAGCCAGAGCCATGACCGAACCGACGCCGTAGGCGTCATGCACCCACATCACCTGGCGAATGCCGCGAAGTTCGTCGTGAAGCTTCTGGACCAGGACGCGATAGTCATCGATCAGGAAGAAAAGGCCCTGTTCCTCTTGTTGCCGGCGATCGATCATGTATTCGAACTCGCCAAGGATTTCATCCTTGATGTCGGTGCATTCAAGCCGCCAGACGACGACCTCGGGCTTTTTCCTCTTGATGTCGTCGATGATGTCGGTGTACACCTCGAGCCGAATGTCCGTCCCCATCTGACCGACCATGGGTATGACATACAGAGCGGGCAGCGATGCGTCCTCGACATTGCCTTCCGCCATGCCGCGCTCGCGCTGCTGAACGACGGTCTCAAACTCCTCCGCATCGACCGCTACCGGATCGGGCTCTTCCTCTTTGACGGCGACATCGCGCTCGATCGCGAGAATGTCGCTCTTGTAGAGTGTCAGCTGCGACTGAATACGGATGTTGGGATCGACGTACTTGAAGACGATGGTGTCGCCGTCTTCGCTGACGATCTCGCCGGTGAGCACCCGGCCGTCGTTCATATGGATGATGTCCTGCGTCTGCGGCTCGTCCTCAATGAAAACCGCTGCTGACGCCGTCGGGGCAGCCGCGGGGACGCCAAGGGTCCAGGAAGTGGCGGCAACGATGGCCACGAGACTGAGCTGCGCGAGTGTTCTACCGGTCATCATGATGAATATTCCTTCTCAGAGAGGGTCAACGACGTCCACATGGTACCGCGTCCTTCAATTGGACGCAGGATCGCGGTGATTGTTCCAATTCCAATCGGCAAACGGCCATGTGGCACTCCTTTCAGGTCGCTTGGCGACACAGTGTGCGATCCATCCAAAGACCGAACAAGAGAAGCCTGGCCAGTGGTGGCAACTGTTCCTTTCACTTGACGCTCTGGGCAGCGTCATCCTGCGAAAATCTATTGCTCTTGAGTCCGAACGATCGCGCCAGCGAGGGCGATCGCTTCGCACTTGGTGGCGATCTGCCCTTCGAGTTGAGCGTCATAGACCGCATCAAGTACGACCTGAAAGCCGGGGCCGGGCGATGCAACGCCGGCCTCGATGAGGTCGTGGCCGTCAATCAGTGGCTGCGGAGACAGTCCAACCGTGGACTGCGAAAGCTCGTTGACCCGCCGTTTCACATCGATGAAGGCGGGGCGATCACCGGTCAGAAGCAGTGCCAGGCCATGAACGAAGGCAGGATCCGACGCGAGCCGTTTCTGCCTGGCGATTCCCATGGAGAGCCAATCCGAGCGCAGGTGAAGGTAGATGTCGATCGCGCGGCGCATGGCTGTTCGCTCATGGTTGGAAAGCATCAACGCATCGCCCCAATGCTTGACGCGATCGAACAGATCGTTTGCTTCAGCGGTTTCTTCGTGACGGTCGAGCAACCATGCCGCAAGCGAAGTCGAGTAGGGGCTTTGGTCCGGAAGGCGACCGAGCCGCGTCGGCGCGACGGTCAGGTGCTGCTCGCCCAGCACCGCAGCATCAAGGCCGAGATACTGCACCTCCCACGCTGCGACGGCTCGATTGGGGTGGCGGAGCATGCGCTTGATTTCCTGGCCGATGCGTTCACGGCTGACGCCTGCCAGATCGTCCGCCTTGCTGCGTATGGCGTCAGCTGTGTCGGATTCAATGGCGAAGGCAAATCGCGCCGCGAACCGGATCGCGCGAAGCATGCGCAGTCGATCTTCGGCAATGCGTTCGTAGGGGTCGCCGATCGCGCGGATGAGGCGCGCTTCGAGGTCCGCCTTGCCGCCGACATAGTCGATGATTCGTCCCCGGAGCGGATCTTCAAAGAGGCCGTTGATGGTGAAATCACGTCGCCGCGCGTCGTGCTCAGCGTCTGAAAACTCAACGTCATCAGGTCTTCGCGCATCGGAGTACGGCCCATCGGTTCGGAACGTCGCCACTTCGACGGTGTGGCGAAATGCTCGCACCAGCATCACGCCGAAGGACTCGCCGACGCCTCTGGCTTTGGGAAAGACAAGTCGCACCTGCTCAGGTCTGGCTGAGGTGGCAACGTCATAGTCCTGAGGTTCGTGGCCCATGAGATGATCGCGCACACACCCGCCGGCGAAGTAGGCGGTATGCCCTGCGCCGACGAGTCGCCGCACAACCTCTGTCGCCGCCTCGCGTGCGGTGGGTGGGTGCTCGGAATGGTGCAACTCGATCGCCATCAGTGAGACAATAGCCGCGCGAAAGCCGGCCACGAATTTTTGGCAGCGGCTGCTTACGTTTACGTCGATTGAGTGTCAGAGATCGGCTCGTACAGCAGCACCCACATGTCTTTGCTGTGGCGGTGCGGCTCCGGTCCGGCGAATCCTTCAATCTTCAGCGGCTCATCGTCGCTCGGGCCGAATGGGGTTCGAAGTACGACGAAACTGCGCTCGGCCAGGATGTCCTTGAGGCGCTCGATCTGTTCAAGAACGCGCCGACGTTGCTCGCGCTTCTGCATCAACTCATAAGGAGGATCAACAAATGCAACATCGACCGGCCTCGGCGCACGGAGCAGAGCGGTGCGGCCCAACGCATCGCCCAGCACCGCCTCCGCGCGATCGCCGCAGCCCAGCGCATCGATGTTCTGTTGCAACATGTCAAAGATGCGGCGGTTGTGTTCGACAAGCACGACACGCTTCGCGCCCCGGCTGATGGCTTCCAAGCCCATGGTGCCGACTCCCGCAAACAGATCAAGAACATGCGCATCATCGAACCAGCCCCGTAGAAGGTTGAAGACCGATTCCTTGACGCGATCGGTGTACGGCCGGGTTGTTGCGTCATCGGCAGGGGAAATGAGGCGGCGCGAGCGAAACTCGCCGGCAATGATGCGGGGCATGGAGAGGCAGTTTACCAACGCTCACATCGCCTTGCCCCGGCCGGCGACGGTGTAAGAATGGCTGCAGGTGCGCAGCGATGGTGATCGTCGGCTTCCGGGGATTCATTCACCGGCTGGACTTGAGCTTGAGATAGATGGCGACGTGCAGCGCTTCGACTCGCACCAGTTTCTCAACTCGAAAACCTCTCTCGACCCGATCGACATTGTCGTGACCAGCAACGACTTCTTCTGCCTTGATACGGTCCTGAGCATCCACGCGGCACCTTCGGAATGAGCGTCGTATGATCGGGACCATGCCCGATCTCACCGCACATATGCCCTCCGCACTGCTCGCAGCCGCTCGCTGGGAGCGCCTCGGTCCGCACCGCATACCGGTCATGCTGGTGCATCCGGAGTGGGAATTGGACAAGCGCGTGCCGGTGGTGTTGTGGATGCACGGCCGAACCGTGAACAAGGAGCTCGATCCCGGCCGCTATCTTCGATGGATGCGAGCGGGCATCGGCGCGTGCGCGATTGACTTGCCCGGCCACGGCGAGCGATTCGACGAGTCGCTGCAGCAGCCGGAGCGCACGTTCGAGGTGGTCGAGCAGATGGAGCGGGAGATTGACGCTGTGGTCGAAGCTCTGGCGGAGATTGGCTCCTTTGACGTCTCGCGCATGGGAATTGGCGGCATGTCTGGAGGCGGCATGGCCGCGATCATGCGCCTGACGCGCGAGCATCCGTTCATCTGCGCCTCCGTTGAAGCCACCACCGGCTCGTGGGTGCATCAGCGGCACCGGGCCATGTTTCGCGATCTCCCGGATGAAATCTTCCATCGCAGAAACCCAATGGAGCATTTGGAAGAATGGCGAGAGATTCCTTTCCAGGCCATTCACGCCAAGGGTGATGAATGGGTTGCCATTGAGGGCCAGCGCGAGTTTGTCGGCGCGTTACGAGAGCAGTATGGCGACCCCACAATCGTCGAGTTGATCGAGTATGAACACACCGGGGCGCCTTACGAGCATGCTGGTTTCGGCAAAATGGCCGCAGACGCCAAGAACCGCCAACTCGACTTCCTGAGAACGCATCTCCTCTGATGGTTCACCAGCCCGGAAGCCATGACGTTCTGTGGCGGCATCCCCGGAGGATGAACCCGTACCGAAATGTCCGCGGGGCGACCAATAAGGACATCCAAAGCAGCTGAATTTCTGTCATAATAAACGAACTTCGATAGGAGGTTTGCACCATGCCACAGGCACTGATCACGGATGGAGCTCTCTGGTTTTCGATCCCGGCGATCGTCGGCTCGATCTTCTTTGTGCTGCGCCTGCTTCTGATGTTCGTCGGTGGCGGCGACCTTGGTCTTGATGCCGATGTCGATCTCGATCACCCGGATTCAACCGATACCTTCAAGGTTCTTTCCATCCAATCGATCGCTGCGTTTCTGATGGGCGCTGGATGGGGCGGCATTGCAGGGCTGCGCGCCTTTGAATGGACGTGGATCAACGCGCTGCTCTTTGGCATCGCGTGCGGCGTCGCAACCGTGTGGCTGCTGGGCATGTTGCTCAAGGCCGTGTATGACCTTCAGGCCAGCGGCAACGTGCGCGTCGAGCGCGCTGTTGGAGCGGAGGGCACGGTGTACGTGTCGATCCCGCAGGCCGGTGAAGGGCGCGGCCAGGTGCAACTCGTTGTTGACGGCCGGCAGCGCATCTATACCGCGGTCACCGAAGGCGAGTCCATTGCATCACAATCGCGCATCCGTGTGGTGCGCGTCAACGAAGATCGTACGCTCACCGTCACACCGCTCGCGGCGTAGCACGCTTACGTACAGGAGGAAATCATGAACGCAACACTCACCATCGCAGCGACAACCGCCGGCACCATGCCCTGGGTCATCCCACTCATTGGCGGCGGCGTCCTCATCTTCCTCTTTGCGCTGGCGATGATCGTCAAGTGCTACAAGCGATGCCCGTCCAACCGCATCCTCGTCATCTACGGCCGGGTCGGAACGAACAAGGCCGCGAAATGTCTGCACGGCGGCGGCGCGTTTGTCGTTCCACTGATCCAGGATTACGCCTACCTTTCGCTTGAGCCGCTTGTCATCGACATCCCGCTTGAAGGCGCGCTCTCTTACAACAACATTCGCGTCAACGTGCCATCAACGTTCACGGTCGGCATCGCCACGGAATTGGTGCTGATGCAGAATGCGGCTGAGCGTTTGCTCATGCTCGATGATCGCAAGATTCGCGACCAGGCCCAGGACATCATTCTGGGACAGCTCCGTCTCGTGATCGCCACGCTCTCCATTGAGGAGATCAACCGCGATCGTGAGAAGTTCATGCACCTGATTCACGAGAATGTTACGGCTGAAATCAACAAGATCGGCCTTGAACTGATCAACGTGAACGTGCGCGACATCACGGACGAGAGCGGCTACATTCAGGCGATCGGCCAGCGGGCCGCGGCTGAAGCGATCGAACGCGCGAAGGTCGATGTGGCTCAGCAGGTGCGCGACGGTGCGACTGGCGAAGCGATCGCGGTGCGCGAGAAGACCGTCAACGTGGCGCGCGAGCGTGCGGCCGGTGTGCAGGGCGAGAAGGAAGCCGAGCGGGCGCAGCGTGTTGCGGTCGCTGCGCTTGAAGCTGAGGCGGTTAAGGGCGAAGTCGAGTCGAAGCGAGATCTCGAGATTGCGACGGCCGAGCGGACTGCGGAGACCATCGCAGCGCAGAAGCGCGCGGAGCAGGATCAGCGTATTAAGGTCGCCGAGGCCGAAGCGACGGCCGTCTCGGGTGAGAACACCTCAGCAGCGCAGATCGCTGAGTCGAATGCGAAACTGGCGGAGATTCAGGCCGAGGCGCGGCGTCGGGCGGAGGTTGCGGCGGCCAAGGCGCGTGAGGCGATTCTGATCGCCGAGCGCGAGCAGGAACTGGCGCGTCTCTCCAAGGAACAACTTGCCCCGCAGGAGATCGAGAAGAAGCGCATCGAGATCGCGGCAGAAGCCGAGGCCGAGAAGCAGCGGCGCGAAGCGCGCGGCGAAGCCGACGCCATTCTCGCGCGGTATGTCGCCGAGGCCGAGGGCATTCAGAAGGTGCTCGAAGGCAAGGCCGAGGGCTACCGCAAACTCGTCGCGGCTTGCGAGCAGAATCCGCACATCGCGCCGACACTGCTCATGATCGAGCAACTGCCCACCCTCATCGCCGAGCAGGTCAAGGCGATTCAGAATCTCAAGATCGACAAGATCACAGTCTGGGACTCCGGCAAGAACGGCCACGGCGCCGGCAGCGGAACGACCGCGGATTTCCTTTCCAGCTTGATCGGCTCGCTCCCGGCCATGCACGAACTTGCGAAACAGGCGGGCATTGAACTCCCGTCGGTGCTGGGCAAACTCGATGAAGACGGCGTGTCGAAAGTGCGGCGCGCTGAGGTGAAACCCGTCAAGGTCGCTGATGGAAAGGTAACGAACGGCGAAGCATAAGGCCACTTGCGGCTTAGCCCGGCTTGCTCAGCATGACCCACACGTCATCCTCATCGCTTGCCGCTTGGCGCGACACGGCCTATCCCACTGTGATTCAGTGGCCGGTCCACTGGGATCAAGCGCAGATCCCGCAGCGCCTGGCGGCGACCGGCGCGATCGATGAAGCAAGCGCGCGTCTGGCAGCAAAGCGCCCGCCGCCGTATGTCCTCGGCCGATTCGATGCGCAGCGCGCTGCACGAATCATCGATTGCATCTGCGCTGAAGGCGGCGACGCCTTTGCGCCGGCGCTTGCCGACCTCGCGTCACTTGGAGCGTCAATGAAAGTGCGCGACATGCGCATGGCGCACGGCCACCTCGAAGTGGATATCTGGCGCGGCCTGACGACGACGATTCGCCGCGAGCATGTGCAGTTTCTGGTGCGCGCGACCATCCGCAGGGGCGCGGCTGCTTCGGCAGCGCGCGTGGCGCAGCGGGTGCAGGAGAATGTCGATCGCGCCACGGCCTTCGTGCAATACGGCTGGGCGGCTCGCATGGCGGCGTCGAGCAAGGTGGATGAACTGCGCGAGCGCGCTCTTCGCGAAACGTCGAAAGTCACCGAGGTGCTCGACATTCACACCACCAGCGGGTCGATCTTTCAGGTGGACGGCGACAAGTTCGCGTTCGGCATCCTCGGCGACATGAAGGGGCACTCGGATGGCGAGAACATGAACCGGCTGGCGGAACTCATCTCACACATCGCGCCGGATGAAGTGGTGGACACGTACTTCGCGCTCTTTCGACCTCCGCCTGGCCATGCGGCATTGCTGGACAACGTGAAGGAGATGCGCCGCAATGGTGAGGATGCGGCCTTTGCGTTCTACTCACGATGGGCCGCGCTCATGTACCGGCATGTGATGGGTGCGTAAACTCAGCGATGAGCCGAAACCCCTTTGCTGCGCTGGTGCAGGATGGGCCGACGACGATTGTCATCGCGCTTGCTGCAATCCTCGTCAGTGCGCATTGGTGGAGCGGCAATGAGATCGGCGGCCTGGTTCTGATGACCAGCGATGACAGTTGGCAGCCGTGGCGGTACATCACGGCCGCGCTGCCGCACCGGACGGCGCTTGATCTTCTTGTCAACGTTGCCCTCTTCGGCTACTTCGGATTCATTCTCGAACGAACCCTCGGTTCGGGGCGGTTCCTGGTGACCTTTGCTGTACTTGCCGCTGGCTCGGCCGCGGCGCAGCATGCCTTTTCATGGGGTATCCCGGGGCTTTCCGGCGTGGTGTTCGGCATGTTTGCTGCGCTGTGGATGGCGGGGCGGCGCGATGAGCGATTTGCCGGCGCGGTGGGGGTGCTGCTGACGGCGGTGATGCTGGCAATCTTTGCGTTCTACGTGCTGGCTGATCTTGCGGGCACCTTCGCTGCGAGCAACATCGCCAACGGTGCGGGATTGCTTCTGGGGGCGATGCTCGGCGCGCGTATTGGCGCCCCGCAGGATTCACGAACGAGGTGGAGCGCGCTCCTCGCCGGCTGCTTCGCGCTGCTCATTGCAGCCGCGCTCTTTGCCCGGCCGCACATCAACACGACACCTGCGCGAACGCTGGAGTTGACCGACCAGGCCATCGCCCTGGCGGAGGAAGGCGATTACGCATCGGCGATCGATGTGCTGCGCGACCTGACGCACATGGAGCCGCAGCAATCGGCGCATTGGTTCAACCTCGGCAAGGCGCTCAGTGACATCGGCAGGTATGAAGAGGCGAGCAGCGCCTTTGCGCAGGCGGCTGAACTCTCGCCGCAGAACTCCGCTGCGCGAACGCAGTTGCAATGGTCAAAGGCGATGGCGACGAACGAAGAAGCGCTGCGCGCCTACTCCATCGATGACTTTGCCCGCAGTGAAACGCTCTATCGACAGGCGATCGCGCATGACAACGCTGTCGCTGAGCTCTGGTACGGCCTCGGCCATGCGCTGGCTGCGATGAATCGTCCGGCCGATGCGTTTGATGCATTTGCGAAGGCGGTTGATCTGGAGCCGGCGAACGAGGAATACCAAGCCGCTGCGAACTGGGCGTCAGCGCAGCGCCTCGATGAGCAGGCGTATGAGCGCCTTCTTGAAGAGGATTACGAGCGCGCGATCCTGCTGTATCGCCAGTCGCTGCGGCTGGATGAGGAAGCGCCGATGCGATGGTACAACCTCGGCTATGCACTTGCGCAAATCGACCGGTTCGCCGAAGCGGCGCGGGCTCTTGAGAGATCGCTGGAACTCGACCCGGAGCATGAGCAGGCGGCGGTATTGCTGGAGTGGATTCTTGAAGAGAGGCACGAAGGCACGTAGGCACGAAGGGACGAAGGGGCAGAGAGGCGAAGGGGCAGAGAGGGGCGAAGGGGCGAAGGGAAAGCGATGTCCACTCACTTCGTGCCTCCGTGCCTTCGTGCCTCTCTCTGTTACAATCGCCACGTGATCAGCCGTGTGAACAGTTTCGTGTTGCAGGGGATTGATGCGCTGCCGTGCGAGATTGAGGCGGATCTTTCGCCGGTGGGATTGCCCAAGCAGATCGTCGTGGGGTTGCCGGATGTTGCTGTTAAGGAATCGATGGAGCGCGTGCGCACCGCGCTGCTCAACAGCGGCCTGCGCTTTCCGCAGACGCGGCTGACGATCAACCTCGCGCCGGCTGATGTCAAGAAGGAAGGGCCGGTGTACGACCTGCCGATTGCGGTCGCGCTGATGCTGGCTGATGGAACGATTGAGAGAGCGAAAGGCACGGAGGCACGGAGGCACGAAGGCACGGAGGGGAAGCGCCAGCGAGACGCTTCGGAACGCGAGGCGCACACGACAGAACAAGACGGCGCATTGTTAACTGCCGAGGGGCCCCAACCGTCTGAGTTTTTCATTGCAGGTGAGCTTGCGCTGGATGGGCGCGTTCGGCCGGTCAAAGGCGTCATCAGTCTTGCGATACTCGCCAAAGCCGCCGGCGCGCGTGGTGTCATCGTGCCCAGGGCGAATGCGGCGGAGGCAGCGGCGGTTGATGGCATCGAAGTGCTTGGCGTTTCGACGCTCGGCGAGATCGTCGCGCTCTTCAACGGCTCGCTGCGCATCGAGCCGCATCCCACGGTCGATGCTGATGCGCTCATCGAACAGGCGCAGCCGAGTGTTGACTTTGGTGATATACGAGGCCAGGAAGCGGCGAAGCGCGCGATTACGATTGCAGCAGCAGGGGCGCACAATATTCTGATGCTTGGCCCGGCCGGTACCGGCAAGACGATGATGGCCAAGGCGCTACCCGGCATCCTGCCGCGCTTGAGCCGTGATGAAGTGCTGGAGGTGACGCGCATTTACTCCAGTGTCGGCCGCATCCCAGCGGGACAGGCGCTGATCCTTCAGCGGCCGGTGCGCACGCCGCATCACACGGCGTCATCGCCTGCCATCATCGGCGGCGGAACGATTCCCAAGCCGGGCGATGTTTCGCTTGCCCATCGTGGCGTTCTCTTTCTGGATGAAATGCCCGAGTTCAGCCGCAACGTGCTTGAGACGTTGCGCCAACCGCTCGAAGACGGCTGCGTTACGGTGGCCAGAGCGCATGGTTCGGTGAGATTCCCAGCACGGTTCATGCTCGTCGGCGCGCTCAACCCAACGCCGAAGGGCAACATGGCTGCGCCCGGCGATGAAGTCAGCCAGCGCGAGATGGAGCGATACCTTTCGCGCATCTCCGGCCCGCTTATCGACCGCATTGATATTCATATCGAAGTGCCTGCGGTCCCTTATAAGCAACTGACATCCAAGAGCCGCGGCACGGATACTGCAACAATGCGCCAGCATGTGATGCGCGCCCGGCAGATTCAGAACCAGCGTCAGGGAAGCAAGGTCAACGGGGAGCTTTCCGGCAAGGAACTCGACCGCCATGCTGCGCTTGATGAGCAGGGCCAGACCATGCTCGGCCAGGCGATGCGCGAAATGGGTTTATCTGCACGGGCCTATGACAAGATCAGGCGGCTGGCGCGGACGATTGCGGATATGGAGGAAGCAGCGCGCGTTGAAGCGCACCACATTGCGGAAGCGGTGCAGTATCGGTTGCTGGATCGGATGGTATGAGGAGTCAGGAGTTGGGAGTTAGGAGTTAGGAATGGGTGTCCTCTATGCAGGAGTCAGGTGCCGTCGTGGGTCCTAAGCGCAATACACAACACTGAAATCCAAACGTTCGACATCTGACACTTCGCTCCGACTCGAACCCTAACTCCTAACCCCTAACCCCTAACCCCTAACCCCTAACACCTAACACCTAACACCTAACACCTAACACCTAGCACCTGCCTTGTTCACCGGTCTGATCCAACATTGCGGCGTTGTGCATCACATCGAACCTGTGCCGACCGGCGTGCGGCTTGTCATTGATGCGCGCGGCTGGTCTCATCGCCCATTCCATGGCGAGTCGATTTCTGTGAACGGCTGCTGTTTGACGCTTGCGGCATCCGTAGCCGAGAGCCGAGAGCCAACAGCCGACAGCCACCTTGCATTTGACGTCATTCATCAGACCCTGCGCAACACGACGCTCGGTGAACTTCAACCCGGCCGGCCTGTTAATCTGGAAGATGCGGCGACGCCATCAACGCTGCTTGGCGGCCACATTGTGCAGGGGCATGTTGATGGCGTTGGCACTGTGCTGGAGGTGAGCGACGATTCAGCGGCCGAGCGCCGATTGCGCATCGAGCCGCCCGAGGCGCTGATGGAATACATCGTGAAGCGCGGCTCGATTGCGATCGATGGCGTGTCGCTCACCGTCGCTTCACGAGAAGCTGATTCATTTGAGGTCGCGCTCATTCCGACCACGCTCAAACTCACAACGCTTGGGGAACTGCGCCCCGGCAGTCGCGTCAACCTCGAAGCGGATTACCTTGCCAAGGTCGCAATCGAATGGGTGCGGCGCAACGTTCAAGGGCTCGGGGCTCCACAGCGCGGTTCGTGACCGGCATGTCCTCCCGCACGGGATGAATTAAGAACAGGTGCTGAACAAATCTGGAGTGAATGCGGCAAAGTTCAAATAAGCCGTGGAAAGCATTGAAAATGACCGGCTGATCATGCATGAGGAGCCGCTCATCACGCTTGATTGGCCGCTTATCACCATTGATCAGCCGTTTATCACTGTTGATAAACCGTTTATCACCATTGATAAACTGCTCATCGATCATGATGAGCCGGAAATCAGTGAAGATCGGCCGCTCATTTTGGATGCTTCGCGCGAGACCATCGATTGTGGTCGCGGCTTCCTCCAGGTTGCCCGTGACGTTGCCCAAGCTGCTGCGAATTGAGCCAAAGTTGGCGAGGTCAAAGCCGGCACTGCGCCCCTGGAGGGACACGTCGAACTGGGTGCATTTCGCCGCTGGTTCCTTGCAAAGGCCCTGGACCTGGAGTATGTTGTTGATGGCGGGCTGATTCCGGCCCCCTTCAAAGGGCTTGGCACATGATCGCGACCTGGAGTTCAGGCGCAGGCGAAGGAGAACGAGAGGGATGCCGCGCCTTGGCAGTGGTGGTGCGGATTCGGCATTTCTGGGCTGTTGTCGCCATCGTTCTGATGCCGCTGGGCGGCGGCGCGTTCGCCCAATGCCCGCCGCAGTATGAGGTGACGGCGCTGATCGAGCCGCCATCGTGCGGCATCTTCGGCCCGGCCGGCCTGATGCCGACTGCGATGAACTCGAATCTTCAGGTGGCAGGGCTTTTGACATGCACAGGCGAGTTCGCCTCGTTTGTCTGGTCGGAGAAGATGGGACTCAACACGCTCTCGCCTCCGCCGGGCATCGGTTCAGTGCAGGTCTATGACATCAACAGTGTGTATGGAACGAACGCACTGGGGCAGATGACGGGTGAGATGAAGCCGTCGGCAACGTCCAATCGAGCATTTTTGTTGAGTGACGGTGAGTGGACAAACCTTGGCACTTTGCCGGAAGCGGCGGTCAGTGTCGGCTTGGGCTTGAACGATGACTCGGTCGTGGTTGGATACGCCACCCACCCGGTGACAGGGCCGCTTCAGGCGTTCAAGTGGGAGAAGGGAACGATGACCGCTCTTTCGGGATTGACTGGACCTGACAGCAGGGCAAACGCGATTAACGCGCTCGGTCAGATCACTGGATGGATGGGTAATGGCCAGATTACGGATGCCGTTGCATTTATCTGGCACAACGGCATCGTTGCCGCACTCCCGCCTGTTCCCGGCGGCACTACGAGTACGGGAGCCGCGATCAATGTGCATGGCGATGTTGCCGGATTTGGGAAGTTCTTCGATCCTGTTTGGAATGCCAATGTGTGGCGCGGCTATGCATACATCGAAGGCGAAGCGATTCGCATCGATCCGCTTCTGGAGTACAAAAACTGCTGGGCTCGAAGCATAAATTCGTCTTGCCAGATCGTCGGCAATATGGAGACGGTGGACGGACGCGCGTTTCTGTGGCAGAACGGCGTCCTCTATGACCTGAATGATCTTGTTCCTCCCGGCACGACGACGCTGCGGGCTGCCTGGGTTATCGATGACGCAGGCAGGATTCTTGCGACCACCACGTTCGATCCTCCACATCTGCTTACGCCTTTGCCGGCGCCAACGGGCGATCTGGACTGCGACGGTCTCGTCGGAGTGGCTGATCTGCTCACCCTTCTTGGTGCATGGGGCGCGTGTACTGATTCACTTAAATGTGCTGCTGACCTCGACGACGACACCGCAGTCGGCGTCACCGATCTGTTGATACTCCTCGCAAACTGGGGCTGACGGCGCGTGCTGCAACTCCAACGCGAACACCTGCTCCTTCCCTCACGAGAAGAAAGAAGGTTCAGCATGAAGTGGTTTACAACGACATCTCAGCTTTTCCTGATTGCCGGGTTCATCGCCTGCGCCACGGCGTCAACGTCGGCGCAGACCATCTGGTACGTCGACGCCTCGGTCTCGTCCAATGGTGACGGTGAGACATGGCCCACCGCCTTCGACAACCTCGACGACGCGCTCGCCGAGTCCGCAGAGAATGACCATATCTGGGTTGCACAGGGCACTTACAAACCCACCGTGAAGGCGAACCCGAACGACGACCGTTCCGCGACCTTTACGCTCCTCAACAATCGCCACATCTACGGCGGCTTCGCCGGCAGTGAAACATCGCTCAATCAGCGCGTTCCCGATCTCTACGTCACCATCCTCAGCGGCGAGATCGGCACCAACCCGCCCCATGACAACGCCTATCACGTCGTGACCGCAGCGAACGTCAGCACGGCTTCACCATCACCGGCGGCAACGCAGATGCGACCAGCGGGGTCAACTCGGAGGGCGGCGGACTCCATCTCACTTCGTTCTCCGGAGCGATCATCCGTTGTCGTATCGTCGGGAATCATGCACACGCACGAGGCGGCGGCTTGGCTCTATTCGGCAACTCGCCGCGAATTCTGAATTGCACTTTTGATCAGAACACGACGGTCCTGAGAGGTGGCGGAGCATACCTGCACGAGCATACAGGAGCAACATTTGCGAACTGCGTCTTCTCAAACAATTGCGCTGGCGGCACGATGAATGGCCTGGGAGGAGCGGTCGCCACCTGGAATTCAAGCGCTAACTTCGTGAACTGCACCTTCGCCGACAACGAAGCGACGTTTGAAGGAGGCGGCATCTGGTTCTCAGGAGAGAATACCGACACGATCACCAACTGCATCTTCTGGGGTAACTTCGTGGGCTCGTCCATGAACGAGGAGGACCAGATTTTCCTCTATGAAGATCCGACGCCGCCGGACGTGACCTACACGTGCATTCAGGGCTGTGACGATTTCTGCGCGGTGTCCGGGGATCGGAATATTGGCAACAATCCAATTTTCTGCGGCGAGTACCGCTTGGGCGAGAATTCACCATGCATCGACGAAGGCGACAATGAGAGCGTGGTGTGGGAGGATGATCTCGGCGTTGACGTTGACGATGACGGTGATTTGGAGGAAACGGTTGCCGACCGTGATCTGAACGTGCGGATTGTCGATGGCGGCAGCGGTGCGGTGGTCGACATGGGTGCGTTCGAGCGCGGACCCTGCCCAGAGGCAGACTTCAACGGCGACTTGCATCGTGGATGAAGACGATCTCAACATCCTCCTCGCGAACTGGGGCACCTGTCCCTCTCCGTGTCCGCCGTATTGCGAAGGGGATTTGAATGAAGACTGCACCGTCGGCGTGCCTGACCTAAACATTCTCTTGTTGCAGTGGAACAGGACGTGCGGCGAGCAGCAGGATGAAAAGGAGAGCATGGCCGGCGGCGGCGTGAGCCACGACGGGCTCACTCTCAATGAAGCGCTTGAAGTCTTCGGCTTTGAAAGCGTCGAGGAGTTTAACGAATGGACTGCGGTCGCCGAATCACACGAGGTGCATGATGTAGCGATTGAGCTGCTCTTCCTCATGATCTACCCTGCGGAATAGATTCCGCGTTGCAGGATAGACGCCACCGGGTTGTGGTGGTCACTTGCCGATGCGTGAAGTTTGAATCGCCGGTTCGCTGGCTTCGGTTGACTTTGATGCCGAGGGCGCGAGGTCATCCTTCACCAGCGGGCCGGCGTGGGCGCAGATGAGGGTGAGGTCATCGGCCTGGTGGAGGGAACCATTTTGCAGATCGAGCCGCTTGCGCAGTTGTTCGATCGCTTCCTGCGGCATGCCGGAGCGAGCGATGGCTTCAAACTCCTTGCGGTAGCGCGTGGTGGGGAGACGGCGCTCGTGTTCGTCGGCTGTTTGAGAGGGAAATGCCTGCTCGAAACCATCGGAGTAGAAGAGGATGCGGTCGTCGAGTCCGAGTTCAATCTCGATCTGCTCGTACTGTTCGTCGGCGAAGATGCCGAGCAGCCCGCCTGTTGTTTCGAGCGGCTTCATTTCCCCATCTTTGCGAAGGAGGAACGGCGCGGGATGTCCTGCGCCGGCGAATTGCATGGTTCTTTCGCGGCAGTTGATGAGTGCGTAGACGCCGGTGGCGAATCGTGTGGTGCGTCCCTGCCGCTGGAGCATTTCCTCGTTGAGGCGCGTGAGGACTTCCGATGGCGGGAGAAGCCGGTATTCGTTGCCGGTGATTTCCTTCATGACGAGCGATCGGCTGATGACCATGGTGAGCAAGGCAGCGGGAACGCCGTGGCCGACTGCATCAGTGAGGAACACGCCGACATGATCTTCATCGAGCCGGGCGACATCGAAGATGTCGCCGGAGACGTAATTGGCAGGTCTCCAGAGTGTGCCGAAGGAAACGCCATGCACGAAGGGGAGTTCACGGGGAAGGAGTTCGCGCTGCACCATGGCGGCGAGTTGGAGCTCCTCGTGCATGCGGACGATTTCGCCTTCGAGGCCGCCGCTCTGACGAGTGGCCACGGAAAGTTCGCTGCGCAGTCGCCGGGATTCGACGCCGGCATGGATGAGCGCATCAAGTGCGGCCCGAATGGAAGCGGGCGGACTGGACGCGGGCATCGAAAGCGCGCCGGCGAATGTTCCGGTGGAGGGGGTGGAACCTGGGGCGGTGTTTCGCAGGACGAGTACAGGAATGCCCGTATGGTCAGCGGCATCGATGAGCGCAAGCGCGTTTCGGCCTGAGGCGTTCTGCTCGAGCAGGACGATCGCAGCATGAACCCCATGAAGCGCGCGGCGAAGCTGCTCCGCCGTTGGGGCGCTGTCGAGGTCAAGACGCTCGAACGTATTTTGATCGGCGCGATCACAGGCGAGATCGCGCTGCAACACTGCGGCCGCCTCTTGGCAGCCGTCATGTGTGGCGATCAGGACTCGTCTGCTGCCGATCATGAGAGTGAGGCGGGAGGAGCAGGGGTTCTCGGCCTCGGTTGATTGCTGTCGCCCCGGCATCACTCAGCCGATAACGAGCCACCGATCACCCAACAGGTCACCGAGAACCGACCTGTTCCTCATCGGCAGACTCAGCCATGCCCTTAAGGCGTTCGACGTCAAGATCGATGCGATCGTCGAAACGCACACCGAGGCGTTCAGCTTTCCCTGCGGGCAGTTCGATGGCGAACTGAGCGGGATAGCGGCTGAAGTACCGAGGGAGCCGGCTTTCATAGTCCTCACGGGTCTCGTCCGGCTGTTGCAGCGGCTCGGCCTTCATGGTGTGAATGGCCTTCACCACGCCTCGCCCATCAAGGAAGATGATGTCCATATCGATGAGGCAGTCAACCATCCAGAATGACCGCAACTGCTCATCGGGAAAGACGAAGAGCATGACGCCGCCTTCTGGGAATGACTCGCGCCCACTCATGCCACGTACGCGCTGTTCCTCGGTGACAGCAAGTTCGACATTGAATGTCTCACCAGCAATGGTGAGTGTCTCTGCGCGTTCACAGCCAAGGGTCACCTGGACAACCAGCAGAAGCACGAACGTTATGAAGTTCATCATCGGGCGAGCAGCCATTGATGGTCGTCTTGCGTGAACGTGATCGGTGAAGAGGGTAGGTTAGCCGCTTTGAACGCCATGCGAAACTCATGGGCGGACATTTCTGCACGATCATTGAGGACGCCGCTCCAGAATGCCAGCAGGCCGATGATGCGTTGAGGCGGCACGCCCTGTTCACGGTAGGCGTCGATGCGGGTATCGCCATGACGTTTGGCCAGCCGCCGTCCGTCCTGACCGATCACAAGTGGAAGGTGCCACCACCGTGGCGGCGTGAGGTCAAGGGCGCGGTAGAGCAGTTCCTGCCGCGCAGCGGAGGGAAGCAGATCGGCGCCGCGCACCACATCAGTGACGCCCTGCCGCGCATCATCCACGACGACGGCAAGCTGGTAAGCAGGCACGCCGCGCTTCGTCCAAATGACAAAGTCTCCAACTTCACGAAACGGATTGAGAACGTGCCTGCCCATGAGTTGGTCATCGATGGTGATCGCAAGATCGCAGGTGAGCATGCGGTAATTGGTGGAGGTGGCCGGGACAGGATCAGTCCGTCTGCGATCGGTTTCGCTTGGACGAAGCTCGGGGCCGAAGCGCAGCTCGTGCTCACCATCATGCGGCGCGGATGATGCCGCTTCGATTTCACGTCGGGTCAACGTACAGGGGTATGCCAGACGCTTTCGGAGCAGTTGCTCCAAGGCGGCGTGATATGGCGCAAGGTTCTCGGATTGCACGAGGGGCTTGCCATCGAAGTCCAGGCCGAGCCAGCGCATAGTGTCCAGCACCTGATTTGCTGCGCCCGCCTTGATGCGCGGGGTGTCGAGGTCTTCAATGCGCATGATGAGCGACCAGCGTTCATTTCGCGCCATGGCCCAGTTAATGAGGAATGTTCGGGCATTGCCCAGATGCAGGGCACCCGTTGGAGACGGCGCCAGCCGCGATCGCCGGTTGCCGCCTTGCGGTGTGTGGTAAGCGTCGATCGCGCTGGATGTGTCGAAAGCGTGGGACGTTGATGTGGATGACTCGTGAATAGTGCGGACTCCGCTCTCAGGGGAAGTATGATGATCCGATACGGAAGCCATCGCATGGAGAAACTCAACCAGGAGACATTGGATCAACGCCTCGGCGAGTTCGAGGAGTGGTCGCTCACCGGCGACTCGATTCAACGGACATTCAACTTTGATGACTTTACCGCAGCGATGGGGTTTGTGAACCGCATTGCTGAGCTGGCCGAGACGGTTCAGCATCATCCCGACATCATGGTGCGGTACAACAAGGTGACGCTGACGTTATCCACACACGATGCCGGCGGGGTCACGGAAAAGGATTTCACCTTTGCGAGGGAGATAGACGCAGCAGTGACGCGCTGATCCCGGCCGATCCGGAGCGGCTCGTTAGCGGTTCGTTCGATGGGGCCGGCTTCCACGCGCGCCGAGCCGGCAGCGTCGGCTCGAAGACACGGAGTGTTGGGGGGACGTCGGAGGTGCTCGCAGCCACGACGATGCGCGGCGTTTTCGGGGGTTGGAGTTGCGTTGAAGGGGTGTTTGTGGCTATAAGTTAGTCAACGCTTCACGTTGCGGACGGCGCTGCGGCAGGTTGGCGGGCAGCGTGTGCGGCCAAACCGGATGTCGTTGCTGGCGCGCAAACACTGATGGCCATCTCCACGACACAACCTCACATTGGCGACATTGCCGTCGATCTGCCCCGCGCGTTGAGGCGGCAGGTTCGGCTCAGGCCACAGCAGATGGCATTTGCATTTCTGGCGGACGGTCGCCATGAGGAGTCGCGACTGACGTATGAGCAACTCGATCAACGTGCGAGGTCGGTGGCTGCTCATCTGCAGGAGCGCGGACTGGCAGGCCAGCGCGTGGTGCTGGCCTATCCGTCCGGGCTGGACTTTGTCGTCGGGTTGTATGGCTGCCTCTATGCCGGTTGTGTTGCGGTTCCAACGAGCCCGCCGTACCGCAGGCAGCGGCGAGAGCGGTTCAATGGGATCGTCGCAAACTCCGGCGCGCAGGTCGTCTTGAGTACGAACGACTTTTCATTGACGGCTCAACAGTTGGAGACGGACGCGCATCAATCAAACGTGCAATGGCTGGCGACGGACTTGATCGGTAACGAGTTGGCGGATTCCTGGGTGGAGCCGCCGCCGGAGCCGGGGGCTCTTGCGATGCTGCAATACACTTCGGGTTCGACCAGTGCGCCCAAGGGCGTGATGCTCAGCCATTCGAATCTGATCCACAACACGCGCGTCATCGGCGAGGCGTTCAATGTCGGCGGTGCGGAAGCGAGTGTGTTCTGGTTGCCGACATATCACGATATGGGGTTGATCGGCGGCGTGATGGCGCCGGTGGTCACTTCAGTGCCGACGGTGATGATGTCGCCGAATTCTTTTCTTCAGGATCCGCTGGCGTGGCTGAGCGCGATCAGCCGGTATCGGGCGACGATTTCCGGCGGGCCGAATTTTGCCTACGACCTGGCGGTGCGGAAGATCAGCGATGAGGATCGGGCAGGTCTTGATCTGTCATCATGGACGCTTGCGTTCATTGGCGCGGAGCCGATTCAGCCGGAGACGCTGAAGCGGTTTGCGAAAGCGTTCGAACCATGCGGCTTCAAGCCGAGCGCGTTCTATCCGTGTTACGGGCTTGCTGAGGCGACCTTGATGGTGAGCGGTCCGAGACGAGGCGAGGGGCCGATTGAGGAGCGTCGCAGCGGGGTGGCTCGGGTGGCGTGCGGCCGGGCTGTCAGTGATACGTTGATCAAGATCGTTGATCCGGTTTCAGGCGAGCAGTGCGGAGATGGTGAGGTCGGCGAGGTGTGGGTGATGGGGCCCTCGGTCGGGCAGGGGTACTGGAAAGAGAGGGAAAAATCGGAGCGCGTCTTCGGTTGTGAGATTCAGCCCGGTTCGATCGGCAGTGAACGCAATGATCGTGGGATCGGCAACGGTGATGCCGTCCTGAGAACTTCCTCATCGGGGTATCTTCGCACCGGCGATCTTGGCTATGTGTCAGATGGACGGCTGTTCATTACCGGCCGGCGCGATGACATGATGATCGTGCGCGGGGTGAACCGGTTTCCGCAGGATATCGAATCTGCGGCTCGGCGCAGTCATGCGTTGCTCGCAGGGCACAGCGGCGCAGCGTTTGCCGCGACTATCGACGGACAGGAGCGCTACATCCTCGTGCATGAAGTGACGCGCAATGGCGCGGCCGCGTTCGAGGATGTTCTTGCGGCTGCATCGCGCGCAGTTCTGGAGGAGTGTGATGTGGCGCTCGACGCAGTTGTGCTGGTGCGCAGTGGCTCCATTCCGCGTACATCGAGCGGCAAGGTTCAGCGGTTCGCCTGTCGCGACGCATTCCTCAAGCGAGAGCTGCGCGTGGTGGCGCAGGGGGGTCTCAAGGTGCGGCAGCGGAGCGCCGAACCACGCAAGGCGGGTTCGCACGTAAATGCAGCCAGGGTTTCTGCTGCGACGCATGGCGAGGCGTTTGCGGTGATTTGCGAGCATGCGCAGGCGTTGAGCCCGGTGCCGCTGCCGGAGTTGACGCCGCAGACGCCGGTGAGCGCGTTGGGGCTTGATTCGATCCAGCGCGTCGAGCTTGCTGCATCGCTCGAGAAGGCATTCGGCAGGCGGCTTCCGAACACCTGCGATGTGCAGACGCTCGGCGAGCTTGCTGCGCAGGTGGAAGAGCACTTGATGGGGAGCGACGCCGGTGATGGGCGTCTGACGAACATTCAGCAGCAGGACATTTCGCGCGAGCAGTTCGATGTTTCGCACTTCCCCGAGTTCATCGAGCTCGAGCGACACGAGCAGGCGGTGCGTGAAGCGGTCGGCGAGAATCCGTACTTTCGTATTGACGAGGGTGGCACGTCACAGTTGGGGGTCTCCCGCATCGACGGCCGGGAAGTGGTGAATTTCTGCGGTTATGACTATGTCGGCATGTCGCATGATCCGGAGGTCGTCGCTGCCATGAAGGCGGCGATCGATCGGTACGGCGCAAGCGCGGGGGCGAGTCGTCTTGTGTCCGGCGAGAAGCGCGTGCACCGCGAACTCGAACAGGCGCTGGCGCGATTCTTCGGAACGGCGGACGCGATTGCTTTCGTCTCCGGCCATGCGACCAACGTTACGACGATCGGCCATCTGCTCAGCGGCGGCGATCTCATCGTGCATGATGCGCTGGCGCATAATTCGATTCTCCAGGGGGCGCGGCTGTGCGGCGCGAGTCAGCGGGCGTTTGGGCACAATGACTGGGCCGCGCTCGATGCGCTCCTCGGTGATATCCGAAATCGATACCGGCGTGTGCTGATCGCGATCGAGGGTGTGTACAGCATGGACGGCGACTGGCCGGACCTGCCGCGATTCATTGAGATCAAGAAGAAGCACAAGGCGATGCTGCTCGTCGATGAAGCGCACTCGTTGGGCACGATGGGACCGACCGGCCGGGGTATCGGCGAGCATTATGACGTCAACCGCAGTGATGTTGATCTGTGGATGGGCACACTTTCCAAGTCACTTGCAAGCTGCGGTGGGTTTATCGCCGGCTCGAGCGAACTGGTGAAGTATCTGAAGTACACGGCGCCGGGATTTGTGTACAGCGTCGGGCTTTCGCCACCGAATGCCGCTGCGGCACTTGCTTCGCTTGGTGTGCTGGAGCGCGAGCCGCAGCGCGTTTTGCAACTGCGCGATCTTGCGGCACTGTTTCTTGATCTTGCGCGGAAGCGCGGCCTGGACACCGGGCTTGCCGCCGGCTCGCCGGTTGTACCGGTGATCGTGGGCAATTCCGTTGATTCACTGCGGCTCTCCAAGGCGCTTTATGATCGCGGCATCAACGTGCAGCCGATTCTACGACCGGCGGTGCCGGAAAATGCCGCTCGCTTGCGGTTCTTCATCACCGTCAATCACACGCGAGCGCAGGTTCGCTCCGTCGTCGATGCCGTAGCGGAAGAAATGAAGGCGATTCGACGATAGGGCGGAAGGGCGGAGGGAAACGTCGAAACGTCGAAACGTCCAAACGTCGAAAGAGAGCGAAAGCCACCAGCCACCAGCCAATAGCCAACGGGCAGAGGGTCAATGCGACTTGCCTGGTTACATGCCCAGATGCAAGGTGGCGTCTTCGAGGACGTAGAGGCCGATGAGCCAATCGCTGATGAGGTATGGATCGACAACAAGCCGGCCTTCGACGGTGCCGTAGTTCGCAAACTGCCGTGTGGATGCGGGAATCCCCTGCGTGAACTGCACTTCAATGGCGTCATACGGTGAGGGCATGGTGCCGATGCAGCAGCCGTCCCACATATTAAGCATGACGAGCGCTTCCTTGGCTTCATAGGAAGTCATCGGAAACATGATGAAGCCCGAGACTTTCACGTAGGCGCCGTCGAGCATGTTGATGCGCTCGGGGATTTCCTCCATGCCAAGCCGTGGTTGATAGGTTTCCGCAGCCGACATGAGGAGATCCCAGGTGATTTCATATGGGGCTTCCGCCGTGCCTTTGCCCTTGATGGTGAACAGGCCGTCCACAAGCGCGGAGCCGTCGGGTTGCTGTTCAATGGAGTGCTTGATGGGCTGCTTGTCGGGTGCCTCGGCCTGCCATGGATTCTCGACGCGAGGCGGGAGATCTGGGTTCGGCTTGCCTGCGAGATGACCTTCATGCTCTGGGCCGAGGGTGTTGGTTGTGCCGATCGGCGGCGCGGTGGGGCGGCCGCCAAGGAGATCGTCGATGAGCTGCTGCGCGGCATCGCCGTCTTCACTCGGCGCAGTCGCCTGGTCAGCGGGTTGCGGGTCGGCCGGCTGCTCGCCCATCGTGTCTTCGCCGGGTTCAGCCGCATTATCAAGAGCGGCTTGCAGCGGCGCATCATCAGGTACGGCTTCGGCTCCCGGGTCGGTCGTGGGAGCCACGGACACCTCGGCGATGAGGGGATCACGAATCGGCGGCGCGGAAGTCCCCTGCGGCGGCTGAGCAGCGAACTGCGGCGACGGTTCCACACGCGTCTGGGCCCAGACAATGCCGGCCGCGGCAAGGGCGAAGATGATGATGATCGTCCAGAAGAGTTTCATGTTGAACGGGCGAAGCGGTGAAGGGGCAGAGGGGCAGAGGGTCGTTGTCGGGTTCTGAGACCCTTTGCCCTTAGCCCTCTTGAACCTCCGCTCATCTTTCCAGAATCCTAGAAGGCCAACGCGGCCAACACCACTCACTATTCATGCGCTCCCTCTCTTCTCCGTGGCTCTCAGTGGCCCTCCATGTTTCAAATCGGGTCACCCCAGCGGGCGAAGATTTTTCACGACCGGCGTCTGGTAGGCGAGCGCGGCGGGCGCCAGGCCGGAAGCGGCGGCTAAGAGAATCGTCGCCATCACGATCACGAATGTCCAGATCGGTTCAAGGTTGGGGTCGATCACCAGTCCCAGTCGCTGACGCATGATCTCCGCGACGAGCTGCACGCCGATGAAGGAAACCGCCGCACCCGCAAACGCGCCGAGCAGGCCGATGATGGCTGATTCCGTCAGCACCAGGCCGAACACCCTCATGCGGCTTGCGCCGAGGACACGCAGCACCGCGATCTGCCGGCGTCGCTGCTCCATCGAGTTGTAAAGCGCAAGCATGATCCCGATACCGCTCGAGACCAGCACGATGCCCGCCATGGCGAGAAACACCTGATCGATGTTGGAGACGATCGTGAAGAGTTTGCGCACCTCGTGATGCGGGTCAGCGACGGTGATCTGCGGGTCGGCGCGCAGCGTGTTGTACGCCTGCTGCTGCCCCGCAGAGAGTCCCCGGCCGGCGCGGGTCGGCACGCGCATGTAGATGCCAGTGATGAGGCGATCCTCCGGCAGAAGATCATCAGCGGTAGTGCGTGAAGCGGACGGATCAGCGGCGCGGCGTCGGTCGTGCGCGTGAATGATCCATGAACTTTCGATGTCGGTGAACAGGGCGCGGTCGTGGGCCGAGCCGGTCGGTTCGAGGATGCCGACGATCTTGTAGTCGTACTCGTAGTGAACATGCGGCTCCATGTCGTTGCCGCCGCGTCCAGCCCAGAGGTGCTGGCGGGAGTATTCGATGCCGTGCGTAAGGTGGATACGTTCCTCGCCGACGCGCAGGCCGAGCTGTTTCGCCGCCTCCGCGCCGACGACGACTTCAAAGGGCCGTTCAAAGATGCGTCCATCGGCGAGCTGCCATGGTTCATCGACCGCCGGTTCAAACTTTGTGAAGAACTCTGCGGAGGTTGCCAGTACGGGGAAGCCGCGATAACTGTCACCCTGTTGCGTGGGGATGGCGAACTCCCACGGCCGGCTGCGCACGATCTGCTCGTACTTCGCCCACGGCATCGCCTGGCGCGGAGCGCCGGCATAGAAAACGCTGTTGAGCACCGCCAGCATCGGACTGTCCTCGGCCGAGACGAGCATGTGCATGTTTCCCGCGCCGCGCTCGAACGCCTGCTGACCGGCATGGCGCATGCTCAGCAGCGCGATCATCAGCGCGACGGCGACTGCGACCGTGATGATCGTCGTCGCCGTCGAGAACAGGCGCGTCGTCATGCTGCGGAGAATGATCGTGAAGTCGGTCATTGAGAGCAGGTGTTAGGTGTTAGGTGTTAGGAGTTAGGAGTTAGGAGAGCCAAGAGCCAAGAGCCAAGAGCCGACAGCCGACAGCCGATAGCGGCTCATTTGGACGTTTGGGCGTTTGGACGTTTGGACGTTTCAAGTGACTCCTGCCGCTCGAAGCGGGCTTTCATTGTTGGATCGTGACTCGTACAAAGCAGCGCGGCGCCGTGCGCTTCGCAGGTGCGCTGAATGAGGTCCATTGCGGCTTCGGCGTTCTCAGGATCAAGTGAAGCCGTCGGCTCGTCGGCGAGCACCAGCACCGGCTCACAAGCCATGGCTCTTGCGACAGCGACGCGCTGTTGTTGCCCGATGCTGAGATTCTCGGCCCGTGCGTTGGGCTGATTGATGCCAAGTTCATCGAGCAACTTCATCGCCCTGTCCTTGTGCTCACGCGGCGGGATCGTGCTGAACATGAGCGCCGCCATGATGTTTTCCAGCGCAGAGAAACCCTGGAGCAGGTTGAAGGTCTGGAAGATCATGCCAATGTGCCGGCCACGAAACAGATCGCGCCGCTCGCCGCTCAGCGCGTGAATGTCCTGCCCGGCGACGCGGATGGTGCCTGCGTTCGGCTCCATCAGGCCGGCGATCAGATACAGCAGCGTGCTCTTTCCCCGGCCGGAACTGCCGGTAAGCAGCATCTGTTCGCCGGCTCCCAGCGCGATGTGCGGCAGGTCAATGACCCACGCATCGACGCCGTTCACAGCGCCCGCAGCATAGCGGAAGCGCAGGTCCGAGATTTCCAGAGCGGGAACGGGTGGCGACATGGGCCAACACTATAGTCGGCCGCTCCGGTCGGCAATGGACAATCGGCAATCGGCAATCGGCAATCGGCAATCGGCAGTCGTGGTCGATGAGTACCGAGTCGCGAACAGCCAACAGCACTGACGGATGGGGCGAAGGTTCAAAGGGGCGAAGGGGCAGCGGGGTTGAGGAGCGTCGCTCTCTCTTTGCCCCTCTGTCTCTCACTTCTGGACGATCATCATCGTTCGACGCCGGCGCATCCCGATGCTTCGGATTTTCTTGCAACGCCTACCTTTGTGTGGTATGTCTATGTAGACAAAGAACAGGAGGATCGATCATGTCAGTTCACGATGGAGTGTTGCGCGATGCTGGGGATTTGCAAAATGTCGGCGCATTTTCGCAGAGCCCTGGTGTTGCACTGCGCGCGGCTGGGCCGGCGACCTGCGCTTTGGCGCTTGCGTTCGTTTTCGACATCACTGCAGGGGCTGCGGCGGTCGCCCAGGACCTCGAGTGGACCGGCGGTGAAAGTTCGAGTTGGATCGATGAGGGAAATTGGTCGCCCGGCGGGATTCCCGGCATCAATCCGAGCGGCCCCGGCGTGGTGGCCACCGTTCCGGAGGGCTTCGACGCGATTACCGTTAGCACGGTGCTGCTCGATCTTGAATCGGTCATGGCACAGTCGCCGCTGCTCTGGCGATCCAACGCGATTCTGCGCGGCAAGTCATCGCTGCTGAACGTGAACTTTTCAAACGTCAGCAGCGCGCCGACGATCACCTGCCATGGCACCCTCACGATGACCGGCGAGTGTGCGTGGAAGGCGGCGCACTTTGAGGGCGATGGGCAGTTCATCTTCGACGGCGAGGAACTGACAATCGGGCCGCTGAACGGCACGAACCTACGCGGCGTTCACGACACGTATCTCGAGATCAACGGGCCGGTGACGCAAGACTTTGACCTCGGGCTGACCGGCGAGCTGGGCTCGATTCTGAATAACGACACGTGGACGATGACGGCAGGGAACGCGAGCAAGATCAGCGCGCCGCCACAGAACCCGGGGACGTTTCAAAATGAGGGGACGCTCAAGGTGCTCGGGCCGTTCCACGTGATGAGTGCGAACCTTGTCAACAATGGAACATTGGACATTGCAGGGCAACTGCAGGTCAACCTGCCGGCGATCATCGGCGGCGAGATCGAGATGAGCGAGGGTGGTTACCTCAACTTCTGGCGCAGCATTGAGACCGTCGGCGGCGTAGCCGCGACCGGCGAGGGGACGGTGCGCCTTGGGAACGAGGGTGGTGCGCACGTGATCCCGGCCGGTAGCACGTTTACGTCAAATCTCTCCGATGGCGGCGAAGAGTCCGTTGCGGGCCTCCTTCTCGACCTTTGTGACATCCAGGTTGATGGACAATTCGTAAACCAGGGCAAGATGAGGTGGTTCGGTCCCGACGTTGCAGGACAGAGCGATGGCGATGGCGCAGTGTTTAATGTTGATGGCGGCTTCCTTGATCTCGATGGTGCCGAGCTATCGACACCATTCCGAAACACCGGCACCGTCAATCAAACAAAGGGGCTCTTGCTACAGGGTGGGACCGTCGAGAATTTCAACGCCTCGGCGACATGGGTGTTCGACGAGTTTGCGTCGATCACCGGCACATCCGGCACGTTCTTTAACATCGGCGGCACGCTGCTCAAGCCGAACAAGCCATCCTCCATGCTGCACTCGCAGGTCTCGCGCACGCTCATCTTTGATGGCGGCAACATTCTCGTGCAGGGGCCGGAACCCACCCAGTTCGGCCAGTATTCACTGGGGCTGAACGGCGGCGGTGAACTGCGCAGCGGTGTCGTGCATGTGGAGGATGCAGGAAAGTTGGTCATCTTCGGCGGCCCGTGGGTGTTCGGCGAGGGCGGCATCACGTTCAGCGGCGACCGGTTCATCGAGTTGCTGGACGGCCCGACCGATGTGAACGTTCCCGCCGGCGCCACTGTCACAACAGCAATGGATTTCGGCGGCGCATTCACAATCACCGGCGGCACTATCCATGGCAGCGGCACGTGGATGAACAGCGGCTTTCTCCAGTGGACAGGCGGCGAGATCAATTTGGAGAACATTGCGATGGAGCCGAGCATCGTCGGCGGGCTTGTCAATTCCGGCTCGATGCTTCATCAAGGATCGAGCGTGCTCTCCGGATTGTTGGCGAATGAGAACTCATTCACCATACAAGGCGAGTTGGATACAGCAAGCAGCGCGCTGTTGCTCAATGCCGACACATTGGTCCTTTCCGCCGGCGCCGCAACGATCGGCAATTCGCAGAACCCGGGGCAGGGCGCGCTGCACAACAGTGGGGAGATCATTGTGCAGTCCGGCGGCTCCGCCATCCACTGCACCCTCAACAACGCGGCCACTGTGACGGTCCTCGCTGACGCAGCGCTGTCGATCAACGGCGCCGCGCTTGCGCAACTGGAAGACGGTTGCCTGAATGGGGGAACGTGGAGTATCGGCGGCACGCTTAACATCAACAAGCCAATCTCGTGCATTAGTCCGGGTGCGAACGTCAGTCTCTTTGGAGAAGGCACATTCCCGGCGCTCACGCAATCGCTCACTACATGCGACGGCTCGCTGTCTGTGGCCGGTCAACCAGTTACCGCTCCGCTGCTTAGCGAGATCGGAGGATCCTGCTCGGTCGAAGACGGCGGCTCGCTCGAAACCGAGAAGGAGGTGCAAACGTCGATCGCGACAGAGATGAAACAGATGCTCGCGATCAACCTCGGCGGCGGCTTTGAACCCGGCTACATCGTTCCTGTTCTTCACAACAGTGGAACGATCATTCCCGGCGGGGAGAACGCGGCTGGGCCGTTCTCGCTCCTCGGCGACATCATCAACAGCGAATCCGCCGTGCTGGAAATCGAACTTGGCGGAACCGCGCCGGTCACCGATCACGACCAACTGATCGTCGATGGCAATCTCGCACTGGGTGGTACGCTCAGCGTGCATGTTCTCCAGCCGTATCTACCCAGCGTCGGCCAGCAGTTCACCATCGCGACGGCCTCCGGCGAAATCACTGGCACGTTCGATCAGATCATCGGCGACGGCCGCTTTGCTGCGATCTACCACGCAAACAGTGTCATGCTCACCTATGAAGGCCCCGCAAAGCCCGGTGATTTGAACGGCGACGGTTCGGTCGGAGTGCCCGACCTGTTGCTGCTGCTCGGCCTGTGGGGTCAGTGCGTTGATGTGCGCGATTGCCCGGCTGATCTTGACGGCGACGGCAGCGTCGGCGTGCCCGATCTGCTCTTGCTGCTGGCGAACTGGGGATGAACAGGTCGCGACCGACGCTCCTCAGGGGAAGAACTCACGGAGCATGAGGCGCTCATGCTGCCGCCTTGCTTCAGCAATGCGATCTTCAAGTCGATCGGGCCAGTATTCGCGCGGCTGTTCATTGCGGATGCGTTCGAGCGCTTCAATTGCTTTTTCACAATCAGCAATCGCATCAGCGAGCGGTCGGTCCTCGTCGCGCGACGCTTCATGCAATTCAATGGCGCGATCAAATGCTGCGTTCACCGCAGCAAAGCGCTTTGGATCGATCGAGATCGGTCCCGTCCCTTGGGCCGTTGCGGCTTGTTCCGCACCTGATTCGGCTGCTTCGACATCATCGGTAGTTGACGTGTCGTGACCAGACGCAACCTCTGGCTTCTCGTCCGGGGCATCCGATTCGCGCTCGGTGTTCGCTTGCGGCTGCGCAGCGGTGGCGGCGCCGTCCATGCCGCTGGGCGCGCTATGCTGCAAAAGCGTCGCCATCAACGAGATGACCGAAATCAGCGTGACCAATCCAAGCGCTGTCGAGAGGAGCGTCAATCTCTGAATGGTGTTTCGCTGGCGCGCAATCCGCCGCCGCATCAGCCGCAGCGTAACTTCTGCATTGCGATCCTCCGGCTGTATCTCGCTTGCGCTCTCGATGGTGGCAGGCAAAGGTGAATCGACGGCGGTGGGCGGAGCATCACTGACTGATTGCGTGGCGACGCCCACTTCGCTCGCCGGTGCGCCGGCTTTGCCGCCGCGCAGCTCCTCATCGGTTGCGAAGCTCGACAAACGGGCTTTGGATTGCGGCGTATCACGAATGGTCGGCAGGCCATGCCATGTTCGAGCGGATGGATCGTCGTGTGTCAGCCCCAACGCCTGCCGGGGATCATCGCTGTTTTCAACCTGCTCCCAAGGCAGGGGTCGATACTCCGGCAGGCCGAGGTAATTGCGATCCAGAAAGGCGCCGAAGGTGACCCCGCATGCATGGCATCCATGATCCCCTGGATCGACCGACGCGCCGCACTCATGACAGAATCCGAGCAGGTGCGCGATGCCCGGCACCCGCTTGGCGATAGTCCAGAACTGTCGCGTCGTCGGGCCGCGCACGATAGTCAGCCGGGAGATCTTGCCGCGTTGCACGAGTCGCACGAGTGTTTCGTAACTGCAGCCGGGTTGGAACGGGCGCTGCGGGTCGCGCACAAACCACGGTCCCATGGAGTTGTGCGTGGCCTGACGGCTCAGCGGCTCGAAGAGTCCACCACAGGTTCGGCAGCGATCGCTGACTTCATCGGCCGCGCCGGCCGAGGTCGGCTGTGGGCTGCCGCAATAAGGGCAGATCACCAGTTTGCCCGTTCGGGCCGGCTCTGGATGCGAGGTTTCAGACATATCGGATACGCTATGCAGCGATGAAGACGTGTGTCAGAGAGAAAAGCCGGCGGACGGTGCGGCGGATGATTCTAACTGCGGCCGTTGGGCTGGCCACTAGCTTGGCATACGGATGCGCCGCGCCCGCTGGTTCGAGTCCGGTGAAAGAAAAAAACATCGATCAAGATGATCGACCACATCCGGTCGCCACCGTGATTGATGCCAGACCGGTTGCGATTGTCAATGGAAGGGGTGTCAACTGGGGGGAACTGCGGCCGCTGCTCAACGAGGCAGCCGGGCCGGAAGTCCTGCGGGAGTACATCTTGAACCGCCTCGTGCATGAAACGGCGGTCGCGGCCGGCGTTGTCGTCGGTCACGAGCAGATCGAGACGGAGCGGCAACTGCTGCTCGATTCGCTCAGTGACGATCCCGATACGGCGATCCGCCTGCTGGAGACGCTTCGAGAGCAGCAGGGGCTTGGCAAGGTGCGCTTTGAGCGGCTGTTATCGCGAAATGCTGCGCTCCGCGCGATGGTGCGTGATCGTGTGCAGGTGACCGATGCCGATGTCCAGCAACTGCACGAGGTGACCTACGGCCCGAAGCGACAGGGGCGGATTATTGTGACGCGGGATCTGGCGGATGCTCGCGCGGCGGGAGAGCGCATCGCGGCTGGTGAGCCGTTCATGGATGTTGCGGTGAGGGTGTCAATCGATTCAAGCGCGCCGCGCGGCGGCTTGCTCGAGCCGATTGCGCTCGCGGATGCAAGCTACCCGGAAGCGCTGCGACTTGCGTTGTGGCGGCTGGACCCGGGAGAGACTTCGCAGCCGATTCTCGTTGACGGTCAGTACGCACTGCTCATGCTGGTGCGAGAAATCAATGCGCAGGAGGTGCCGTTTGCGGACGTGCGAGATGAGCTCGCGCGGCAGGCGCGGCTGAGCAAGGAGCGTTTGCAGATGGATCAACTGGCGCGGCGGCTCACTGAGGACGTGTCGGTAACGATCTTTGATGATGTGCTTCATGATGTCTGGCGGCGCGCGCGACGCAGATGACAGCGGGTGTCGTCTGCGCCGGTCTCTGATGCTCGCTGCGCCTTACGCTCGAACACCATGGCGGGTAGTGCGTGAATCCAGTGAACGACGCCATCACAATTGATTCGCTCAGCGTGACCTACCGCACCCGCAGCCGAGAGCTGCGCGCGGTTGCGGATGTTTCTCTTGTGATCGGAGAAGGACAGACCGTCGCGCTGCTTGGTCCCAACGGCAGCGGCAAGTCAACGCTGCTGAAGGCAATCTGTGGCATGGTGCGGGCTCAAGCAGGACACGTGCTTCTTGCAAGTCATTCGCCGGAGTCAGCTCGGCAACTGCTCGGGGTCGTCTTTCAAAGCACGAGTCTCGATCGGCATATGAGCGTCGAAGAGAACCTGCGCGATTATGCAGCGCTCTATGGACTGAACGGCGAAGCAGCTCGATCGAGCGTTGAGGAGGCGCTGACGCAAGCGGGGTTGCGAGAGCGGAGACGGTCGCTGGTGAAGACGCTGTCCGGGGGGCTTGCGCGGCGGCTGGATCTGGCTCGCGCGCTGATGCACCGGCCGCGCATTGTGCTGCTCGATGAACCGACGGTCGGTCTTGATCCATCCGCTCGCGCGGCCTTTCTCGCCAGCATCGAAGAGTGGCAGCGCGCCCGGAACCTGACGATTGTGATGAGCACGCACTTGATTGATGAAGCGGACCGAATGAGCCGCGTGGTCCTGATGAGCCAGGGACGCATTGTGGCGGACGATGCGCCGGAGTACCTGCGCAGGAGCGTAGGCGCGCGGCTGGTGACCGTTGAGGATCACGAGTGGGCACCTTTTGATGCACATTGGAAGCGCAGCCACATCGGGTGGCGGCTTTCTCTGGAGAATGATGGTGAGCGTGCCGGACCAATCGCATCGCAACTGGCGGCGGCAGGGGTGTCGTTTTCGATCGCGCCGCCGACGCTTGCAGATGCCTTCGAGCATTACACCGGCAGATCACTGGACCAGAGTGAGAAGGAGGCGGGCCATGACTGAAGGTGCGGCAGGTTTTGACGGCCGATCGGGCGGAGCAGCGCGGGTGAGCGGGATACATGTCGCGTCGATTGTCTGCCGACGCGAGATGGTGCGCTTTCTGCGGCAGCCGGTGCGGGTCATCGCGGCAATCGGCACGCCGGTGCTGCTCTGGCTCTTCATGGCCAGCGGCCTTGCTGATGCAATTGCAAGTGAAGCGCTCAGCGAGGCAGCCGATGTGAGTTACAGCGCATTCATGCTGCCGGGCATCATGACGTTGACGGCTGTGTTCACCGCGATCTTCGCAAGCATTTCGGTGATCGAAGATCGCAACGAGGGATGGCTGCAAGGCGCTCTCGTGTCTCCTGCTCCGCGCTGGGCGCTTGCTGCGGGGAAGATCTGTGGTGGGGGCGCGATGGCGTTTGGCCAGGCAGCGCTGCTGTTCTTGGCTCTTCCCTTTCTCGGCATTGAAGCATCGGCGACCGCGATCGGGCTGTCGCTCCTTGGCCTCCTCCTTACGAGCGTTGCCATGGCCGGCGTGGGGTTCGCCTTTGCGTGGCGCTGTGAGACGACGGCCTCGTTTCACGCGGTCATGAATCTGGTGTTCATGCCGATGTGGCTTCTGTCCGGCGCGTTCTTCCCGGCAGAGCGCGTGCATCCAACTTTGAGCTGGCTGGTGTCGATCAATCCGCTGACATGGGCGACGCAGTCGATTCGCGCGCCCCTGCTCGGCGAGCCGGGGGTGATGGCGATCGTGCTGACGCTTGCGTTTGCGGCCATTGCGTGCGCCGCAGCGATGCTGAGCATGGCGCAGCGACGCTGAGTCCTGACTGAGACGGGCGGTTATAATCGCCGATACGTCCGCGTAGCTCAATTGGATAGAGCGTCGGCCTCCGAAGCCGAAGGTTGCAGGTTCGAGCCCCGCCGCGGACGCTTGGCTTCTCGATTTCTGGTGGAGATCGCCGCATCGTTTCGCAGGCGAATCAGCCACACTTCTCTAAGACTACCGTTCTCGTTCGAGGACGCTCATTGCGGCAAGGACATCGCCACAGATGGGGAACACGCGGTCGAGGCGCGTGATGCGGAAGATATGCGCGACTTCGCTTGCGGGGTTGGCGAGGGCGATGCGGCCGCCGGATTGCGAGAGTCGGTTCAGCGCTTCGACCATGCAGCCGACGCAGGCGGAGTCCATGAATGTGATGTTCTGGATGTCGAGAATCATGTGCCGCACGCCTGAATCAACAACCTGATCGAGCAGGTCAGCGAGCATGGCCGCACCGCGCTGATTGCAAAGCTCCCCAACCGTCAGGGTGACGATGGCGATACCGCCGATCACGTCGATCTGCGCGATCTCGTGCTGGCCCGGTTGAGATGGGGGATGGTGCGATGCGGCTCCCGAGGCGACGTGCGGCTCCGGCACGACGGCCGTCGGGGCATCTGCGATTTCATCCGATCGGTTGCGTGCGAAGGGGTTCCACATGGCTGCTCATTCGAATGCCAAGGCGGCCTCCACGCCTGTGCTGAACCCAATATCGGAAGGCGCCGCGGTGCGCTTGATGCTGGCGGCGTGAAGCCGGATAAATGACGGCCGCCGCGCCCATTGAGCGAATCCGTGCGGGTTGTAGGGGCATCGCAGCAGGGCGATCGTCAGCTTGCGCGGGAGTGATACGGCGGCAGTGACTGCGAATGGGCTGAATTGAGATTCTGCGGCCGCTTGGGGCGCGCCTTGAGCCGCTCGCCGCTCTCTGTCCGGGGCGGTTGGTTGACGATGGGGGGCGCAGAGGGCGGCTGATTGTGCGAATACCGGGGAATGGACCCGATCGGATTGCTGCCAGGAGAGCCAATCGTGCGATTGGCGGCATCATCGTTCGATGGCGGCTGTGCCGGAGCCGGCTGCGGAGCCGGGGCATCGCCGAGCGTGCGCCTGCGGCGAGCGGAGTCGATCGATCGCTCCATGGCTTCGAGTATCGGGCGGATTCGCTCCGCAGCGGGTTTCCGGTTTTCCATTGATGACGCTCCTGATTTATGGGGTACTGGTGTATCGGTCCAATCCCGCCGCGAGTTTTGTTGCTGGTCCGATCACGGCGATTCACACAATCAGGCGCAGCGGCACAACCCGCAAAGTCGGACGGTGAGATGCTGAGCGCGGACATTTGGGCACGCGGCTGATGCGCAATGAGGTGCGTCCGCTACACTGGCGCGACCATGTATCGAGACCGAATCCAACGACTGATGCTCATGGCGCTCATTTGTGTTGCGCTGCCGTGCGGTTTGACCCAAGCGAGGCAGGTAGGGGGTGGAAACGTGGACCTGCCGCGATTTCCGTCGATCAGCCCGGACGGCTCGGAGATCGTGTTCTCCTGGCGGGGAGACCTGTGGAAGGTTGCGGCTCACGGCGGGTACGCCCTTCGGCTGACCAGCCATCCCGCGGATGAAACGAACTCGACGTGGAGCCGCGACGGTTCGCACATTGCCTTCAACTCCAATCGCGACGGCTACCGCAACATCTACATGATGAAAGCGGACGGCACCAACGTGAGGCAAGTCTCAAACACCGATCGGGGATGCACGCTGTACGGCTTCGGCGTCGATGAAGTGGGAAAGGAAGTCGTGTCCTGCGAGTCGTTCCTGGAAGGCGATGTCTATCGCGCCGGCCGGCCTTACATGGTGCACGTTGATGGCGGTGAGTTGCAGCGTATTCACGATGCGTTCGGCGGCAGTCCTGTCATCAGCCCGGATGGCGCTCGAGTGGTCTTCACGCGGGGCGGTTACTACGACGGCTGGTCCCGCAGACATTATCGAGGCGCTGAATCACAGAACATCTGGGTGTATGACCGGCGCGATGACTCGTTCACCCAGTTGACAGATCGGCGCGGACATGACGGCAAACCACGCTGGGGCGGGCACGGTGAAGCGAGGACCATTCTGTACCTTTCCGATCGAGAACTCGATACGGTAAACCTCTATCGCATGAGCGCGGCTGAAGGTGAGGCGACATCCGCGCGCATTACTTCATTCGAGGGCCGTGATGTCCATGACTTTGATGTCTCAGCGGATGGGTCCATGGCGGTGCTCATGGTGTGGGATACGCTGTACACGCTTGACCTTGATGATCCTGCCGCGGAGCCACAGCCGCTGACAGTCATCGGCGTCGAAGACGACCGTGACAACTATGAGTGGAGGTCCATCGGACGAGAAGTCAGCGAAGCGGCGCTTAGCCCGGACGGGAAGGTGATGGCATTCATTGCCTACGGCCGGGTGTATGTGCGGAATGTTGAAGAGAAGAGTCCGACACGCCGCGTCTCACCGAGCGGTCATGCGCGGCATCAGGACCTGGCCTGGGCGCCTGATGGTGAGTGGTTGTACTTCGTGAGTGATGAAAGCGGAACCGATTCCATCTATGCCGCGACAGTGACGCTCACGCGAAGCGAGGTCAAGGAGGCATACGAGAACGCGCTTGCGCCGGTGGTCGAAGAGCCGGTGGAGCCCGAACCGCAGCCGGATGAAGAAGATGACGCCCTTAATGACGCTGACGACGAGGATGCAGCTGCTGCTGACGATGATGACAGTGATGCGACCGACGCAGCGGATGACGAAGAGGAAGAGGATGAAGAAGAGGCAGGGGATGATGAGGAGGATGTCGAAGCTTCATCACCGGCGGAGCGTTGGCATGACGCGCTGGCGTTTGCCATCGAACCGGTGATTCAAAGCGCGGAAAACGATCGCAACCCAAGCCCTTCACCGGATGGCAAGTCAATCGCATTCCGGCGCGGCCGGGGTGATCTGATGATCTTTGAGATTGCGACCGGTGAAGTTCGGCGTCTGGTGGAGGGTTGGGATTCGGGGCTGCACTGGCGCTGGAGCGCTGATTCCGCGCACATTGCCTATGCGCAGAATGACCTTGACTTCAACATGGACATCTTCATCACCCCTGCCGACGGATCAACTGCGCCGGTGAATGTCTCACGACACCCGCGCAATGACCACAGTCCGGCGTGGTCGCATGACGGTCGCATTTTGAGTTTCGTCTCCAATCGTATCGGTGGCGAGTACGACCTCTGGATGGTGTATCTGGACAAGACGCTTGAGGGATTAACCCCAAAGGAACTTGATGCCTATTACGAAGAGGCGGTCAAGCGGGTCAAACAGCTCAAACCGCTCGGCGCGAAGAGTGGGAAGAAGCAGGGCAGCGCAAACAAGGCGAAGGCCGGACAGGACATCCACGATCGACCGGCGCGCCTCGACCTTGACGATGCGTACTTGCGCTTGCACCAAGTGACGCGCTACGGCGGCGTCTCGAACACGCAGATGACGCCGGCCGGTGATCGTTACCTCTTTGTCGCTACGGTCGGTGAATCACGCGGCTTGCACTCGGTCAAATGGGATGGCTCAGATCGCAAGCGCCTGAGTGGAAACGTCAACGTCCAGCATCTGTCGCTTCAGGGCGACAAGGTGGTGTACGTCTCCGGCGGTCGCGGCGGGATGACCGGCTCCGGTGGCGGCTCCGAAGAGTTCATTGACATCAGCGACACGCTTCGCATCGACCTGCAGGAGCAGTCAGGTCAGAAGTTCCTCGAAGCGGCGCGGTTCATCGGCGAGAACTTTTATCACCACGATCTGAAGGGGCTTGATTGGGAACGCATCACGCAAGATTACTTCGCACTTGCGAGGCAGACCCGCACTGCGGATGAGTTCAACTATGTCGCCAACCGTTTCATCGGTGAACTCAATGGCTCCCACCTTGGCATTCGTGCGCCGGATCCCGATTCGCCATCCGGTCAAGCGCGCGGCCGACTTGGCATCGTGCATCGGCAGGTGCCGCGCAATGGCGGCGCGATCGGGATGGAGGTTGTCGAGATTGTGCCGGACGGTCCGGCGGCAACAAGCGCGACGCCGCTTGAAGTCGGCGATGTCATCACAGCCATCGACTTTGAGCAGTTCGGCCGGGGGCAGACGCTTGAGGAGGCGCTGCTCAACACGATCGGCAGGGAAGTCGTTGTAACCGTTGAGCGGGTGCTTGACGACGGCCGAACGCTCACGCTTGACGCCCTTCTCATACCGATCAGTTACCGCCAGGAAGCGTCACTGAAGTACGACGCATGGGTGAAGCGCAATCGCGCGCTGGTGGATGAGTGGTCGGCCGGGCGCGTCGGGTACATTCACATTCAGGGCATGAATCAGCCGTCACTTGATCGGTACGAGCGTGATCTTCATGCAGCGGCGGGCGGGAAGGATGGCCTTATCATCGACGTGCGCAATAACGGCGGCGGGTGGACGACGGATCGGCTGCTTGCGTCGATCATGGTGCAGCCGCATGCGTACACGATTCCGCGCGGCGCCGATTCCTCCGCGACCGGTCATTACCCGCAGGATCGGCTGTTCATTCAGCGGTACACCCAGCCGATCAACATGCTGTGCAATGAGAAGAGCTTCTCCAACGCCGAGATCATCTCGCATGCGTTCAAAACGCTTGAGCGCGGCACACTGGTGGGACAGGAAACGTACGGCGGGGTGATTTCCACCGGTGGCGCGCGGCTGATCGACGGCACGTTCGTGCGCAATCCGTTCCGCGGCTGGTACACGATGGAGGGCGTTGACATGGAAGCGCGCGGCGCGGTGCCCGACATCCTCGTGCCGCAAACGCCGGAGGCCGAGGCGCGCGGCGAGGATGAGCAGTTGCGAGTTGCGGTGGACGATTTGATGCTGCGACTCGATTGATGAGCACAAGGCGATCTTCCGCTCAAAGAAGCACTGAGATCGCGATGCCGATCGCGAGCACCAGCGCGCTTGTGATTTTGATCCAGCGCACGGTGCGATCGATGGAGAGGCCGTCAAGCGGGCGCCCAACGATCGAGAGCAGGTACTGTTGGCGCCATGTGATTGAACCATGCCGCCAACTGTGGCGATGAGGATCGACCGCGTTGAGTTGTGCGATGCGCCCGAGCGCGCCGGTCATGGCGTTCACCGCGCTCGGCTCCACCAAGCCGCTCGATTCACTTGCTCCGGCGCCGCTCAGGTGCTGCACCGCAAAGGTATCGGCCTGCCGCTCGAAGCGCCGGCTGATCCAGCCGAACACCCACAGCGCCAGGATGACCTGCACCGCGAGCGCCCCCATCGAGATGACCTGCGCGACTCCGTTGCTTGCGAAGATCGCGCCGCCGATCAGATGCACAAGCATGAGCGGCCCGATGACGACGACGTGCGCAGCCGTGAGCGTGGCGAAGAGCGCGACGATCATCCACGGCAGGTGATGACGCCGCACGTGGCCGACTTCATGCGCCATGACGGCCAGCACTTCGTCTTCATCCATGGATTCGAGCAGCGCATCAGTGATGAGGACGTATCGCAGCCGGCCGAGCAAACCCATCACAGCCGCATTGATCATCGAGCCGCTGGTGTTCCAGAAGAGCAGTTCGCGGACGCGCACGTTGTGACGCCGGCAAACATCAAGCAGCGCGCTGCGCAGCGGGCCATCGCTCAATGGTTTGACATGCAGCAGCACCCGCGCCAGCAGCGGCGCAAAGAGAAACACGGTGGCAGCGGCGAGCAGCGTCGCGCCTTCGGCCACCTGCGGCGCCCAATCCCAAGGGGCATAGCGCGCGGCATTTCGAATCGCCTCGCCAATGCCCACGATCAGCAGAATCGGAACGAGAAGCAACAAGAGTCCCATGCGCGCCTGAACCGCGACGTACCGGGACCGCGAAGGAATGGGATGAATGGCCAGCCCTTCATCAAGCCGGCGAATCAGGATCGACTCGCGCAGGCGGCGCTCGATCGGGTAGAAGATCGCCCACGTACCGAGGACGCCCAGCACCGGCGGCACGATGGCGATGAGTTCATCGAGCAGAACGGGATTCCCTACCGCGCTGCGCACCGCATGCAGCCATCCGAAGGCAATCACGACAGCCACGTGGTTGATCAGCAGTCCCATGCGGGCAAAGCGGCAGATGCGCTCGGCCGCAAGGATCAGCCGTGGCGATCCGCCACGATCGAGCCGCTTCGTGCAGATACGTACACCCAGCCAGGCCATCGCGAGGATGATCGCCACGGGAGCGCAGGCGAAGATGGCGCTCTGCCACGGCTCGAGACCGAAGTGCGTCTCGCTCAGGACAAGACCCTGATCGGCAGCGAGAACGATGGCGATGAGAAAGATCGGAAACAGTTGCATGAGGAAAGCGTCATCATTGCCGCCCCGGCCGGTTCAGGCGACGAGGCGGCCATTACAATTGAACTGTGCCGCGGCCAAGTGAGCAGAGATTGAACGCATTGGGGTTGATCTTTGGCCCTCTGGTAGTGGTGATCGTCTTCTTTGCGCTAGCCGGGCGAGCGGGGCCCGATATGCCGCATATGGGTATTGATGCGTTATTGACGCTGGCGAGCGCGCTGCCTTATGCGATGGCGTGGCTGGTTGCGGCGGCCGGGTTCGGTTGGCCGCTGCGGTTGTGGCTTGCGGGAGAGACGCGTGAGCCGGCTGCGCTTCAGATCTCGCTTGGCATCGCATCGCTGTTTGTGCTTGAGATGGCGCTGGGGCGGTTAGGAGTGGTGCAACTGGAAGGGGCGATCGGCGCGTGGGGCATCCTCGCGGTTGGGTGGCTGCTGCTCGTGGAGCAGCTTCGGCGGCGTGGCTTAGCCGATGAGGTCGAGCCGGCGGCGCATGCGCCGCACTGGATCATGTGGACGGCTGCGCCGGCGATCGCAGCTTGGCTGCTGGCGACAACGTCCGCGCCGGGGCACTTGTGGGACACGGAGTTCGGCGGCTACGATGCGCTGTCGTATCACCTGCAACTGCCGCGCGAGTGGATGGAAGCGGGGGCAATTCGGCCGCTGGAGCACAATGTGTACAGTTTCCTGCCCGGGGCGATGGAGGCGGCGTACTACCACGTGTTCGCGCTGCGCGGCGGCTCGCAAGGGTCTATTGAAGCGGTTTATGCGTGCCAGCTGCTTCATGCGTTGATCGGGCTATGCGCGGCTTGGGTGATTGGGCGTGTGATTGTTTGTGTTGTTGGGGAGCGTGCTAAGCTGCAAGCGGCGATCGGGTTTGTTGTTGTGATCGGGACGCCCTGGATGGTGGTGGCGGGTTCGCTTGCGTATAACGAGATGCCGGTGGTGTTGATGCTGGCGGCGGGGCTGCTTGTGTTGGCGGATGAGCGAATCGGCTGCGCAAAGCGTGGAACGATGATTGGATTGTTTGCGGGAGTTGCGTGCGCGGCGAAGTTGACGGCGGCCGGCTTTGTCGCGATACCGCTGGGGGTTCTGCTTCTTGTGCACATGCCGATGCGAGCATGGTGGCGCGCATGCCTGGCCGGCACGGTTGCCGGCGCGATCGCGCTTGCGCCGTACTTTATCGGAAATCTGATCGCATCAGGGAATCCGGTCTTCCCATTTGCGATGAGCGTCTTCGGCAACGCGCACTGGAGCGCGGCGCAGGCGGTGACCTGGCGCGAAGGACATCGGAGTGATCTTGCGCTGGCAGGCCGTTTCGAGGAGGGCTGGCATCAACTCATGCGGTTTGGGATTGGCGCTGCGCCGGAGCATGAACAGCGATGGCACGCGCAGTGGTCGATTCTGCCCTGGCTGACCTTGGTTGCGCTGGCAGTGCTCATTGCGCGAAGGGCCTCGCGGCGGTGGGGGATTCTGCTTCTGATCGTGATCACCCTTCAACTGGCGTTCTGGCTGGCGATGACGCATATCAAATCGCGTTTCATGCTACCCGTGGTGGTGCCGGGCGCGGTCGCAATTGCGCTAGCGGTGATGGTCTGTCGCAACCGGCTTCGCAGAATCGGCATCGCAGCTCTTGCGATTGCGACTCTGCTGTGGAGCGCGATCCCGGCTTATGTCTTTGCCAATCAGGCCGGCGGTGCGCCTGCCGCTGCGGTTGGCATGGCGCGGTTCATCTCCGGTGAAGCGCTTCAACCGCAACAGCGTGAAGCTTTGGCAGAAACCTCGGCGGTGATCTACCTCAATAATCATTTGCCGCGAAGCAGCCGGGTACTCTTTGTTGGCGAGGCCGCACCGCTGTATTACCGGTGCGAGTTCACCTATACGACGGTGTGGGATCGCGATCCGGTTTCGCAGGTGATGCGCGAGCATCCGGGACAGCCGATTCACTGGGCTAAACTGCTGCGCGAACAGGGGTACACGCACGTGTTGATTGATTTCGTCATGCTTGAGCGGTGGGGCGAGGCGTCGTGGAGCGATCCACTTTTAGCGGCCGAGCGCATGCGGGAGTTCGCACTCCTGCTCGAACCGGTACGCGATTGGCCGGGCGGCAAGGCGCTCTACCGTCTTCCGTGACGGCCGCCGTACAATGCCGATATGACGCCGCCGCTGACGCTCGTTGAGAAACTCGCCACCGCCCATGCTGCCCCCGGCACGCTCAAGCCGGGCGAGGTCGCGCGGGCCGGCGACTTCATTGCGATTCGCCCGAAGCACGTGATGACACACGACAACACGTCGGCGGTGATGAGCAAGTTCAGTTCGATCTTCAAGGCCCAGGAACTCCAGTCCATGGGGATGGAACCGCGCATCTTCAACCCGTGCCAGCCGGTCTTTGCAATCGATCATGACATTCAGAACACCTCGCCGGAGAACCTGGGCAAGTATGCGAAGATCGAGCAGTTCGCGAAGCAGCACAACATCGACTTTTACCCGGCAGGCACCGGCATCAGCCATCAGGTCATGGTCGAGTACGGCTACGTTACGCCCGGCAGCATGGTCGTCGGCAGCGATTCGCATTCGAATCTGTATGGAGCGGCCTGTTGCCTCGGCACGCCGGTGGTCCGGACCGATGCAGCGAGCATCTGGGCGACGGGTCAGACATGGTGGCAGGTGCCGCCGATCGCGCGGGTGAACCTCATTGGCCAGTTGCAACCGGGGGTGGTGGGCAAAGACATCATCATCGCGCTGTGCGGCTTGTTCAACAACGATGAAGTGCTCAACCATGCGGTTGAGTTCACCGGCGAGGGCGTTGTGCGTTTGAGCATGGATCAGCGCATGAGCATTGCGAACATGACGACGGAATGGGGGGCATTGGCGGGCGTCTTTCCGTTCGATGAGGTGCTGCGAGAATATTTGTATGGAAGGGCTGCGTTTCTTGAGACGCGGGGCACGCCGCGATACACACGGGACGATGTCGATCAGTGGTGGGCGCAGCGCGAACAGTGGGCCGCTGATGCTGATGCGAGTTATGCGGTGGAGCTGACGCTTGATCTTTCGACGGTGATTCCGCATGTTTCAGGGCCGGATCATGTCAAGGTGATGCGCTCGCTGCCGGAGATCGAGAAGGAGCGGGTGAAGGTCAATAAGGCATACCTGCTTTCGTGTGTGAACGCGCGCTTGGAGGATTTGCGCGAAGCGGCGAGCGTGGTTCAGGGCAAGCGCGTGGCCGAGGGCGTTGAGTTTTATGTGGCGGCGGCTTCTGCGAACGTGCAGAAACAGGCGGAAGAAGACGGCACGTGGCAGACGCTCCTTGATGCGGGTGCATCGCCGCTGCCTTCGGGTTGCGGGCCGTGCATCGGCCTCGGCATGGGGACGCTTGAGCCGGGCGAAGTCGCCATCAGCGCGACGAACCGCAACTTCAAGGGGCGCATGGGCAGCCGCGATGCGAAGGCGTATTTGGGTTCGCCTGCGGTGGTGGCGGCCAGCGCCGTGGCTGGGTATATCTGCTCGCCGGTGAAGTTTGATGATGTGCGGGCGGCGTTTGAAGTCAAGCGGAATGGGGCTAAGCCGCAAGCGGCTGATGGGAGTGTCGAGATTCTTGAAGGTTTTCCGCAACGGCTGCGCGGCCGGGCGCTCTTTCTGCCGATTGACAACCTCAACACAGACGGCATTTACGCAGGCGACCTCACGTATCGCGACAACGTCACAGAAGAGGAGATGGCGGCGGCATGCTTCGCCAACTACGATCCGAAGTTCAAGGACATCGGCCGGGCTGGGGACATCATCATCGCCGGCCGCAACTTCGGCACCGGCTCTTCGCGCGAACAGGCAGCCACGTGCCTCCAGAAGCGAGGCATTCCATGCGTCATCGCAGCGTCATTCAGCGAAACCTACAAGCGCAACGCCTTCAACAACGGCTTCGTCGTCTTTGAATGTCCCGACCTCGTCGAATGGTTCCGCGCCCAAGCCGCAAAGCCCAGGGACTCCCGTCCCTGGGAAGCGCCAGCGGGAAGCGATCAGACGATCATCGGCCCTGAGATTGACATCGATTATGAGCGCAGTGTCGTCATTTGCGACGGCCGCGCGTTTCCATTTCCGCCGCTGAGCGTTATTGCGCAGGAGCTGGTGATTGCAGGCGGCGCGGAAGCGGTGGTGCTGCGCAAACTCATGAGCGGCTCGGGTTCTGCGACGGCCGCCTCCGCGTCATGACCCGGCCGCCTGAGCACACCATCATCGCAGGCACATGCCATGCGGTCTTCGCATTCGACCTCGGCCAGGCGATTGATCTTGAGCGGCTGGAGCAGCATCTTGCGACACTCGGCCAGCGCGACCGCATTCGACGCAGCCGCCGCTCGCCAAGGTATTTTTCATTCGAGCCGCCGCCCATCCGCATGACGATGCCGGCGGAGCCGATCGCGCTCGGCCGGTTTTCCACGAACAGCACCGTCTCCTGCATTGCGTTCGAGTTCGGCGCGATCTCGGTGGCGTTCACCCTTGATCTGGCGGGCCCGCTTCTTGATCTTGCTGCGCTCAGCGCGGAACTCTATGACAGTGACGCTTTGCACGAAGCGGCAACCCGGCAGGCGAAGGCGATGCTTGGCGTGATCGAGCCGTTCGTGAGTGGTCCTGATCTGAAGGATCTCATTGAAGATTACTTCATCTTCGAGATCAGATCCGCAGAGCCGGCGCTTGAGCCGCAGGCGTTCGCTCAGGGGCATCAGCGGTTCATCGCGCAGGTGCTTCGCTCGGAGACGGCCGCGCTCTCAGAGCAGGAGGTCACGGAGGCGGTGTCGAGCCGATTGGCGTATGCAGGTGACGATGTTGCGGTGATTGACTGGAACGCAGCGCTGCTGCTCGATCCGGAAGCGGATGATGTGATCGCGGTGCTGGAGTTCGCCAATGTTGAGCTGCTGGAGCTTCGTCAACTTGATGCGCAGCTGGATGGCGTATTGGCCCGGGCGTATCGCACGCTGGAGCAGCCGCGTTGGCCCCTGCTGCGCACCCGGGCCAAGGAGATGCGCCACCTTGCCACGCTTCAAGTCGATGGCGCGATGCTCTTCGAACGCATCAACAATGCGCTCAAGCTCTTCGGCGATCAGTACCTCGCCCGGCTCTATCGCATGACGTCGAACCGCCTGCACATTGACGAATGGGACACGAGCATTCTGCGCAAACTCGAAACCGCAGAAGGGATCTATAGCAAAATCTCGGATTTTCAGGCGACGCGGCGGATGGAGATTCTGGAGTGGATCATCATCCTGCTGATCGCGCTGTCGATCGTGCTGGCGTATGTGCCGTAGTGAGACGATGTGAGAGTGAATAGCCGCGTGCCGGCAGGCCGTGGTTCTTCGATGGGGCGCCCCTGCGCCGCACCGCGGGCTCCCGCCGCGTGGCTATGCGCCGCAGGTGTCGAACGGAAGTTCACATCAATGCCGAAAATGCCGTGTGCCGGTGAGCAGGCAGGTGATGCCTCGTTCGTTGCACAGCGCGATCGTCTGGTCATCGCGCATGGAGCCGCCGGGGTGGACGATACACTTGACGCCTGCATCAATGAGCAACTGCGGACCATCTGGAAATGGAAAGAACGCATCGGATGCCGCGACGGCGGGAACAGTCGAGGCGCTGTCTGCAAGTCGATCACCCGCGCGGCCGATGGCGAGACGACACGCCGCGACGCGATCGACCTGTCCCATGCCGCTGCCGAGCATCTGCAACTCGCGGCCGATGGCGATGGCGTTCGACTTAAGATGCTTGGTGACGATCCAGATGAAGCCGGCATCGCGCAGCAGGCGTTCATCGGGCGCCGGGCCGGCCACGTGCTGCCATTCACTTGTGCGGGCCAGCCGCATGTCAGTTTCCTGCGCAAGCATGCCGCCGGGGATGGAGCGATAGGTGAGATGTCGCCTGCCGTTGCGCGCGATCGAACCGACTTCCAGCAGGCGCACGTTCTTCCATCGCTCGCCGAGGATCGCAGCGGCCTCGCTTTCAAACTCCGGGGCAGCGATCACCTCAAGAAAACGCTGACCTTCTGCGATCGCTTGCGCCGCTGCGGCGTTGATGGGCCTGCTGATCGCAAGAATGCCGCCATATGCAGCGAGCGGATCACTCTCATACGCGCGCCCGAACGCGCTCGCAGCATCAGCCGCCACTGCTGCGCCGCAGGGGTTGGCGTGCTTGATGATGGCGGCTGCGCATTCATCGGGGAAAATGGCGGCGAGGTCCTGCACGAGTTCAAGGGCAGCGGCTGCGTCATTGAGATTGTTGTAACTCAGGGGCTTGCCATGCAGCATGTTCGCGCGGACCACGCTGGGATCGCGCGAAGCGGGATCAGCGTACACAGCCGCCTTCTGATGTGGATTCTCGCCATAGCGCAGTTCATCAAGCAGCGCGTAGTTCAGTCGCAGCATCGCAGGAAACGCATCCGGCCGGCTCGCGCTCATCCACGCGCTGATCGCAGTGTCATACTCCGCAGTGCGGCTGAACGCAGCGGCTGCAAGATCGCGGCGAAGCGCATGCGTTGTAGAACCATCGTTGGAACGCATCTCGCCGATAACGCGGTCGTACTGGGCTGGTGAAGTGACGACGGCGACGAAGTCGAAGTTTTTCGCTGCGGAGCGCACCATGGAAGGACCGCCGATGTCGATCTGCTCAATGGCATCGCGCTCGGTGATGTTTTCCTGGAGGATGGCTTTCTCGAACGGATAGAGGTTGACGCACACGAGATCGATGGGCGCGATGCCGTGCTTCTCCATGGCGGACATGTGCGCTGCGTTGTCGCGCCGGCCGAGCAATCCGCCGTGAATCTTTGGATGAAGCGTCTTGACCCGGCCGTCCATCATTTCGGGAAACCCGGTCACTGCGTCAATCGGCGTGACGGCGATGCCCGCTTCGGTCAGCGCCCGCGCCGTGCCGCCTGTCGAGATGATCTCGATGTCCATGGAAGCAAGCGCGCTGGTGAATGGAACCAGATCGCTCTTATCGCTAACGGAGATGAGCGCCCGGCGAACGCGCACAAGCCCGTCGCGGCCGGTGGAAGTCGGTGTTTCGTGGGATTCGCCGTTCAAGCGGCGCAGTTTAGCACAATGGCCGTTAGGCCACGGCTCCGCCGCGTCACAATCTTGGGTAACGCCATGGCGTGTACGAATCATGGTCGGCCGCTTGAAGACGCGCATGCGTCAAGCGGTCGAACGCGGCCGCATCTGGACGAGCGGATACGACGCCCGATACTGCTTCGAAGACGCGGCCCTAAACAGCCGCCGATCCTACATCCGCCGCCACCACAGTTGGCGTCCCGTCCACGACAATGCCGCCCGCCATGAGGCCGCGACTCCGCCGTGGCACGATGAAACCGCGACATCACTGCCTGGCCGCCTTCACAGTTGCAGCACAATCCAGAGATGCAGCGTGACGCCGGCGAGCAGCGAAACCAGCGCCATGACTGCTGCGATGCGCTTCGGCGTTGGCAGCCGCAGGTACATTCCAGCCGCAATCGTCCACCAATACGAAAGCCAAAGCGCGAGCAGCACGGCGAGGGCTGCTGCGATCGCTGTATAGATGAGATTGCGGTAGGTCACAGATTCGAACCACAGCCGTGGATTGATCCACGATGCGATGCCCTCGAGATTCACCGCATGCAGCGCGAACTGCACCAGCACCGACACGATGGCTACCACGCAAGGCATGACCAGGCCATAGAGCGCGATCCTGCACACGTGCCCCGGCCGCACACGCGATCGACGCAACGTTGCCGGGATCATCAGGAACGTCAAAGGCATCACGATCAACACCACCACCGGCGCCATCAGCGCAATCGGCAGCAGCATGATCCAGACGTGATACACAATCTCGAACACTGTTTGCCAATACTGCGATGTAGTGCTGAAGCAACCCCTGAAGGGACGCATCGCCGTATGCACCTCAGTCGCGGCAATAAGGACGTACGAGAGCAGAAAAAGCAACAAGAGAACGATCGCAATCACCGCGACCGGCCGCAGATGAATCGGATCATCAAGCGCCACCTCGCGCCAGAACCGTCTCGGCGTCAAGGCGCGCATGATCGTCATCAACAGCCGCCGAATCGGCCCATCGCGCCAGTGGTATTCAAACAGCCACGGATGGCGGGCAATCTGAAACACGCGCGACCAGTCAAGTTCAAGACCGCATTCGCTGCACAAACCTGAGAGCGGACAGCGATCGGTCCAGGATTCAATCACACCGCGCTGGTGATAGCCGCAACGCGGGCATGCAGCCGACTGCGCTGGTTTGACCGAGTTGGGTTGCCCCATCGGATTCGTCGTTCCTGCGCCATGGATCAGCGCGCGATGAGTCGGATGACGCGGCCGCCTTCGCCGAATGCGTAGAACTCATCCATGGCGTGGCTGTCCACGCGAACTTCATGAACGCGCGGGAGGTTGATCGTGTTGATGACGCCGCCGTTTCGCTCATTGATGAGGATCAACTGGCGGGCGGCGGCGTTCCAGACGAAGAGCCGTCCGTTTCTGCTGCCGATGACATTGCCGCGCACGTTCTGGGCTCTCCAGACGACTTTGCCTCCCGGCGCATTTTGAGGATTCGCCTCAAACGCGAACAGCCCTTCCTGCGGAATCTGCTGGTAGAGCATCTCGCCGATGACCGTTGGTGAATCGGTGATCGGATGATCGGAGAGGTATCGCCACAGGTTGTGACCTGTCGAGAGGTCGTAGGCCCAGAGATGTTGATCGAGACTTGCTGCGTACACAACGCCGCCAGCCACCACGGGGGCGGAAGCGGTGGGGGCGATGAGTCGCTTGCTCCACCGCATGGTGGCATCGGGCGCATGCAGAACGCACAGTCGGCCGTCCGCACCGGCAACGACGATCAAGTCACCGACGAGTTGCAACGGCACTTTGATCGAATGTGAAATCTGGTAGCCGTTCCATTGATACCCAATCGGGAAGGAATGCCAGATCACCTGTCCGCTGCGCGAACCGTAGATCAGGAACTGGCCGAAACGCACAGCCGGAGTGTTCGCAATGCGCCCCATGGTCTGCCTGCCAACCTGTGAGCCGTTGGCGGCATCGAGCACAAGCACGCTGCCCCCTGCAGGCAGATAGACGCGCTCGGTATCGGGCACGTAGTTGACGCCTTGAATGTCCAGCACCTGCTCAGCAACGGGAAGCCCCCAGATGCGCGTGCCCTTTTCGCGATCGATCCGGGTGAGCACGTTGCGCGCATCGAGCAGGAAGAGTGAATCCTGATCGACTTCGAAGATTTTGGCAGCCCGGCTTCCGCCGGTGTATTGCCAATCAATGCGGAAGCCCATCTCACGGGCCGCTGTGGGACCGATGAGGTATTGACGCTCGACCTCTTCAAGTGCGGCTGAGGTGCGGCTTTCAGCGGCTGCTCCGGCCGGCTCGCTCATGGCGCCGCTGGCGTAGCCGTTATTGGCGGGACTGGATGAAGTGGAAGCGCAGCCGGAGAACCCGATGAGAGCAGCTACTGCAACCGTAGCGGCTGCTGTGAGCGACGCTCGCGTGCCTATGAAGCTCGCGCTCCACCGGCCACGACTCTTGAATGATTGGCGTGAACGGTGGATCGGGGTGAAGGGAATCGTCGGGTCCGGTCGGGTCATCGTTACAGGTGCTCCAAGGCCGGCGTGGCCGGCGGTATTCGATCGAATCGTGCAGTATCCAGCCATCAACGCGCTGCGTCAAGCGCAGATCGGCCGGGCCGCAGGACGCGCTCTTCACGTCGGCGGCGGATCCGCAGCAACCGATCACCGGCCGCCACGGGCGATTTGCAGAGCATCCGCATAATAGTGGACATCGGATCGGACAAAAATGCGTCAAGCGAACGACGATATGGGGGCGTCGCGTCTCGTGACGCCCAGCAGCCGGTGCGACGTGTGCCGCTCGCGACACGTGCAGACGCGCCATGTGGCCGAACTTGACCATGATGACGCTTCGGCTAGACTTTCGATCACTCGCCCTGTTAGCTCAGTTGGCAGAGCAGCTGACTCTTAATCAGCGGGTCGTAGGTTCGAGTCCTACACAGGGCACCTGATGGGTTTTGCGTGTTTGCGCGTTACCGTGCGAAGTGTTGCGAACCCCTGATTTTTCAGGGGTTTTTGCATGGTCGCCACTCGGCGAGTTCATCGCCTTGCGTGTGCTTGCGCGCACTTGCTGCGCCGGATTCTGCGCCACCTTCGGCGTCTCGTTAGTGCCTGCTTGCGTTTCAGCCGATGCCCGCCTGAAGTGGTCATCGGTCAGTTGCAGGTAGTGCCGGGCAGCCACAGGTTGCGAATTGCCGATCCAGTTACAAACGACGTGCATCGGGTACGTCTCGGCAAGTTCCGTCTCGCGGGTGCTGCGGAGATTCTGAAAGAGTTTCGGCCACGGCTCCAGTCCGGCCTTGCGGATGATGCGGCACAGTTGCGTCCGCATGTTCACGCTGGCGTCCCGATAGCGGTTCACGACGAACTCAGCCCCGTCCTCAGCAGCGTCGAATGCCGCGAGCAGTATCGGCCGCAATTCGGGAAACAGGGGAATCGTCCGGCTCGCCTTGCCGTGCCGAGCCGTCTTCGGCGACGGTACGCGAATCCGTCCGCGCTCCCAATCCACGTCGCCCCACTTCAGCGCCAGCACTTCACTGGGGCAGCGCAGGCCGCCGTAGCGGCATAGAGCGAAGATAACGCGCCATTCATCATCAGGACACGCAGCCAGCACGAGAGCGGCATCCTCGCGGCTCAAGAAGTAGAAACGCTCCATGTTCGCGCCGACGTTGGCGGAAATGTCGGCAAACGGATTCGCCACGAGCAGCCCGCGCTTGATGGCCGCCGTGAAGAATTGCCGTGCCCTGCCCAGCGCCCGGCGGACGGTGTTCTCCGCGCGGCCGCTTCTGAGTAGGTGTTGCTGGAAGTCCTCAGCGTCGCCGGCCGTGAAATCGCGCATCGGCTTATTGGCGTCGAAGTATTCGAGCAGATAGGTCCGCGCGCGCTCCAGATTGACTTTCGTAGCCGGCTTGATGTCCGCCCGGCCGTCGATGAGTTCGCGGGTGAAGCCGCCGATGGTCGCCTTGCCGCGCGGTTTTACGAGACCGACGCGGGCGAGCCGCTCGTGCAGGTCATCATCCAGATTCGCCATCCAGCGCGATGTTTCATCGGATGGCGCATTGCCGGCAAGTTTCGCGCCGATGATGTCTTCGATGCGCACCTTCACGGTTTGGGCGCTGCGCTGCGATACCTTGCCGAGCCGGATTGTCTTGCGCGAGCCGTCGCCATCGATGAACAGAATTCGCCGGCGTCCATTGGGTTCGGTTGCGATTGATGCCATGAGTTTACCTGCCTTTGCGTTTAGATGGACGCTTCACCACGAGCCGCAATCCGAGCGGTCCGGCGAGTTTGTCCAGAGAGTCGGTCTTCAATTCCATGATGCCGCGCACGAATCGGGACAGCGCGGCTTCGCTGACTCCGCTGCGCTTGGCGAGTTCGTACCGGCTCATGCCGGATGATTCGATGGCCTTGCGGATGGAATCGCTCAACGTCATTGTGATAAGAATAGCCGATACTTGTCCACGGTCAAGTATCATTGTTCAAGTTCCTTCGCGGTTCAGATTCGCCGGCCGCCATAGAGCCGTTCTGGCGCATCGATTGTTCGGACGGGTCAAGAGTCGGCCCGATACCTTTGGACGCGACAGGCGCAATTCTGGGCGGCCGATTCTCGGCGGTTCGGGAGTCGATGCCCTTTTTCGTCCCGTCAATGCTGGCGAGCAGTCCGGGGCGCTGGCGACTTGCCGGTGGTTGAATCACTTGCCTCGTTTCATGCCGCGCGCTCCCGCTGGATTGAGCATCGCACCGGCAGGCCACGGGCGAGCAGCGCCGCCACGAGTGCGCCGAAGGCAATCTGCTCGGCTTCGCGCCGATGCTGAATCTGCTCGTACTCCCGATGAGCCGCAATCTCATCGAACAGGTCCGCCAAGTCCTGCCGCACATCCGGGTCCGGCACTTGCACGAGCAACCGCCGCGCCTGCCAAGTCCACCATGCCGCGATGATGTCCGGCTTGTGCTGGCGGAGTTCCGCAACGATGCCGCCGGCTTCGCGCGGTCCACGAACGCGCAGGGCGTCGCCGTCCAGATGCAGCCGCAGTCCGGCACGTTCAGCGCGGTCGAGTAGGGTCAGAATGTCCATGATGATTCCCCCGCAGTTTGCGTTTCCACCGTGCCGATACTGCCGACGCCGACGATATTGCCGCTCTCAGTAGCGTCAGCCGTATTTTCGTATTCGTCGGCACGCTCATCGCTCAGCGCGAACAGGTTTGACGGTCGGCCGCGCCCGCGCTGTTCGGCATACGCGAGTCGCCCGTCCCCGGCT
>CAZFZT010000013.1:0-39636 GCA_964523675.1 uncultured Isosphaeraceae bacterium
ATGTGAACAAGCGAAGTACTTCGGGAAACTGCGAATGAGCGCTCTTTTCAAACGTGGCAATGCTGAGATCGAGGCGAACATGACGCCGATGATTGATGTCACGTTCTTGTTGATCGTCTTCTTCGTGCTTGTTTCGCAAATCGTTGAAGCCGAGCATGTGCCAATGAACCTTGCGCAGCCGGAGCACGCGCCGACGCTGCCGATGCCCGACGACCTGCGCACTGTCATCAATGTCATGCCGGGGCCGGACGGAACTGCGCTCGGCTACCGCGTGGGCTCTCGCACGTTTACAGCGGATTCGACCGGTGTCGAGCAACTTGTGCAGCGACTCAGCGAACTGTTCGAAGCCAATCCCGCGCTTCAGGTGAATCTTCGTGCGGACCGCACGACGCACTTTCGTCATGTCGAGCCGGCCGTTCGAGCAGTCTCACAAGCCGCCGCGCGATCGGGATCCGTCTCGAGTGCTGCCCGGCTCAATCTGGTGGTCAGTCGCGAGGAGATGCGCCATGGCAGATGAGGCCGCCGCCAGCGAAATCATTGAACATCGACGAGTGCGCCAGCGCCGAAGCCCGCAACGCTCACGCATCGGCTTGAATATCACCGCGATGATCGACGTTGTCTTCCTGCTCCTGATCTATTTCATGGCTGCGACGAACTTCAAACTTGGCGAGGAGGTGTTCCGGATGGATCTGCCGCAGCGCGGCCGGACCATCGCGGCAGATCCGTTTCAGATTGATGTCGAACCGTTGCGCATTGCTGTTTCGTCGGTCGATCGAGAGCGATATCACCTGCAGATTCATGGACCGCTTTCCTATGAACCTGCGTCCTTCGATGACCTGTTTCGATTTCTCGATCAACGCCGCGCTGGCGCAGGTCCAAGCGGCCTGTTTGAGAAGGATCACCCGCTCATTGTCGAGCCGGCCGGTTCGGCGCAGTGGGAGCATGCCATTGGGGCGTTCAACGCGGCCGTTCGCGCACAGTACACGAACGTCAGCTTTCAGAGTGCAGGATGATGCTGATCTCTCGCAGAATGCCGCTTCTGACGCAGATGCTGGTGACATTGCTCATCATCATGCTGGCGCCGCACGTGCATGGGCAGTCTGAACGCGCGGCCGCCATCGACCGCAAGCTCGCCGACCGCGCGGAGCTCATCAAGTGTGAACCGGACAATCCGCATCTCCTTGCGGAACAGGCAGCCGGGTTCTACTTTGACTACCTTGCTGTCGATGGCGCGGGGTGGATTACGCTGCTGGGCTTCCCGAACGAGTCACAGCGCGAGCGCGCCCGCACGGCTGGACGACAGATCGATGAGTTGACTCGCCGTGCGCAACAGGCCGTTGAGCAGGAGATTCTTCGACTTGAATCGCTGCCGAATCTCGCCGACGATCTTGAACTACAACGAGAGCGCCAACGCCTGATAGAAGAGGAGCGCGAGCGGCGACTGCCTTTTCTGATGGCGGTCGGCGCGGCCGTTCGCGCCCAAACGCAGAACCATCACGATGCCCAGCGGCAAGAACTGCTGGAACGCGCGCTCGGCCAGCTGGAGAACCTCACTTCGCGCCTCACCGGGCCAATCGCTGCCCGAGCGAGAATGCATGCCGGACTTGCGGCTTCAGAACTCGCGCACTATCAAAAGGCCGACGAACTCCTCAAACGCGTTCAAGAAGCCGAGGACGTAGAAGCGATCGTCCAGTTTGCAGCAAGACTCCAGCTTGCGTCGAACGCGGATGGAGAGCGCGATCTGGAACGACTCGCTGCCGAACCGGCATACGCCCGCAGCTTGTTTCATCGATTGCTGGTTGCGGATCGGCTCTTTATGAAGCGGCGCGATCGATCGTTGGCAAACGCCGCTCAGGCCTATGGTTCACTGCTGGAGTTGCGGTTCGAGACGCCGGCCGAACACGCACGAGCGGCCATCCTGTTACGTCTGGCGTGCGCAGCCGAAGACATTCCTCCCGCCGATCGCCCCCCGCTCGTCGTCTGCGCCATGGCTGAACGCGCGCTTACGCATGGCGCAGGCGATGATGTTGCGGAGTCAGTGCGCAGTGTACTCGCCAGGGACGTCATTTCCGAACGAGAGCGCGCACAGGCGATGCTCACGCTGGCGCGCATCGAACACGCTTCCGGACACCACCTCGATGCCGCAGCGCATTACATTCAGTTCGCTGATGAGTATTCCGCTCAGCCGATTGCGGAACATGCCATCGCCCTCGGCCTGTCATTGGCGGGCAATCGCTACAGTCATGCTCCAGCCGAATCGCGGGATGTGTTCCATCGCGGCCTCAACGTTGCGTTGTCGGCCTATCCACGCATTGCCGATATCGATCGTTGGCGCTTTATGGCTGCTCGCCTTGCACTGCATGAACGGCGCTTTGAAGATGCCATCTCCCACGTTGATGCGCTGAGCAAATCGCATGATCGATGGCTTGACGGCCAGTTGATCCGGCTGGAGGCCATGCAACAATTGGCAAACGACAATGTCGGCGTGAGTCAAGAGGAGAAACTATTCGACCAGATCATCGAAGTTGCGAGCAACCTCGACGCGCACCTCGGTGGCCTGATCGCAAGCGCGGATGACGAGCAAGCAATCCAGTTGCGAAAGAAGTCCCAGCAACTCCGCATCCATCGAAGCGCCGCACTGCTCGCAAGTGGCAACGCTGAAGGGGCTGTCGCAGCGCTTGAAGGGATCGAGAACGATCCGGCAACCGACAGCGCCGCCTTTGAAAGGGCTCTGACAATTCGCATTGAAGCCCTCCAAGTGTTGAGCCGTCCTGAGGACGTTCGGCGGCAGCTTCAAGTCTTCTTAGCCAAAGGGCGGCCGGATCGCGCCTCGGCCGTCGCCGGTTCAACTCTAGCGAATGTTCAACGGCGCATTGAAGAACTCCAGGATCGCGATCAGAACGCGCAGGCGCAATCGATCATCCAGTTGGAGCTCGCCCCGCTCGCGGATCTGCTCGATGCGTGGATCCACAAGGACGATGCGCGGTCCGACTTCGGCCTTGCTCTACAGGTGGCCGCCGCGCACCGGACTGCGGGAAAGTTTGAAGAATCGCTGCGGCTCTATGACCTGCTGCTTCGAGAGCAGCCCAATGCGCTGCCGCTGTTGCTCGGCCGTGCCGAGGCGCTGTATCATCTTGGAATCGCAACAGGCGAGCAGGAGCAGTTGGGGCAGGCGATGACGATCTATCGCAGGTTGATCGCAGCCGGCTCAGGACGAGGACTCTACGATACATACTGGCTGGCGCAGCTGCGATCGCTTCAAATCCTTGACGCCACAGGACGAAACACCAATCAGATCGCACCGCAGATCCAGCGACTGCGGCTACGCGACCCTGCTCTCGGTGGCGAGCAGTTGCGACCCAAATTTGAACGGCTCCAGAACAAGTATGCCAACTGAATTCAGAGTCAGTTCTTTTGCACCTTGGCTTTGGAATCCGCCGGAGTGGTGTCGATCGGCAGTGACTTGAGTTCCGCGCTTGCGACCTCGCGTACATCGGTTTCGATCGGGACCGGGGCTTCGATCTCGCTTTGGATCGTTGCGCCGAGTTCCCGCAAACGCCGCGTACTGGGCAAGACGCGCGATTCGAGCGATCCGATCGCCTTGTTGTAACAGGACGCCGCTGCATCAAGACTCTTGCCGACCCTCTCGAGATGATTGGTGAAGGTCGCCAATCGTTCATAGAGGTCACGACCCACATCTGCGATTTCCTTTGCGTTCTCGGCAATCGCCTCCTGCTGCCAGCCGTAGGCGATCGCGCGAAGCAGCGCGACAAGCAGCGTCGGCGTCGCGACAAGCACATGCTGTTTCATGGCTTCCGCGTGAAGGTCGGGCTTCACTTCAAGCGCGGCATAAAGGGCGGATTCAAGCGGCATGAACATCACCACCAGCCGCGGCGTGCGCTCGAACTGATTCCAGTACCCCTTGCTTGAAAGTTGCCGCACATGAGTCTCGACCTGCCTCGCATGTCGCTGCATCTCCGCGCCACGCTCGGCGGCGGGATCGATCGAGTTCAGGTACGCATCAAGTGAAACCTTGCTGTCCACGACGATCACGCCGCCGCCGGGCAGATGCACGACCATGTCCGGCCGATCGCGCGTTGCAGCGTCGTCGGTCTGCACCTGCTCGCGAAAATCGCAATGCTCGGTCATGCCGGCAAGCTCAACAACGTTGCGCAGTTGCATCTCACCCCACCGGCCACGTTGTTCGGGCCGGCGCAGCGCCGTGACCAGGCGCCCCGTCTCCGTGCCAAGCCGCTCGTGCGATGCGGAGATCACCTTGATCTGCTCTTCAAGCCCCTTGTAAGCCACCTCGCGCTTCTTCTCGAGTTCATGGACTGCGACATGATGTTTCTCAAGCAGTTCGCGTATTGGCTTGACGATCGAATCAATCGCCTGCTGCTTTTTCTCGACATCACCCTTCGCCTCGGCCATGAGCGTTTCAAATGCCTTCTTGGCGAGCGAAATGAACTGTTCGTTGTTGGCGCGAAGCGCCTCGGCTCCGGCGGCTCGAAACGTATCGGTGAGTTTCTTCTCGGCCTCTTCGAGCATCTGTCGCTGCCGCTCGTACTCGCTTTCCTTGACGCGCAGCCGCTCGGTCACGCTTGCCGCTTCGCGCTGGGCTTCCGACATCGCTGCCCGGATCTGCTCAAGTTCTTCACTGAGCCGCGTCACCTGATTGTCCAGGATCGACGCTCGTTGCTCAGCCGAGCCGACCCGGCGTTGGGCGATCGCCCAGGCGACCGCCGCGCCGAGCATCCCACCAAGAACGAGTCCCGCCATCGCCAGAATCCATTGCATCAATGCATGGTACTGGAACGTCGCGAATTCGCGAAATCGCGCGCCTCAAAGCACAGTGTCGCCGCACCTCAGCACCATTCAGCACAGCACCGCGAAGATTCATGCGCCTCAGCCCCACTTGGCGAGAAGCATCAGCAGATCGCCTACGCCGACCATCGCATCGCGGTTGAAATCACCAACGCAACTCGAATGGCCATCTTCACAGAGGCCCCAAAGGTTCAGCAACATGAGCAGGTCGCTCACGCCGACTGCCCCATCGCAGTCGAGATCAGTGCTCGCAGCCATTTCATTGCCGCCTTCGTCCTCCCACTCGCCCTGCACATGCTCGGGCACATTGCTGCACATGTCCGAATCTTCGATCACTGCACTGCTTTCATCATCGTTGGCGATCGCACCACCGCCGTCGCCTGCGACGTTCCGCTCAAGAACTGACCCGCGCACATAGACCTCACCACATGTGGTCACTGGAAGATCGGTTGCCGGATCAATCCAATCGATACAGCGGTTATAGATCGCGCCTCCGTATGATCCCGCGGTATTGCGAGCGAAGAGCGTGTCTTGCACATCGATGAGCGAGCATGCAGCGCTGTAGACCGAGCTACCGCAGCTCCCGGCAATCGCGCCGCCGTCCGCACCGGCGTCGTTGAGGCGGAAGACGCTGCCAATGACGGATAGGTCCGGGCAATGGACCTCGAGTTCACCAGCACAGAGTGTCTTCACCGCCCCACCAGATTCGGAAGATGAATTTGACTTGAAGTCGCTCCCGGAGATGGTTACTGCAAATCCACCGGCAATGCCGATCGCTGCGCCTTGCAATCCTGAGTTGTTCTCAAAGGTGGAGTCAATGACGCTCAGCGTTCGGCCCGGAGCCGATGTCCATGCCGACACCGCGCCGGAGGTGTGCTGACTGAACGAGCAAGAGATGATGCTGGCATCGGCTTGAGGGCCGATCCCAACCGCGCGAATCGCATTCCCTTCGAATGTGCAGCCCTGTAGCATCAACTGACCTGCTGAAAAGAGCACACCGCCGGTTGACTCGACCGCTGCATTGTTCTTGAACGAACAATTCATCATGGCAACGTTCATGCCGCCGCGAAACGCTCCGCCAAAGCGCGCCATATTCTCGACAAAGACCGTCTCGATGATGGTCGCGCCGAGCACGTTGACATCTTCTGCGCCGGTGATGTCGCTATAGATTCCGCCGCCGTAGGTCGATGCAACGTTCTGCGCAAGGGTTGAACCGACGATCCATGGCTGCGCGCCGGAATTGATGTATGCGCCGCCGCCAATGGTGGCGGTGTTTCCGGTGATCACACAGTTACTGACGGTGGGAGCAGAATCTATGATGTACAAGCCGCCGCCGCGATAGCCGCCATGCGCCGGAGTGCCGGAGCCGCCAGTGATGGCGAAGCCGTCGATGATGGAAGCAAAGTCTTCACCGCTCGTGAAGGACACCACGCTGCGCTGGCTGCCGGAGCCGTCGAGGATGGTCACCTCCGGCCCTTTGGAACTGCGCACCATGATCGCCTTGCCCAAGAAGCGAATTGCTTCGTTGTACACGCCGGGGGCGACCAGGATCTCATCCCCATGACTCGCCGCGTCGATGGCAGCTTGTATGCTCGGGAAGTCGCCCGGAACGTGGAGTGTTTCTGCAAGTGCGCCCTCGGCCGCGCCTGAAGCGATGAGAGCGGCGACGATCAGGGTGCGCTGCGTCCTCGTGTACAGCATGGGCGTCATCTCCTTATGCGGCTGCAGCAGCCAGAGAGCAGCGGATGACGCGGCCGAATACTGCGAGCATCCACACGCACCTTCCGAATCGACTGCCAACAGACCGACCTTCACTGGAGCATACAACACGATTGGCGCGAATGTTGCAGAAATGCAACGGATACACGAATCGCGCCGAGCCGATATCTGGCTCTTTCCCACGCCTTGAGGGACGTGCCGCCTCATTCAGACGTTGAAGTACTTCGCCTCCGGGTGATGGACGATGATTGCGCTCGTGGATTGTTCCGGATCGATCTGCCAGTTATCGGTCAATTCACATCCGATCCGCTCAGGTTTCAGGAGGCGGAAGAGCTTCTCCTGATCGCTCATCTCGGGGCAGGCCAGATAGCCGAATGAATAGCGGCTGCCGCGATATTTTTGTGTGAACAGGTCGCGAATCTTCGGCGAGTCGCCCGCCCCGATGCCGAGTTCCGCCCGAATCCGCTTGTGCCAGAGTTCAGCGAGCGCCTCCGCGGACTCGACGCCAATGCCGTGCATGTAGAGATACTCGGTGTACTCGTTGGACTCGAAGAGTTCCTTGGCCCGCTTGCTCACTTCCCGGCCCATGGTCACGCAGTGGAAGCCGACAACATCCTTCTCCCCCGATTCGGTCGAGCGGAAGAAGTCGCTGATGCACAGTCGATCGCGCTTCGTCTGGCGCGGGAATGAAAACCGCTCTATCTCGCGTGCGTGGTCGTCCGGATCATAAATGATGAGGTCATCGCCATCGCTGTTGCACGGGAAATAGCCGTACACGACCTTCGGCTGGAGGATGCCTTCATCGCGGCAATGCGCCTTGAGCCGCTCAAAGATCGGCTGCACGACCTCTTCGAGGTTTCGCTCGTATTCCTCTGGCGACATCGCGCCCTTCTTGAATCCCCACTGGCCGCGAAACAGCGCGACCGTATTGATGAAGGGATACACCTCATCAAGGTCAATCGCATCAACGACACGTGAACCAAAGAATGGGGCACTGGGAACCTCGATATCGGTGGCGACCGTGGAGCGCACAACGACGGCGGTATCACCCGCCTCAATCGTTGTGTCCGCGGCACGTGAAGCCGCGACCTTCTGCTCGACCTGCTCGCGCTTCGTGAGACGTTCTTGAATCTCCTCATCAAGAGAGGCAAGTTTGCTGTCCGCAAGGTGGTCGCAAATGCGCAGACCTTCAAATGCATCGCGCCCGTAGTAAAGCGGTCCCTTGTAAATGCCGCGCAAATGCGATTCCGCATAATGCCGCGTCAAAGCAGCGCCCCCGAGAAGAACCGGCACGTTCAGGCCACGCTCGTTGAGTTCGTGGAGATTCTGCTCCATCACGCCAACCGACTTGACGAGCAGGCCCGACATGCCCACGGCATCGGCCTGCGTTTCATTCAGCGCGTCGACGATCTGCGCAATCGGTTGTTTGATGCCGAGGTTGACAACTTCGTAGCCGTTGTTGGACAGAATGATGTCCACCAGGTTCTTGCCGATGTCGTGAACGTCGCCTGCAACGGTGGCGAGAACAATCTTCGCCTTGGGCCCGCCGCTGGTGCCATGCTTCTCCATGTGCGGCTCAAGGAATGCAACCGACTTCTTCATCACCTGCGCCGACTGAAGCACGAACGGCAGTTGCATCTTGCCGGAGCCGAACAACTCGCCGACGACCTTCATGCCGGCAAGAAGATGCTCGTTGATGATTTCAAGCGGCGAGTACTTCCCAAGCGCTTCGTCCAGATGCGCCTCAAGATCGCGATCCTCTCCATCGATGATGTGCCGCTGAAGTCGTTCTTCGATCGTGAGGTTCGCATCGGCGGCGGCGTGCTGAGACGATTCGTCACCCTCAGGAAACAGTTCGATGAAGTGATGCAGCGGATCAAACTCCGCCGGTTTGCCCTCAGGACGGTTGTCGCCGCGGCGATCGAAGATCAGCCACTGCGCTGCTTCCCAGTGTTCATCACTGATGCGGTTGCGCGGCAGGATCTTCGATGCGTGCACGATGGCCGACGTCAGGCCGCGCTTGAGCGCTTCATCAAGGAACACCGAGTTGAGAACAGCGCGTGCCGCAGGGCGCAAACCGAAACTGATGTTGGAGAGCCCGAGCAGTATGCCGCAGTTGGGAAAGCGCCTGGCGATGCGCTCTATGCCATCGAGCGTTTCCAGCCCCAGCCGGCGATCATCTTCCACACCGGTCGCAATGGTGAACGTGAGCGGATCGAAGAGCAGGTCGCGCTCATCAAGTCCCCACTTATTCGTGAACAGGTCATGCATGCGCGCGGCGATTTCCAGTTTGCGATCGGCCGTCTTCGCCATGCCCGCCTGCGGATCTTCATCGATCGTGAGCGCGACGCACGCCGCTCCATACCGCTTGAGCAGCGGACAAATGTCGTCGAAACGTTTCTCACCGTCTTCAAGGTTGATCGAATTGACGATGCATTTGCCTCCGGCGCGCTTAAGCCCTGCCTCGATCACCTTCGCTTCAGTCGAGTCCAGCATGAGCGGCACGTTGACCTGTCGTACGTATCGCGATACGACCTCGGTCATGTCGGCAACACCGTCCCTGCCGACGAAATCAACACACACATCAAGCAGGTGCGAGCCGTCCTTGACCTCATCGCGGGCCATCGACACCAGGCCATCCCAGTCTTCCTCATCAAGCAGCCGCTTGAATTTGCGTGAGCCGTTGGCATTCGTGCGCTCTGCGACGATGAGAAACGACGTGTCCTGTTTGAACTCGACGTAACTGTAAAGACTGGAGCAACCCGGCGCCTGCGGTTCGACTTCACGCTCCGCCGCTTGGGGCTTCGCCCGCTCAAGTTCCTGAACAAGAGCCCGAATATGCCCCGGCGAAGTTCCGCAGCATCCACCCACAATGTTGATGCCATGATCGCGCACGTACCGTGTCAAGGACTCTGCGAACGGCTGCTCCTTGAGCGGGAAGTGCGTCTTGCCTTCTACAAGCGCGGGCAAACCGGCGTTGGGAATCACTGAGATGTAGCGGTCCCAGTGCTTGGAGAGGTAGGCGATGTGTTCTGCCATCTCAACCGGTCCGGTCGCGCAGTTGAGGCCGAGCACGGCAATGGGAAACATGCGCAGGGCATTGACGGCTGCGGCCACTTCGGTGCCGAGCAGCATCGTGCCGGTGGTTTCCATCGTAACGCTGACGATGATCGGAATGTCTTCGTGCGTCTTGCCCCTCTCCGCAAGCGCATCGAGGCAAGCGTTGACGGCACATTTAACCTGAAGGAGGTCCTGACAGGTTTCGATGATGAAGGCATCGACACCGCCATCAATGAGCCCACGGCACTGCTCCGTGTAGGAATCGAGCATCGCTTCCCACGAGGTCTGGCCGAGCGAAATGAGCTTGGTGCCAGGGCCCATCGACCCGACGACGAAGCGCGGCCGATCCGGCGAGGCGAACCGCTCGCACGCTTTGCGGGCAATCTCGGCGGCTCCTCGATTCAGCTCATACGTCCATCCAACCGCTTCGTCATCGAACTCCGCAAGAACCAGCTTGTTGGCGCCAAAGGTATTCGTCTCAACGGCGTCAGCACCCGCTGCGAGAAAAGACTCGTGAATCTCCTGGATCAGGTCCGGCCGCGACTTGCAGAGCACATCCACGCAGTTCTCCCTGCCGAGATAATCGCGTTCCACCTCCAATGGCATGTTCTGGAGAGTGGCCCCCATTGAGCCGTCAAAGACGAGGATGCGGTTTTCAAGTGCGTGAAGGAAGCGGCTGGACATTGCGGGGATCATATGAGCAGCCCTCGGATCATTCAACCGTTCATCCGGATGGACGGATGAATCAATTGGGTGGTTCACTCATAGATCGAGGTCAGTTTGTGAATTCCTGCACAATCGGTTGCGATTTTTGTGATCCACCGCTATCTTCTGCGACTCGCCGACCCAGATCGGCTCGGCTAGCGTGTACCGCTTCCAAAGCCGCGGCCGGTTTGCCGCGCGTCACGGTACGATCTGCATCGATTTTGCGTCGATCCTGCTGTATTTTCTGAACTCCTCCCTGTGAGTCGCTGAATGGCTCCAGCCCTGATCTACACCATCTCAATTCTCGGCGCAGTAGGGCTTTACCTCCTGTTGCGACCTGCCGGGCTGCCAACTCATGCAGGCGAGCGGCCACTTCGTGCGCTCGGCGCGTTGTTCGGGCTCGCAGCCGTGGCGTGGATGATCGTGTCGATCAGCCGCCACCTCTCGGCCGATGATGCCCGTCCGGAGGCGTTCTATACCATCTTCACCATTATCGCGCTGGCCTCGGCCGTGCGCATGATCACCCATCATCGTCCGGTGTATTGCGCGCTGTATTTCGTGCTCGTCGTCCTTTCCTCGGCGGGAATGTTCCTGCTGCTGGCCGCTGAGTTCATGGCCTTTGCGCTGATCATCGTGTATGCCGGCGCGATTCTGATCACTTACATGTTCGTGCTCATGCTGGCGCAGCAGTCGCAGTCGCCTGATGCCGCCACCGGTCAGCCGGAATATGACCGTGTGCCGCGCGAACCTGGGCTGGCCGCGGGCGTCGGTTTTATTCTGATCGCGCTGCTGAGCAATGTGATCTTCACAGGCACGCCGCAGCTGGATTCACCCCCTCTTGCTCACACAGCCCGGCAGTTGCAGATGCTCGATCTCGATCTCATGCCGCGCCAACTGATAGCGGCGGTCGAAGCCGTCGAGCCGGGGGCAGAACTCGCCACGGACGCCGAAGGCCGGCCGCTCGGCCTTATCGCAGAGGGCGACGGCATCTTCGCACAAGTCTACCGGCCGGGTGAAAACGAAATCTCGTACGTTGAACTGCCCGATGAAGCGGCGCCGAGCAACATCAAGCGCGTCGGCCTTGCCCTCGTGTGGAGGTTCCCCGTCTCCCTCGAACTTGCCGGCATCATTCTGCTCCTCGCGATGTTCGGCGCGGTTGTGCTGGCCCGGCGTCAGATCGAACTTTCGGAGGATGAACTGCGCGAGTCCGCCGGCATGAGACGGCTTGCAGCCGCGGACGATGAGCATGAGCGCGAATCACGTCATTCCAACGAGGGAGGCCGCCCATGATGCAGAGCATCCTTGCGGTTGAGCAGATGTCTCAAGTTGCGCTCGGCCACTACATCTTCACCAGCGCTGCCCTGTTTACGATTGGAGCCATCGGCTTCCTCACCCGCCGCAACATGATCGTCATGTTCCTATGCACGGAACTCATGTTTCAGGCGGCTGCGATCGCCATGATCGCCTTCGGCCGATACCACTTTGATCTTTCCGGCCAGGTCTTTGTGATCTTCATCCTGACCGTGGCGGCAGCGGAGGCGGCCTTGGCGCTGGCGCTCGTTGTACTCTTGTACCGACGGAAGGAATCGCTCTCTGCAGAGGAATGGTCGGAACTACGCGAAACGTAACGCTGCACCCAACACCGGTTGTCTAACTCCTAACTCCTGACTCCTGACTCCTAACTCCTAACTCCTCACTCCGAACGCCTTTGCCCTCAACCGATCCATCCTGGGCTCAACTGATTCTCTGGCTGCCGCTGATCTCGCTGGCGCTGTGCGGCCTGTGCGCTGCGCTGCGCGTGAGAAGCAAGTTGCCAGCATGGATTACCGTCGCATTGCTTGGCGGCTCGTTTATCACGACGCTTGCCTTGTACCTCCAATACGACGGTGCGGTCACGATCCACATCTTCGATTGGATCAATTTCTCCTGGAACGACGGCGCCGGTTCCTTCGTGGCGAACTTCGCGCTGTACGTCGATTCACTGACGCTCCTTTGGATGCTGTTTGTAACGGGGCTGGGCACGCTGATTGCGTTGTACGCAAGTGAGTACATGGAGCCGGATGTGGGCAAGGGCTATGCGCGGTTCTTTGCGGGGGTGTCCGTGTTCCTCTTCGCCATGACCGCTCTTGTCATGGGCGACAACCTCGTCATGCTCTATCTGGGTTGGGAAGGCGTGGGCTTCGCCTCGTACTGGTTGATCGGCTACTACTACCGGAAGCCATCGGCCGTGGCTGCCGCGAAGAAGGCGTTTATTCTCAACCGCATCGGCGACCTTGGGCTTGCGCTGGGGATCTGGTTGATTTGGCAGAGCTTCGGGACGGTTGAGTATGCGGAACTGTTTCGACTGATTGGCGAAGACACGAAGCCGCAAGGGGCGGGCGGGTGGACCGTGCAGGCCATTCCGTTCCTGCTCATGCTCGGCGCGTTCGGCAAATCCGCTCAGATACCTTTGTATGTCTGGCTTCCCGATGCGATGGAAGGCCCGACACCCGTCTCCGCGCTCATTCACGCGGCCACCATGGTGACCGCCGGCGTGTACCTGCTCGCTCGCATGTTCCCGGTGATGCAGTTCCATGACCTTGCGCTGCCCACCGTGGCATGGATCGGAACCGCCACCGCGCTGCTCGCGGCCACGATCGGCATGGCGCAGTACGACATCAAGCGCATCATGGCGTACTCCACCGTCTCGCAACTCGGTTACATGTTCGCCGGCATCGGCGTCATGACCACGTTCGGCGCGGCGTACCACGTCTTCACCCACGCCTTCTTCAAGGCGGTGCTCTTCCTCACCTGCGGCGCGATCATGCACGGCTTTGCCGGGCAGCTCGACCTTCGTAAGCTCTCCGGTCTGCGGCATATGCGCGGCTGGAAGATCGTCAGCTACACGATGCTCATCGGCTGCCTGTGCCTTGCGGGCTTTCCGTTCACGAGCGGTTTCTTCTCAAAGGATGCAATCCTTGCCGAGGCGTTCACGAATGAATACGCCGCAATCGGCTGGATTCTGCTGATCACGGCGGGACTGACGGCGTACTACACGTTCCGCGTGTGGTTCCGCGTGTGTATGGGGCCGGTGCAGTATGAAATGGGCGATGAACATCACAGCGAGGCCGAAGCGCATGATGAGCACACCGCGGGGCTTGACCGCAGCCATGCCGAGCCCACGAAGAAGGCGGCGGAGCATCATCATCACCATGATGAACATCATCACGAGCCGCACGCGCCGCGATTGGCGATCAACTTCGTGCTGATCGTGATCACGATCGGCGCGGTCCTTGCCGCGATCCCGTACTTCATGCCCAGCGGCGATGAAAGTGTTGAGGGCGGCTGGGTTGCCGGCATGGTTGAAGATTCCAGCGCGCGGGGCGGCTTGCCGGGTGTGTATGAGACGCATGCCCACGGCGCGATCCTCGGCTTCGACCCGCACAAAGCGATGTACTTCATCTCCGCGATTGTCGGAGTCATCGGCATTGCAATCGCGCTCTACTTCCACTTGCTAAGCCGCAAATCGGCAGATGCGCTGCGGGCGCGATTGCTTGCAAGTCCGGCCACGCGCTGGCTGCCGACCGCGATGGAGAACAAGTGGTACGTTGATGAAATCTACGATGTCCTGTTCCGCGGCCCGTTGTGGGTGATCGGCCACGCGCTGTACATCTTCGATCGCTACATCGTGGACGGCCTGCTGGTCAACGGCACCGCACGGCTGCCGCGTCTGCTCGGCCGCCAGTTCCAGCCGATGCACAACGGCGTCCTGCAGTCCTATGCCGTCGCCATGATCGGCGGCGCGGCCCTGATCACACTCCTCGTCATACACATGCCGGACATCATCACGATGCTGAGCGAGTGGAGGAGTGAATGACCACGGAGGGCCACGGAGAGCCACGGAGAAGAGCAAAGAGTGTTAAGAGAAATACGAGATCAATTGAACGAAAGATATAAGAGAGTCCATGAGCGGCGGTAACCAAACAAACCAATTGTCCTCTCCGTGGCCCTCCGTGGCCCTCCGTGGTAAATCCTGATGATGCCAGGACTGCTTCTCATCATTCCCTTGCTCGGCGCGGTCGGGATCGTGTTCGCCCGGCCGCAGCACGCTCGTTGGATCGCGCTCATGGCGTCGCTGGCGACGTTCGTGCATTCGGCCATCCTTGCTGCGTCCTTCGATCACTGGATCACCGGCGAGTTCGGGCTGCTCTCGCAGATACCCTTCCTACCGGAGTTCGGTGTAGCCATTTCCTTCGGCGCTGATTCCGTCTCCATGCTGCTCGTGCTGCTCTCGACCATGCTCATGCCGCTGTGCGTGTGGGGATCGTTCACGGCTGTGACGGAGCGGGTGCGTGAGTATTACGCTTGGCTCATGGTGCTGCTGGCTGCGATGGTGGGCGTCTTCATCGCGCGCGACCTGATTCTGTTCTACATCTGCTTCGAGTTCACGCTCGTGCCGATGTTCTTCCTGATCGCGATCTACGGTGGCGAGAATCGCAGCAAAGCATCCATCAAGTTCTTCATCTACACCTTCACCGGATCGCTTATCGCGCTCGCCGGCCTGCTCTACATCGCATGGCGGTTCGCCGAAAGCCGCGGCGACTGGTCATTCGACATCGCTGCCCTTTCTGAGTTCGCCGCATCGCAACTGAGCGCCACGGAGCAGGCGTGGATACTGCTCGCGCTGATGGCTGGCTTTGCTGTGAAAGTACCGCTGTTCCCCGTCCATACGTGGCTGCCGCTCGCGCACACAGAAGCGCCCACGGCCGGTTCGGTCATCCTCGCAGCTGTGCTCCTCAAGCTCGGCACGTACGGCCTGTACCGCTTTGTCCTGCCAATGGCGCCGGCGGCCGTCGTCGAGTACGCGCCGCTGATTGCGACGCTCTCCATCATCGGCATCATCTACGCAGCACTCATTTGCTGGGTGCAAAGTGATATCAAGAAGCTCATCGCGTATTCATCGGTCTCGCACCTGGGCTTCTGCGTGCTCGGGCTGTTTGCGCTCAACCCGCTCGGCTTGCAGGGCTCGGTCCTGTACATGATCAATCACGGCCTTTCGACTGGCGCGCTGTTCTTCCTCGTCGGCATGATCTACGAGCGCTACCACACGCGCGACATGGATGCGATGAACGGCCTCGCGCGAGTCATGCCGATCTGGGCGACGTTCATGGTGTTCTTTGTGCTTGCATCCGTCGGCCTCCCGGGGCTGAACGGGTTTGTCAGCGAGTTTCTCTGCCTGATCGGCGCGTTCGCCGCCACGAGCGACAACGTGACGCATCCGGGTGTGCTCGGGCCGTGGTACGCCGCCATTGCCGGCACTGGCATGATCGCTGCCGCGATGTACCTGCTCATTATGGTGGGCAAGGTTGTCTTCGGCCCGCTGAAGGAGCCGGCTCATGGCCATGATGAGCACCGCGTCTTGCCGCGCGACCTCACCTTCCGCGAGATCGGCGTGCTGACCCCGCTGGCCATCCTCTGCGTCGTGCTCGGCCTTTATCCTCGCATTGTCACGACGACGCTCGAAGCGCCGATTGACAACGTCTTGGCGGGATACCCCGCGCGTGTTGAGCCGCTTGCGGCTTCGCGCGACCACGACCACTCCCGCAACGCCCACGAAACGCTTGTGGTTTCGCGCGATCACGACGAATCGCAGCGCGCCTCGTTTGAAAGCCGCTCACGCGAAGCTGCAAGCGGCCGGGGGGAACAACCATGATTGACAAACTCTGGTTTCTCATCCCGGAGATGATTGTCTTCGGCGGCGTGGTGATCGTTTCGATCATGGGACTCTCGCCGCTGCGTGCCTTGCGCGATCGCGTTCCGCTGGCTGCGGCGCTGTCGCTGCTTGCTGCAATGATCGTCACGCCGTTGCTCTATCAGGACCAAGCGCGTCTCGCTGCGGCTGAGATGCTCATGCCGATGATCGGGCAGTATGTGAAGATGGTGGCGTGCGGCATCGGACTGCTGCTGGTGATGGGCTGCACAGGACTCATTGACCGACGGTACGAGACGGAGCTGCAATCGGGGCGGACCACGTTCGACGCCATGCGGGTCAACCGCGGTGAGTTCTTCGTGTTCTTTCTGCTCTCCATCATGGGCCTGATGCTCATCGGCTCCGCGAATGACCTCATCTGGCTGTTCCTTGCGCTCGAGCTGACTTCCCTGCCGACGTACGTGATGGTCGCGATGAGCCGGCCGTCGCGCAAGGCGCAGGAAGGAGCGGTCAAATACTTCTTTCTCGGCGCGCTGGCCACGGCTGTATTCCTCTATGGCTTCGCGCTGCTCTACGGCTCGACAGGAAAAATGGTGCTCACCGAGATGCAGGAGGCATTTCAGTTCCAGAAGATGACCGCCGGGATCAACTTCGTCGGCGTTGCAGGCATGATCATCGCGCTGATCGGCGTCTCCTTCAAAATCGCTGCGTTCCCGATGCACTTTTATGTGGCGGATGTCTATGAAGGCGCCGCATCAGCAGTAAGCGCGTTCCTGGCATTCGTTCCAAAGATGGCCGGCATGATCGCCATCATCATGTTGCTGGCGACGATCGGCTGGACCGGCCACAGCGCAGACGGCTCACCCGGCCTGCCGCTGCCGATCCTGACTGCGTTGTGGGTGATCGCCGTCTTCACCATGACGCTTGGCAACGTCGGCGCGCTGCTGCAAACTTCCATCAAACGAATGCTCGGCTATTCGTCGATCGCGCATTCCGGCTACATGCTCATCGGCGTTATCGCAGGGCCCGGCCATGGCATCAATTCAGTCCTGTTCTACATCACCGCTTACGGCATTATGAACACCGCTGCGTTCGTCGTGCTGGCTGGGCTGGAACGGCGCGGCACAGAGATTGAATCGCTCACCGAAATCGAAGGGCTTCGGCTCAAGCATCCGGCCATGGCGATCTCGCTGGCCCTCGCGTCCGGCTCATTGCTCGGCGTACCGCCGCTGCTCGGCTTCTGGGGCAAGTTCTACCTGTTTGTCGGTGGTATCGAGGCCGGCCATATCGTGCTTGTCGTGATCGCCGGTGTGAACACCGCCATCAGCGCGTGGTACTACCTCGCGCTTGTGGGCCTCCCGATCCTTCGCAAACCAACGCCGCAGAGCGAAACGGTTACGAGCGGTCCATCCGCCTGGCCGCGCTTCGCTGCGATCATCGGAGCGGCTGCGACGGTCATCCTGCCGATCTTCCTCCAACCGATCATCACGGAAGCGAACCGCTCCTCGGAGAGGGCAGCGGATGTCAACATCGGAGAATCGATCCTCGCTGAACAAGCAAGTGGAACCGCAGATGAACGCGGATAGACGCAGACGAAGGAACGGTTCACCGCTGATAGCCGCGTGCCGGAAGGCCGCGGTTGAAATCGAAGCGGCGCCTCAGCCAAACCGCGGGCTTCCGCCACGCGGCTACTGGATACAACCTGTTTTTCGCATCTGCGTTCATCCGTGCTCATTGGCGGATTCATTCGCTAGGATGCAGCTATGAGCAAGGTCTGGATTGACGGCAACCTCGTTGACAAGGAGAACGCCACCGTCTCCGTATTCGATCATGGGTTGCTCTATGGCGACGGCTGCTTCGAAGGCATTCGTGCCTATGGTGGACGCATCTTCAAATTGCAGTCGCACCTTCGCCGGATGTACCAATCCGCCGAGAAGATTCGGCTTACACCTGCGTATCCGCCTCAGGAAATTGCAACGGCGATTCGCCAAACACTTGAAGCGAACAATCTCAGCGACGGATACATCCGATTGATCTTCACGCGCGGCGCGGGCACGCTCGGACTGCATCCGTTTCGCTGCCCCAAGTCAGGCACGATCATCATTACCGACAAGATTCAGCTCTACCCGGAAGAACTGTATGAAAAGGGCATGAAGGTGATCGTGGCCAAAAGGCCGCGCATCCCGATCAGATGCCTTGACCCGGCAATCAAGTCGCTCAACTACCTCAACAACATCCTTGCCAAGATCGAGGCCATCGACGCGGATGTGCTTGAAGCGATCATGCTCAATGTCGATGGGTATGTCGCAGAATGCACGGGCGACAATATCTTTATTGTCAAAGATGGCCGCATCCTCACCCCGCCCAAAGAAGCGGGAATCCTGCACGGCATCACGCGCGAGTTCGTCATCGACACCGTTGCACCTGCACTTGGATATGAAGTTGAAGAGCGCATGATGCGGCTGGATGAAGTTATCGCCGCCGACGAGGTGTTCCTGACGGGAACCGCAGCGGAGATCATCGGGGTCTCGCAGATTGATGAGCACACCATCGGTGGAGGCCGGGTCGGCCCGGTGACGACCGAACTTGTTGAAGAATTTCGCAAGCGCGTCTCACAGGATGCGCCGGAAGATTAAGCCGTGAATTGAAGAAACGGAACAGTCCAACGGCGGGCTGCCGCCACGCTGCTATGGTGATCCGACATGTCTGAGTTCATCAAAGTTGCCAGAGTCTCCGATGTCGCAGACCAATGCGCGAAGTGCGTTCACGTCGGCGAACATCGCATCGCGATCTACAACCTCGGCGGCGAGTTCTACGCCACCGATGACATCTGTACGCATGCCTACGCCTCCTTGAGCGAGGGCTCGGTCTCCGGCGATGAGGTCGTCTGCCCGCTCCACTTTGCGACCTTCAACATTCGCACCGGCGCATGCACCGGGCCGCCTGCGACAGAGGATCTCAGGACATATGAAGTCCGCGTCAATGGCGACGATATTGAAGTCGCAGTCGCATGAGCCGTGGAGAATCAATTGACCACAGAGAGCCACAGAGGCCACGGGGAAAGAGCATGAATAGATTGGGAGCAGGTCACTTCACTTCATGCTTGCCAAGATACGCTCGTCGGCTATCAGTTCTTGCGCGGCTCTCTCCGTGGCCCTCCGTGGCCCTCCGTGTTTAATGTGAGATTGACAACTGGCACCGCACTTTCCATGTCTCATCGCAATCGCATCATCAGTCCAGCACAGCCGGTTCAAGTTGCTGCGTCGATCCTCTCCGCCGACTTTGCGCGGCTGGGCGATGAGTGTCGCCTTGCGCTCGATTCCGGAGCGGACTTGCTCCATCTCGATGTGATGGACGGTCACTTCGTGCCGAACCTCACGATGGGACCTGCATTGACAAAGTCGCTGCGAAGCGCGCTACCCGATGTCTGCCTTGATGCGCACCTTATGGTCGCAGAGCCCGCGACTTTCCTTGATGCCTTTGCTGACGCTGGAACTGATCACTTCACTTTTCACATTGAAGCAGTAGACAACCCAGCAGAGCTGGCGCGGCGAATCCGTGATGCAGGGATGAGCGCGGGATTGGCAGTTAATCCGCCAACAGATGTTGAGCGCATCTTGCCCTACGTCAACGATGAGAACATCGATCTGATACTCATCATGAGTGTGAACCCCGGCTTTGCGGGTCAATCATTCATCGCCGAAGTGCTTGAGAAGGCCAGGCGTATCAAGCCGATGCTCCGGCCCAACCAGCGACTACAGATCGACGGTGGCGTCAACAGCCGAACGGCAGCAGACTGCCGCGAAGCCGGGTGCGATGTTCTCGTCGCGGCCTCGGCCATTTTCGGCGCAGCTGATTACCGCAGCGCTATCGCAACCCTTCGCGGTTAGCCCGTACGCTCCTCCCTACACATAGATTCGTGCCACCTCACGCGCCAGCGAAGAATGCATGCGTCGGCTCGCGGCATGATGTTGTGGTTGATGTTGGGCGGCCCGACGGGATCTGCATGCTACGATGCCTCCAATGGCAGACGATCACCCTCCACAGCAGCACCATGATCCTGACGCCGGCGTTATCGGCACGATGCAGTCACTCATTGTTGCGTTTGTGCTGGCGATGACATTTCGCGGTTTCGTGGCGGAGGGCTTCGTCATCCCCACCGGTTCAATGGCGCCGACGCTGCTCGGGCAGCATTATCTGGTGCATTCGCACATTACCGGCTCTACATTTCCTGTCGGCGTTGCGCAGCAGGAAGATCAGCCGCCGGTGGATCCAATGCTTGGGCCCAACGTGTCGCTGACGGGCGGCCTCGAGCGCACGGGCGGCTCCTCGCGGGCCGGCGATCGCATTCTCGTTCTCAAGGGTCTCTATTCGTTTTCCGAACCGAAGCGGTGGGATGTTATCGTCTTTAAGAATCCAACTGATCCCAGGGGAGAAGCGGGCAATTACATCAAGCGACTGGTCGGACTGCCTAACGAAACGATTTGGATCGCCGACGGCGATGTCTTCGCCAAGCGCGCTGACGAAGAGGAGTTCCGCGTGCAGCGCAAGCCGGAGCACATTCAACGCGCGCTCTGGCAGCCGATTCATAACAGTGATTACACGGCCGCTCAGCCACAATTCCTGCGCTCCGCCCAATTCGGCTCACCGTGGATCGGCAACGGCTGGGACACGAGCGGCAGGGCGTATCGCAATAGCAGCTCAGGGCCGTCCACGCTCCATTGGAACAATCAGCGTCGAGCCCTGGATGACTGGACCGCGTACAACATGCTTACGCGTTGCACCGGCTTTTCAAGGTCGGTTTGCCCTGTTCCCGTTTCTGACCTGCGCGTTTCGGCCGGCATGGTTTTCGATGACGATGCGCAGTGGGAGACAGCCGTGTCACTCGAAGCTCGCGGCCATGTGTATGAGTTTGCCATCGAGAGCACAGCGGGAGTCGCCAACGGCCATGTGCGATATCGCGGCGAGGATGATCAAGACTGGATTGCCAGCGATACCGGCACGTTTGACGCGCCCCCGGCTGGGCGGGTCTTGAATGTTGAGTTCTGGCATGTCGATCAGGCCCTGTCCCTGTACGTCAACGGCAAGCGGATCGCGCACCTCGAGTACGAATGGGCGCCGGACCAGCGCAAGCGAAACGTGAGCGGCCGAGATGATGAGCGCGCCGATACCGACGCTGCCGCTCGCCCGCCTGAGTTACGGTGGCACTTCAACGGATCGCAGGTCACGCTGCACCGCGTGCGCGTTGATCGTGATCTTTATTATCGCAGCAACACGCTTGGCGGCCTCGGCGAGAAGGAACGTCCGACTGCTGAGGGCTACGAGGATATCGTTGCGATCGGCCAGCCCGCCTACGGCACACATCCTGACAACCTCGCGGTTCTCGGGCCGGACCACTTCTTCATGCTCGGCGATAACTCACAGGCATCGCTCGACTCCCGATTGTGGAAGAATCCACACCCCGTCGTCGCGCATCAGATTGATGATGCGCCCTTCGTCGTGCATCGCAAACTGCTCCTGGGCAAGGCGTGGGTCGTGTACTTCCCCGCCCCGCTGCGCGACGGATTCAAATGGAGCCCCGACTTCGGGCGGCTGCGATACATTCGGTGACACAGGTCGCCGTGGACCGCCGCTCCGAAGGTTGACAACATTGGTCGAGTGGATGATGAATGGATTGCATGAGATAGCCACTCTCCTTTGCGGTCATTGGTACCCATCCGTGCTTATCCGTGTTTATCCGTGTCTACGCTCTGCGCCTTGAGGTTATGAATCCGCTGCGCGTCCGGCGCCTGCGCATCACCAGTAGATGAAACGCTCGAACAAGCGGCGGTCGCGATCGGGCAATGCGCTCACATCAGGAATGGGATAACGGTTCTCGTCCGTATCAAGAAGCAGCTTGCCGTGCGACCCATAGTCCTGCGCGAGCGGCCTGCCGGCGCGCTGTCGAGGAGGAACCTCCTGTCGCATGATCAAACCTGCGTGGCGATGCGTCTTCGTCACGATCCTCGCCCCCACCATCCAACCCTTGCGCGCGAGCAGTTGAAGAAGCGCGCGCAGAGCACCAGGCAAATGGAAAAAACTTTGAGCCGGCTCAACAGTTCAAGCAGCATGTTGAGTGTGCTCTTGCGCCATCACTTAACTACCGGGCCAAAGCCAACCAAAGATCGCGCCGGTGATGAGGGCGTACACAACACCATCGATGAAGTTTGTGATCTTCGAAGTGCGTGGTGTATTGAACCAGATGTCGTTTGGAATCCGCGCGAAGCAGTACGCCAGAAACGCAGCCGTGCCAACGAACCGAAACACGTGCAGGAAGCCCGGCCCAGCCGCACCTGCAAGCAAGCGGTCGCCTGTCGCCTCGACCGGCACGCCAAGTGTTGCCAGGTACGCCACGACGACACTCGTCACGAGATAAAAGACGAACGACCAGCCCATCTTGGCACCCATGTTCGAGTACGAATTGCTTGGCCAGACGTGCAACATGCCCAGCGGCCCTTCCTTGAGTTTCTTCTGAAACTCTGGGTCCTTCATGCGCGATTTGTCCAGGCAATCCGGGTAGCCATACACCCCCGGCTGAAGGTTCTGCCTGCGGACAACATCCATCACGGCGTTCTCATCGGCAAGCGAACGGAAGTCGCCCTTGTGATGCGGCAGCGCGGTCCACGCCAGTGCGCTTGCAATCCACACCGCCACAGCCGAGACTACGATGGGAAGCCAAAGATCAAGCAGCTCAACCATGATATTCTCCTTATCCATACCATAACACAAGCCGGGGCAAGTCGAAAGCCCCCAACACAAGCGGGGGCAAAGCGCACAAGCCGATACGCGGCGCCCAAGCGACGCCCCGGGGCGAAACTCCCCTTCCTCCATGACCGAAACCACCAAAATCATCTACTCCATGGTCGGCGTCACCAAGACCGTCAACCGCCGCACCATCCTCAAGGACATCCACCTCGGGTACTACTACGGGGCGAAGATCGGCGTGCTCGGCCTCAACGGCTCCGGCAAATCCACACTCCTGCGCATCCTCGCCGGCATCGACACCGACTTCGAAGGTCAAGTCCACGCCCAGGCCGGTTACCGCATCGGTTACCTGCCGCAGGAGCCGCTCATTGATGAGACACGCACGGTGCGCGAAGTGGTGGAGGAAGGCATGGGTGAGACCGTTGCGCTACTGCGCGAATTCGAAGCGATCAGCGACAAGTTCGCCGAGCCGATGGACGACGATGAGATGAACCGCCTGCTTGAAAAGCAAGGCGATATCCAGTCGAAGATCGATGCGGTGAATGGCTGGGATCTTGAATCACAACTCGAGATGGCGATGGATGCGCTGCGATGTCCGCCAGCCGACAAGTCCGTCAGCGTCCTCTCCGGCGGGGAGAAACGTCGCGTCGCGCTGTGCCGTCTGCTCCTTTCTAAGCCCGACATTCTGCTCCTCGACGAGCCGACGAATCACCTCGATGCGGAATCAATCGCATGGCTGGAGCAGCACCTCAAGCGGTACGAAGGCACGATCATCGCGGTCACACACGATCGCTACTTCCTCGACAATGTAGCCGGCTGGATTCTTGAACTTGATCGCGGCGAGGGGATTCCGTGGAAAGGCAACTACTCGTCGTGGCTGGAGCAGAAGGAAAAGCGCCTTGCCGTCGAAGCGCAGCAGGACAACAAACGCCGCAAGGCGCTGCAGCGCGAACTCGAATGGATTCGCAAGAGCCCGCAGGCCAGGCAGTCGAAGAGTCAGGCGCGCATCAATCAATATGAGCAGATGCTCCATGCCGATGTGAAGGAGCGCGAAAAGCAGATCGAAATCTTCATCCCGCCAGGGCCGCGCCTGGGCAATCTCGTCATCAAAGCCGAGCGGCTCACGAAGGGGTACGGCGATCAACTGCTCATGGAAGATGTCGACTTCGAGCTTCCGCCAAACGGGATCGTGGGCGTCATCGGCCCAAACGGCGCAGGCAAAACGACGCTCTTCCGCATGATCACCGGCGACGAATTGCCGGATGAGGGCACGCTCAAAGTCGGCGAAACCGTGCAACTCGCCTATGTGCGGCAAGGCCGTGATGACCTGCCCAATGACGCGAATGTGTGGGAGGCAATCTCCGACGGCGCGGATGAAATGAAACTCGGTTCATTGACGGTCAACAGCCGCGCGTACGTTGCCCGCTTCGGCTTCACCGGCAACGAGCAGTCGCGCATCGTCGGCACGCTCTCCGGCGGCGAGCGCAACCGCGTTCACCTGGCCAAGCTGCTACGGCAGGGAGCGAACGTCATCCTGCTCGACGAGCCGACCAACGACCTCGATGTCAACACCATCCGCGCGCTTGAGGAAGCAATGGAGAACTTTGCCGGCTGCGCAGTGGTCATCTCCCACGACCGCTGGTTTCTCGATCGCGTCGCCACGCACATCCTCGCGTTCGAAGGCGATTCGCAGGTCATCTTTCACAACGGCAACTATCAGAGCTACGAAGCCGCGCGAAGAAAACGTCTCGGCGCTGAAGCCGACCGCCGCCACCGCATTCGCTACCGCAAACTCACACGGGCTTGATCCACCCTCTGGCAACAGGCCGGGCTAGAGCAGCACGAGGTCAGACGTAGCGAGGAGCGCGGGCGTCCTGCCCGCATGAACACGTTGCGGGCCTTCGACTCGCATCAACATGGCGCGGACGGAGTATCCGCCCTCCCCTTGCTGATCCAATTCAGATCGACCTGCTCTAGGTCTTGATCCGTCCTAACCGCACGCCGCGATGATCCTTTGCAATACGGCCCCGAATCTGCAGAAGCGTTAGCTCGGACATCAATTGGTTCAGTGGAATCTGCGTTCGGGCTGCGAGTTGATCGGTCAGAAGCGGTTCACCCGCCGCTTCGAGCGCAGCGAGAATTGCCTGCTGCGCACTCGTCATATTGAGGTCGAAGAGTGATTGCATCGCCTCCTTTGCCGCGGCCTCACCGGTCGATACCGCTTCGATCGCGCCCCGCATGAGATGCCCCGCGCTGTCGAGCTGCTGGATCACATCAGCATGATCAAGCACCATCGCGGCGGAGCCGTCACGAATGATCCTGAGACAGCCGGCCGATGCAGGCGAATCAACGCGGCCGGGCAGCGCCATAACTTCGCGATTTTGTTCTGTCGCCAGCCGCGCGGTAATCAACGCGCCGCTGCGCAAGGCCGCCTCAATGACCAGAACGCCCAATGACAACCCCGAAATCACCCGGTTTCGCTTCGGAAAGTTTTTGGCGACGGGCGGCATCCTCATTGGAAACTCAGAGACAATCGCACCAGCGTTCTCGCGAACGATTCGATCGAAAAGGTCGCGATGCTCAGGCGGATAGCATTGCGAGAGGCCGCAGCCAACGACAACCACAGTGCGGCCTTTCACTCGCAGCGCCGCGCGGTGCGCTTCTCCGTCGACACCAGCCGCGCCACCGGACACAATCGTCAGTCCCGACTGCGCGAGCAACTGGGCGAAGCGGCCCGCCTGCTCACGACCGTAATTCGTACACCGTCTTGAACCGACGATCGCTACCGCCATCTGATCGGCATGCGTGAACTTCCCGCGCACCCACAAGGCCGCGGGCGCGTCATGAATCGCAGCCAAGAGCGGCGGATACTCGGCATCGCCATGCATGATGAGTTGAGCGCCAGCGTCCGCCATCGCGCTGCGCTCCGCTTCAACATCGGCTTCGTCGAGGGCGCGGCGAATCGTACGCGCAAGGTCTGCGCCGATGCCACGAATGCGTTCGAACGCTGTCGCAGGCGCATTCATGATGGCCTCGCTCGACCCGAAATGAGCAAGTAAATGCCGCCGCGTCACCGGACCGATGCCGGAAGCGATCAACACTCGCAGTTCAGCGTCAGAGATGTCATCGGCAGAGCGCATCTGATCGGCTGCCATGATACCTGCTCACACCGCGTGGAGTAACGCCACCGGCATAAAACGCAGCACATCCGCCACCGGCAGCCGCCGATCCTTGATTGCAAAGACTTTTCCAGTGAGCGCGTCACGGAGTCGCGTCGGTGCGCTCTCCGGCAACTCGACACAGGTTCCCTGCCATGAACGTTCTGGAATCGGCTTTCCGCTCGCTTCCAAGAGGTGAAGCACGCGTAGCGGCGTGATGGCGATGATCCACTGCTCGCGCGACTGCCGGGCAAACGCGACCACATGGTTGTTCAGGAAGCCGCCCACCTGGATCGGGAGGTACTCGCCCTGGACAAAGAGCTCTCGCATTGCCCCGCGAAGCTGCAACCCGCGCTGCGTGACATACATCTTGATCCGACCATCGCGCCATGTACAAAGTAGATCATGAAGAGCGCTTTCAGTCGGCGATTCTGCCATGGCAGCATTCTCGCTGAGAAATCGGCGACGCCGCACATAGTCAACCGGCCGGCGGTTATCAGGATCCACCAGCGAGTTTTCCCACAGTTCGCTACCTTGATAGAAATCCGGCACACCGGGTGATGCGATCTTGAGCACCAGGGCGCTCAGCGCATTAATCGCTCCAGCGAAGGCAATGCGCTCAACGAAGCGGTGTGCCTCCTCGCGCCAGCGCGAGGTCGCCTCTGCACTGAGGATGCTGCGCACGAAGTGCTGAATCGCTTCTTCATATTGTGCATTGACGTCGATCCAGGAGGTATGCTTCTTCGATTCTCGCGATGCCTTGACGGCATAATGCACCATGCGTTCGGTGAAAACGGCATCAGGTTCACGCTCCAGCGGCCACGCGCCGACGATGTTCTGATACAGAAAGTTTTCCCAATGCGGATCGGGCACCTCTTCACCGTCGATCATGTTGCGATGAGCTGCGTTCTCCTCACGCCACCGTTTCGTAGTATCCATCCAGTCCTCAGCCAGCTCGGACAAGACCAGCAGCCGAGCCCGCACATCCTCACTGCGCTTCGTGTCATGTGTGGTTGACGCCCGCATCGCAAGCGGCCAGTGCTCCGCAATGAACGCATTGTGCTGATGCAGCGCTGCAATGCCGCCTGGCGCTTCAATGCTCTGCGCGTCAGCCCCGACTTCATTGAGCGCCACCAACCTCGCCTCGCAATACAGCGCTGTGTCTTCCACACCCTTTGCGGCCAGCGGACCGGTGAACTGCTGCCACTTGAGAATGAACTGCGCCAGCTGGTTGAGCGCGTTTGCGCCGATGTCGATACCAGGTTCAAGCAGCAGCATGCTGCGCAACAATGCAAGTGCATCCGAGTTGCCCTTCTGCACAGTCGCTGCAGCATAAGCGCGCTCGATCATGATGCGATCCCGCTCACACACCTTGCAGCGCATCACATCCTCTTTCGTGATGTAGGTGCGATAGGCGGGCAGATGTGCTGAGAGCTCCGTGATGGCTGTTCTCAGCTCGCTTCGGTCCGGCTGCTCCGCCAGAAGCTGCGTGATGATGCGCTCCGCACGCTCGACTAGTGCGCTCAGTTCTCCAGCAAACAATTCCGTCGCCGCCTGCTGTTTCTTGGAGACGATGAGATCATTCATCGACTGCTCACTGCCAAGAAGCACTGACTGGTACTCGCCCAGCATACGCAATCCTTGACGATCGACGCCGGCTCCGCTGATGACGCTTATGCATTCATACCCCGTCGTGCCCGCAACCGGCCATCGCTCATCGAGGACCTCATCACTTGCGAGAATCTTTTCCACGAGGATGTAAGGAGTCGGCTTCCCGCAGGCATCATCCAGTCGCCGCAGGTACTGGAGTGGATCAGCCAGACCATCAATGTGATCGACGCGCAGACCTGCAACATCACCGCTGCGCACCAGTTGCAACAATCGTTCGTGTGTCTGATCGAAGACCTCCGGCTCCTCAACGCGCACCCCGATCAAGTGCGTAATGTCGAAGAATCTCCGATATGACACGCTCTGTGTCGCTTCGCGCCAGTGGCAGAGTCGGTATGGCTGCGCATCATGCAACTCCTGTACCGACGTGTTCCGCAACGCTTCAGCAATCACCCCGCCAAGTCGTGGATGCTGCTTCAGCTCCGCATCGAGAGCGCTGCGCAGCCCCTCCGCCGCCTTGCGCCGCGCTTCGTGCTCGCTCTGCGACAGCTCACGCCAGTCAGGAACCTCAACCGCTGCCAACGAGGTCAGCGCCTCGCGCAATTGCTCATCACCAACCCTCGCATCGCCCTGCGATGCGCGTTTGAAGATGTCGCTCCAACAGCCCGGTTCTATGGGGAACGCTGCTTCGTAGTATCGCATGCGCCACGCCCCGTCAGCAAAGTCGAGCGCGATCTCGCCGGCCTGCAGCACCTCCTTCAACGGCTTACCCAGGATGGGCAGGGCAATGGGGCCGCCGTCACAGGGCCAGGTGATGTCAAACCATGACGCATACTGCGACGCAGCTCCGTGACTCAGCACATCCATCCACATCGGGTTCGCGGCATCCACCGCCATGTGATTAGGAACGATATCGAGCAGCAATTTCATCTCATGCCGTCGCAGCTCAGCCACAAGTCGGTCGAACTCGATCTCCCCTCCAAGCTCATCACTGATCCGACGCGGGTCAACCGCATCATAACCGTGCGTGCTTCCTGCCCGAGCTGTGAAGATCGGCGACGTGTAGACGTACTCGATGCCAAGCTCGCACAAGTAATCAACAATGCCGCGCGCTTCTGCAAAGCCCCACTTGCCATGCAATTGCAGGCGATACGTCGCGGTTGGAGCGAGGGCTCCGCTCATGCTTCACCCGGTGCGACGCGCAGCAACTCCCCAAGCGCGCCGAAGCGTGCAGACCATTCATCATCCTGCACAACAGGACCGTCTGCCGCATTGCTTTCGTGCACCAAGCGCTCGCGCATCGCGTAGTACGTATTCTGCACCTTCCACAGATCAACCTCAAAGGGCAGCACGCGCGCAAGATCCGCCGCCACAAGCAGCGGCTCAAGCCGCTGCACATCGCCCGGCTGTTCTGCCGCTCTATCGGCCAGCCGCTCCATCGTCTGCTGCAAGGCAAAGCTCAATCCTGCCGTATCAAGTTCAAGATCCCACGCCGCACTGTCCTCAAACACCTGCCGCACCGCCTCCGCATCGATTGCTCCAGAGGAGAACGATCGCTCCAGCTCCAGGTTGATCACGAATTCAGCCGTTGTCCGTAGCACGCGAGGCAGCGGCGCCCCAAGCGCGCTGAGCGAGCGTAGGAGCGACAGATTGTCCTCATAAACGCGCCGGTACGACTGTTCAACGCCTTCCATCATGCTCTCGAGAATGCGCTTCAGAATGCGGCGCTGATCGTCGCGAAAGAGCGACATAATCGTGTACCGCTGCTCCCCGAAGTGCTCTTCGATTCGCAGGATCGTCTCTGTGAGGTCGCCACGTTGGTACGACTCTTTCGTCTGCTCCACCATGGCTTGATAGGCATCGAGATCGCGAAACCGGCGTGCGCCGCCGATGATGTTGTGGTCCCCCATGTGCAACACAGCAAATGTCACGTGCTCCTGCTCTTGAGTGATGGTGGACGTAATGTGCGCCTGCCCCAGCACGAGGGTGGAACGGCCGGCCCGCTGGCGCTGATCATCCTCCCGATGAACCCGGTAGCAGAAGACACGCTCGCGTGTCTCCTCCTCCTCGAATGCAGAGCTCACGGCAAAGTGACCGCCGACCTTGAGCAAATCCACCATGGCCGGCTTGACCATGCGCTCGTACGCTTCACGGCCGTTCCGGTGCTGCGGGATATTGCTCTCGGCCGTCTCCAGACGACTGACGAACTCTCGCTCGATCCCCTCGCCCTCAAACAACTTTTCGCAAATCTGTACGGCTCGCCCTGCGTACTGCAGCACCTGAACGGTCTCAAGACCTGTGAGTTCATCGAAGAACCAACCACAGCTCGTGTACATCAGCATGAGGTTTCGCTGCAGCTCGAGCAGTTGCAGCGCGGTCGATCGCTCCTGCACGAGGAGCTCATGCGAAGCCCAGGTTGCAAAATAACGGTTGAGCGATTCCTCAGATCGATCATTGATAACGTCGATGTACGCATCTCGCGCCGCCCAGGGATCGTTCAAAATCTCACTTGCCGCCCCTTCATACAGCGGGCCGGCCACATCGCGCAGCCAATCGAGTGCCTGGCGCAGCGGCTCGCGCCACCGTTGATGCCACTCAGCCCTCCCTCCAGAGTTGCAACCGCAATCGGTCATCCATCGACCGACGCCATGAACACAGCTCCAACTCGACTTCTCTTTGATCTGCACTTCATGCTTGGGGGGGTGCCTTTCGAGAAACTCACCATAGTTTGTCAGCGTCACATCGTCGCGCTGTTCGAGTTCGTGCAAGGCGAAGGCAAGGGCCATATCGCCATGCCGATGATGGTGGCCGTAACTCTCGCCGTCGGTTGCGATATTGACCAATGCAACGTCCGCACTGTCGCCGTTCTCCTCACCGAGTGCTCCGACCAGCCGTTCTGCAAACGCCTGACCACTCGCAAGCAGCCGCTCAAATGCAATCGACTGCGAAACCGGACCGTCATAGAAGAACAGGTTGATCGATCGGCCGGACGGAAGTTGCTGCACATACGCGCGCGTTGCATTGACATGATCACCCTCCACGTCCTGCCATTGCTTGGTGCCGATCTCCCGGGTGCGCTCCGCCTGACGCGGTGCGAGGATGGTGAACTGAATGCCGCACTCGGCCAGAACATCCAGAGTCTCCAGATCGACAGCCGTTTCCGGCAGCCACATGCCTTCCGGCTCACGTCCAAATCGCCTGCGGAAATCGGCGATCCCCCACCTGACTTGAGTCAGCTTGTCCCGGCGATTCGCCAGCGGCAAGATCATGTGGTTGTATGCCTGCGCCAAAGCAGAGCCATGGCCTGAAAAGCGCGCCATGCTCAGCCGGTCCGCTTCCCGGATCCGCTCATACGTCTCCCGCGCATTCATTTCCATCCAGCTCAGCACGGTCGGGCCAAAGTTGAAACTGATCCGTGAATAGTTGTTGACGATGCGCGTAATGCGGCCTTCATCGTCAAGAATGCGCGACGCTGCATTCGCTGCGTAGCACTCGTCGTTGATGCGCTCGTTCCAATCGTGATAGGGGTACGCCGAGTCCTGTAGCTCGATTGCCTCCAGCCATGGGTTTTCTCGTGGCGGCTGATAGAAATGACCGTGGATGCACACGTAACGGTTCATGAAATGGACTCCCTCTCTTCACACGAAAACAGCGCGCCGCTCGTAGGGGACATCGTGAACTGCTCGCGCGATTGCACACTTTCTGCGATCACGCTGCCCGGCCCGTTCCATCGTCGATCTGCACTATCAAACAACTTGCGCCACCGCTGCGCACCCGGTAGCATCATGCGCTGTTCCGCTGCATCGAAATTGAAGCACAACGCGATGCACTCACCGGACACCCGGTCGTACCGGCTGACGAACAGCGTCTGAGCCGCTTCATCTATTTGGAATTCCTGACCATGCATATCCTGCGATCGCACCGGCGTGATGGATGCTCTCAACACGAGCAGCTCACGGTAGAGCGCTTCCATCGCCTTCCCGACCGGCATGCTGCGCAGCGCGCGGTTTAGCTTCGATCGCTCAAATGTCTCGACCGCCTGTGGATCGGGAACCTCACCGGCCCACCCAAACGAAGCGAACTCTCGCGCCCGGCCATCGCGCACCGCATCGATCAACTCGGGATCGCTGTGACTCACGAAATATTGAAATGGAGCCATCTCGCCGTACTCCTCACCCATGAAGATCAATGGCGTAAAGGGCGAGAGCAGGATGAGCATAGCGGCGGTTTTCATCTGCTCGAACGATATGGTCGCTGACAGCCGCTCACCCTTCATTCGATTCCCGACTTGGTCGTGATTCTGAGCGCAGACGACGTGCCGGCAAGGCGGGACATCCATCGCCGGCGCCCCGTGCCTCCTCTGCCGGTGCCGCGAGTACTGGCCAGTAAAGGCATACCCGGTGCGTATCGCCTGCGCCAGATGCCTGATGGAGCCGTAGTCAGCGTAGTAGCCGTCGCGTTCGCCGCTCACCAGGGCATGCAGCGCATGGTGCAAGTCATCGCTCCAGGTCGCGTCCATGTCCCATCCCCCGATCGCAGCTGCACGCACCAGTTTGGGATCATTCAGATCACTCTCTCCGATAACCAGCGCGCGTCTGCCGAGTTCAGCCGCTCGAGCATGCACAGCGTCTGTCAATTCATGAAGAAACGGTGATGCGGATTGGTCAAAAATCGCGTGGACTGCATCCAGCCGCAGTGCGTCGATGTGAAAATCTTCGATCCACATCAGGGCGTTCTCGATGAAGTACCGTCGCACTTCATCGCTTTGCGCATCGTCAAAGTTGAGCGCATCGCCCCATGGTGTGTGATACTTGGCGGTGAAGTATGGACCAAATTCCTGAAGATAATTTCCTTCAGGTCCGAGGTGGTTGTACACCACATCCAACGCCACGCCGAGGCCAAGCCCGTGCGCCCGATCAACAAGGCGACGTAATCCGTCAGGTCCGCCATAGGAATTTTTTACCGCGAAGGGGAACGCGCCGTCGTAGCCCCAGTTGCGCTCGCCGGGAAACTGCGCCACCGGCATGAGTTCGATGATGGTGACGCCAAGATCGCGCAGACGCGGCAAGTCGTCGACCGCAGCATCGAACGTGCCCTTCTGCGAGAAGGTGCCGACGTGCAACTCGTAGAAGACGGCGCGCTCAAGCGTCACACCATGCCAGGCATGGTCACTCCATGCAAAGCACTCATCAACCACTTCGGAAGGACCATGGACTCCGAGCGGCTGATACCGCGATGCGGGGTCAGGCCTGTCTGTTGTTCCGCCGAGGCGGTACATGTATTGTGCCCCAGCCGATACGTCTTCCACTTCACAGGTGGCGTAGCCGCGTGGCGACATGTGCATCGGCTTGATGTGTTCGCGCTTATCGATGAGCACGAGATCCACGCGCTTGGCCCGGGGCGCCCAGACATGGAAGCGGCATCTTCCATCTGCAAGAGGACGAGCACCAAGGCGCATTCCGTGAGAGATCATTGGGTGAAGGTCTCAGGTGTCTCGTTCACATTGCGAAGTGTCCATTCATCACTTGCGACGGTTGATACCTTGATGCCTCGATGCCTTGCTGCCTCAATGCTTGATGCCTTCACTACACCTTCTCCGCATCGCGCTTGAAGATCAGCCCGGCAAGCGGCGGCAGCGTGAGCGTGAGCGAATGTGAACGGCCGTGGACGCGCAGTGGCGACGCGACGACACCGCCGAGGTTGCCGAGTCCGCTCCCGCCGTATTCGAGCGCATCGCTGTTGAAGAGTTCACGCCAGAAGCCGCTGCGTGGCACGCCGATTTGATAGTTCTCTCGCGGCACCGGCGTGAAGTTGAGCGCCACGACGACCTCATCGCGTTCATCGTTACACTTGCGCAGAAAGCTCACCACGCTGTTGGCGGTGTCACAGCAATCGATCCACTCGAAGCCGCCGGGGTCCGTGTCTCGTTCGTACAAAGCTGCTTCGCTGCGAAGCAACTCATTGAGCCGGGCCACCGCAGCCCTGCATCCTTCATGCGACTGCGTCTGGAGTAGATGCCAATCCAGACTTGCATCGTGATTCCACTCGCCCCATTGACCGAACTCGCCGCCCATAAAGAGCATCTTTTTGCCGGGCTGCGTCCACATCCAGGTCAGAAGCAAACGTAGATTCGCAAACTTCTGCCAGTCGTCGCCCGGCATGCGGCCAAGGAGAGATCTTTTCATATGCACGACTTCATCATGTGACAATGGCAAGACGAAGTTCTCGGTGAAGGCATACATCTGGCGAAACGTCAGATTACTGTGATGAAATGAGCGGTGCACAGGGTCATGCTGAAAATACTTCAGTGTGTCGTGCATCCAGCCCATGTCCCACTTGTAGCCGAAGCCAAGCCCCCCCACGTACGTCGGGCGCGACACCATCGGCCAGGCGGTTGATTCCTCCGCGATCGTCTGCACACCCGGCACGCGCTCGTATACCGCAGCATTGAACTGCCTTAGAAAGTCAATCGCTTCGATGTTCTCGCGCCCGCCGTACCGGTTCGGAATCCATTCGCATTCGTTCCGTGAATAATCGAGATACAGCATGGAGGCAACCGCATCAACGCGCAGGGCGTCGATGTGATACTTCTCCAGCCAGAAGATCGCGCTGCTGAGGAGGAAACTGCGCACCTCGTTGCGGCCGTAGTTAAAAACGTAACTCTTCCAATCCGGATGCACGCGCTGGCGCGGGTCGTCATGCTCATACAGGTGCGTGCCGTCGAAATACGCCAGGCCGTGCTCATCCGACGGAAAGTGCGCCGGCGCCCAATCAAGAATCACGCCGATACCGTGCTGATGCAGCGTGTCGATCAGATACATCAAGTCCTGCGGCGTGCCATAACGACTGGTCGCTGCGAAGTATCCTGTCGCCTGGTAACCCCACGAGGCATAAAACGGATGCTCCAGAATGGGCATCAACTCGACGTGCGTGAAGCCCATGTCCGAAACGTACTTCGCCAGTTGCGGCGCAAGGTCGCGATAAGAGAGGAAACGCTCTGGATGTTCCGGCGAACGGCGCCATGACCCCAGATGCACCTCATAGATGGAGATTGGAGCATGATGGCTTTGCCGCCTCGCCCGCTCCTTCATCCATTCCGCATCATTCCAGTTGTAGTCCATCTGCCACACAATCGAGCCGGTCTTTGGCGGCGTCTCCGCGTGGAATGCGAACGGATCAGCTTTGTCAACACGGTACGAACGCAGACGCGATGCAATGTGAAATTTGTAAATCGCCCCATGATCCACACCTTCGATCACACCTTGCCACACACCCGAGGAGCCGAGCATCTTGAGCGGATGGCTTCGCGGATTCCAGTCGTTGAAATCCCCGATCACTGACACGTACTCAGCATTCGGCGCCCACACCGCAAACTGTGCTGCGATCTTGCCATCTGACTGCAGAAGATGAGAGCCAAGCTTCTCATAAAGATGCAAATGCGTACCCTCGTTGAAAAAATGCAAGTCGTCACCTGTGATCTGCAACGGACCAGGGAATCCGCAGGCGCCGGCGGAGCGAGCAGACACTTCCTGCTGTGGACTGCTCATGACAACACCTCGCGCAACTGCTCGAAGGCAGCAGTAACCTGCGGCAACTGCCGCATCTCTTCAAGTGTGTATCTCACCTTGCGCCTCCAATTGTGCCTGCCGTTTGTTCCCGGAATATTGTGTGGCTTTTCCTCTGCCCAGAGGTCTTCAAGTGCGATCAGCGTCATCGCCGCCCCGCGCGTTGCGATGTCTCCTAGAAGAGCACGCATCAAAATGACGATATCCTCCTCAGAGTTGCCGGATGCTCGCAGCCGCACACGGTGCAGGCGGGCGAAGGTAAGCGCCGATTGCCGAATCTCTTCGCGTCGTGATGCCTCGTCTGCCGCCTGATCCGGCGTTAGAAGCCCCGCCTTGAGTCGCCGATCAATGTCACCGCCTTTCCAGAACTCCGCGAAAGTCGGCGTATCGTGCGTGTTCATGCTCGACACTGCGTTCTTCGGCGGCTCTTCGAGCGGTTTGCGTACGTCGCCGGTGCAAGCGAACTGCCCAACATAGAGCGGATGAATGCCATGCCTTGACATCTTGCGATTGATTGACTCCGGCACCGTGCCGAGATTCTCACCCACAACAGGGACGCCGCGCCGCTGCGACTCGATGCACACAATGGCGAAAAGTTCATCGGCGGGGTAGCGCACATAGACGCCGTCATCTGCTGCACTCCCTGCAGGAACCCAGTACATGCGCTGCATCCACATGACATGATCGATGCGCAGGGCTTGAGCATACTTCATGTGTTCCGCGATGACAGCCCTCATGTAGGTGTGGCCATCACGCCGACTTTGCTGAGGGTGCAGCGGCGTAAGCCCCCAATTCTGGCCGTGTGAGAAGAACTCATCGGGCGGCGCGCCGGCCGTTGCCTCCAGTGCGAATGATTCGCGCCATCGCCATGTATCGAACCCATCCGGGTGCACTCCCACCGGCAGATCGAGATAAAGACCGCAGCCGGCCTGCGCTCCGCCTACCGCCGCGCTTTTCAACTGCTCTTTGCAGAGCTGCTGCGCATAGAGGTGGTATCGAATGGAGCGCTCGTCCAAATCCGTCGGATTCATCCGTCCTTCGCGAGCGGCAGCGGGCCACTTGCGCCACGACCTCCCGTATCGGTCGCCTGCCGCGCGGAACTGCGCATATCGCTGCACTTCCACATCACCTTCGACCTCGCGCACGGTCGCATCGTGTCCGAAGGCGCCGCTGCCATTGCACTGCTCTTCAGCAAGTAGCTCAAGAACCGCGCGCTTGCATCGTGAGATGGCGACGTAATCGACGCTTTGCGACGACCGCAGCCGGCGCAGCTCATGTTGAAAACCCGGCGAGCCGACGAGCGCACGCGCTCTCTCAGATCGCGCAAACTCAGGCGATGCTTCGACATCCAGAAACACTTCATTCCAAAACCGCCGGCTGAGCGGCATGTAAGGGCTCGGATCGCATGTCGCGCCATCGCAGTACGTAGCGAGCAGCGGCAACGTTGCAAAGTATGATCCCCCAGCCGTACCGATCCAATTCGCCAGTTCCTTCAGATCGCTGAAGTCACCGATCCCCCAGTTGTGTTCACGACGGCTCGCATAGACCGGCGCAAACGCGCCCCACGTTCTCCCGGCCAAGGGGCACGCTCGATGTGGAGCGACAAAGAGCCATGAATGATGTGATTCACCGTCACAATTGATGTCCAGCCGGTGGTACCCGAACGAAAGCGATTCGCCGATGCTCAGCCGCTTCTGCACCGTCGCGCCTCGCTTTCCCGAGGCGGGCACATCCTTCAACGCGACATGCCATGCTGCGACATCGCCATCTTCTTTGAAGAGACGCACCTCAATGCGCGAGTCGCTTTGCTCTGCGCGAACATGAAGCGTGAGATGAATTGCGCCGCCTGGTGTGGCGCGATCAGGCACCGGTCGCCAGACGACGGATACTGGATCGAGCAGGGCTTGCTCGTGCTCTTTGCAAAGCGATCGGAGGAGCAGATCGGCATGAGCCGGCGACTCAATGTCAACGCCCAGGACCTGGAGCGCGTGCAGGATTGCATCCGGCGACGCACGTCTACGCTCGCCGGTGACGCTGGTGTAAGCAGGCATTACACCGCAATACTTTGCCAGCCGCCACAGCCCGCTCAGTTCCGCTGCGCATGTTGTAGTCGTCGTCGCGCTCACGTCGTGTCCTCTCGGGCCAGCAGAGTGGAGAGGCCCTGCAACGGTACGCGCACCCAGTTCGGCCGGTTGTTCAGTTCATATTCCAGTTCATAGACGGCCTTCTCGATCAGGAACGCCTCGATCATGCGCTCGCATTGGGCAGATGAAGCGGGCAGTATCGGACGGGCTTGAGCCGTGTCGACGTACGATCGAAGATAAACGGCGGTCACTGATCGACGCCAGAAGTCTGCCCACGCATTGAGTCGATCGCGCTCTGCATCGCTCGCGCCTCCCCAGCGACGTTGATGCTCTTCAAGCGCGGTCCACGCAGCGTAGTCGAAGGAGCGCAACATGCCGGCCACGTCGCGCAGCGGCGAACGCTTCATCCGCCGCTCCGAAAGCGGCCGGGCCGGCTCGCCTTCAAAGTCGATGATGTAGAAATCCCGGCCGGTGTACAGAACCTGGCCCAGGTGGAAGTCGCCATGTGTTCGAATGCGCAGGCCTCCGAGCCCGCCATCAAGCAGTGAAGCAACCCGGCTGATCAGCGCCTGCTCGCTCTCAAGCAATTGCCGCGCCTGCGGAAGGACATCTTCGGGAATGACATCGATCTGCCTGCGTATCGCGCGCATCGCGCTGCGCGTGAGATTGCGCATGGACTGATAGAACGATCTGACATTGTGGGCGGTGAACTCCTCCGGCGCGAACGCTGGATCTTCTGAATCAGAGGCGAGCGCCAGATGCAACTCGGCTGTGCGCGTGCCCAGCTGTTCCGCAGACTGCAAGTATGGCCCGATCGCGTCGCCGGCCGTCGGCGGTGCGTCTGTGATCTTGAACGGCAGAAACGTACCAACCAGGACCGGCGACTCCGGCTCCTCCGTCAAGACACGCTCGAAGTAGCTTGAAAGCATGTCCAGCGTAAGCCGCCACGCATCACCCTCATTCGGCACATACAGCTGCAATGCGGCAAGTGTGCGCAGCTCCTCGCGCCCGCTCACATACTCAATCGACCCCAACGTGGGCGGCGTATTGGGGAAGGAAGCGCGTTCGGTCAAAAACTGGCCGACCTCCACATCGGGATTCGCGCCTCCGCCGCCTCCGGGTACGCCTAATCGCCGGAAGAGCTTCATGATGAATTGTTCGCCGAAGATGATCGATGTATTGCTCTGCTCTGCGCCAAGCACGCTCGGCACGAGATCATCAGAAGGTTCCCGCTGCCGGAGCCGCCGTGTTGATCGACAGCGCACTTGTGAGCGCTCGCCGCGCATGCGTCGCTGTCCGGTCATGGTCTCGAGGAGCGTGGTGGCAAATCCCGGGCTGTGGGCTGCGTCGCAGACGATGCCGATCCACTCGCCGCCCCTTCGCAGGACACGAGCGAGAACGGCACCGGGTTTCTCTTGCTCGAAGCGCGCCGCCTCTTCGCCCTCAAGCAAGGCGATCGGCATCTGATACAGATCCGATTCTGCGTCCCGGTACACGATCTGCACGATCAGGATCTGAGCCCCAAGGCCGTCATGACGTGCGGGCATGGGTACGACATCGACGATCGAAACGCTCTCAATACGCTGCGACTTGCCGCCGAACCACCTCCTACCGCTGAGTATGGCAGGCAGCGCCTTCTCAAGTTCCCGTCGGCCCGATCCTGTGGTCACGTCGCTGATCGACTCGGTGACGCGCAACGATACATCCCCGATCGCACCTCCACTCGGCCCCAGCAGGTGAGGAGTCTGGCCGATCTCGAACCAGTAGAACGAGTGTGGTCCGAGCGTGAGGAAATATGGCAGATCGCCAATGGCCGGGAACGGCGTTTGACCGAACATCTCGATCGGCCGCGCCCCTCTATATTTCGAGAGGTCAAGTTCGACGCACTGGACGAATCGCGAGAGGTTGGCAACGACGAGAATGCGCTCACTCTCGTATTCACGCACAAACACCAGCACTTTCGGGTTCTCTGGATGAAGAAACTCAAGTGTCCCTCGGCCGAATGCTGCGTGCCGCTGTCGCAGCGCGATCAATCTGCGAATCCACCACAGCATCGAGTGAGGATTGCCCTGCTGCGCCTCGACATTGACAGTTTCAAAGTGATACTCTGGGTCAATGATCACCGGCAAGTAAAGACTCTGCGGGTTGGCTTTCGAGAAGCCGGCATTGCGATCCGGGCTCCACTGCATCGGTGTCCGCACGCCATTGCGATCGCCGAGGTACACGTTGTCCCCCATCCCGATCTCATCGCCGTAATAAATCACCGGCGTGCCGCCAAGCGAAAACAGCAAGCCATTCATCAGCTCGATCTTGCGGCGATTGTTGCCGAGCAGTGGGGCGAGCCGCCGTCGAATGCCGAGGTTGATGCGCGCCTGCCGATCGGTCGCGTAGACCCGATACATGTAGTCGCGCTCTTCATCTGTCACCATCTCGAGCGTCAGCTCGTCGTGGTTGCGCAGAAACACCGCCCATTGACAGTT
>CAZFZT010000013.1:39646-58169 GCA_964523675.1 uncultured Isosphaeraceae bacterium
CTCCGGCGTCTGTTGGAGAATATCGATGATCGGAAAACGATCCTCCATGCGAATGCCCATGAACAATCGCGGCATGAGCGGAAAATGAAACGCCATCTGACATTCGTCGCCGTCCGGCGGTCCGAAATAGTCGATCGCGTCCTCCGGCCATTGATTCGCTTCAGCCAGAAGCATCCGGTTGCGATAGCGCTCGTCAACATGCTTGCGGAGCTTCTTGAGGAATGCATGAGTCTCCGGCAGATTCTCACAGGTCGTGCCGTCACGTTCATAAAGATAAGGCACCGCATCGAGCCGGAGCCCGTCAACACCCATATTGAACCAGAAGTCGAGCACGCGCAGCAGCGCACGATGCACACGAGGATTGTCGAAGTTCAAGTCCGGCTGATGTGAGTAAAAGCGATGCCAGTAATAGGCGTTTGCAACTGCGTCCCATGCCCAGTTGGATGAGTCGAAATCCTTGAAGATAAGCCGCGCTTCTTTTTACTTCTCCGCATTGTCATTCCAGACGTAGAAGTCGCGCAGACTTGATCCTGGCTTGGCCCGGCGGGCACGCTGAAACCACGCGTGCTGGTCCGATGTGTGATTCAGCACCAGTTCTGTGATAACCCGCAAGCCGCGCCGATGCGCCGCGGCGATGAACTCCTTGAAGTCGCGCAGCGTTCCGTAAGAAGAATGCACGTTCGTATAGTCTGCAATGTCGTAGCCATCGTCGCGCAGTGGGGATGGATAAAAGGGCAGCAGCCAGAGAGCGGTAACGCCAAGATCCTGAAAATAATCGAGCTTCTGCGTGAGACCCGGAAAGTCGCCGATACCGTCGCCGTTGCTGTCATTGAATGCCCGGACGTGCAGTTGATAGATGACCGCGTTCTTATACCAATACGGATCATCATCGACGGCGCTTGACTTTGGATCGTGGTTCATGCTCACTCAAAGTATTCGAACTGCTTTGCCGTTCGGACATGTCGCTTCAGGAGAAAGATATGTGCGGGCGAGACATGAGGGTTCAATTCCACGTAATTCCATCTGCCTCGCCAGATGTAATGCGCTCCGGAAAGCAGATCGTGGACCTGGTACACCGCATCCTCCTGCATATCCCAACGATCCAGCGGCAATTCAACCCAGCCGGAGTGCGAATGGTGCGGGTCGACATTGACGACAGTGACGATGATGTTGGCCAGATCGACAGTGGACTTGCTGTAGCTGATCAACTGATCGTTGTCAGTCTTGTGGAAGGTCAGCCGCCGATCACTCTGCAGGGCCTCGTTCTCCCGCCGTATGCGATTGACGAGTGCAATGAACTCCCGGAGTGAAGCCGGATCATCGAGAGCCCAATCGCGCAGCTGGTATTTTTCGGAATCGAGATACTCTTCACTCCCCGGCTCGCGCGGCTGGTGCTCGCAGAGCTCGAAGGCAGGACCGTAGATGCCGTAGTTCGCTGCCAGTGTCGCCGCCAGGACGAGTCTCGCCATGAATGCCGGCCGACCGCCAAACTGAAGATACTCATTGAGGATATCAGGCGTGTTCGGCCAAACATTGGCGCGATAGAACTCAGGCATCGGTGAGGTCGTCAGTTCCGTAAAATACTCGCGGAGCTCTGCAGTGGTGTTCTTCCATGCGAAGTACGTGTAGGACTGCGAAAAGCCGACCTTTGCGAGCCGCTTCATCACCTTCGGACGAGTGAACGCTTCCGACAGAACAATGACATCCGGGTGCTGCGCCTTGACCTGCGCGATGCACCACTGCCAGAAACTGAATGGCTTCGTGTGTGGATTGTCTACGCGGAAGATGCGCACCCCGCTGTCAATCCAGAACAGGAAGATGCTCAGCAGTTCATCCCATAGCTCCCGCCAATGCGGCGTTTCGAAGTCGAACGGGTAAATGTCTTCGTACTTCTTGGGCGGGTTCTCCGCGTACTGCATGGTGCCATCCGGTCGCTTGCGAAACCACTCGGGGCGCTCCTTCAGGTATGGATGGTCAGGGGAGCATTGGAAGGCGATGTCAAGCGCGATCTCCAAACCGTGCGACGTTGCCTCTGCCAGGAGGTGCTGAAAGTCATCCATCGTGCCGAGCGCCGGGTGAATCGCCTTGTGTCCTCCTTCGGCTGCTCCGATCGCCCACGGACTGCCGACATCTTCGGGCTCGGCGGCAGTTGCGTTGTTGCGGCCTTTGCGTTTCGTTCGGCCGATGGGGTGAATCGGCGGCAGGTAGAGCACGTCGAAACCCATCGATGCAATATACGGCAATCGCGCTTCAAGGTCGCGAAACGTCCCGTGAGTACCCTTTTCGCCACACGAGCGCGGAAAGACTTCGTACCACGCTCCGAAACCTGCCCGTGGCCGATCGACCTCAACCGTCAGTTCGCGCTCGAACCGTGTGATGTTCTTGCGCGGCCCCAGCCGCCACATAAACTCGCCAAGTTCATGGTCGTCGGCTGCGACAATAGCGTCTGCAACCGCGCGCTCATCCTGATTCGCCGCCTTCGCAACGAGTCGCTGAAACTCTTCCAAACGGCGACTGGCCCGTGCGTCTCCGTTCCGGCCGCTCTCAGCAGCTTCTGCAAGAAGCGTCGCCCCAACCATCAAGTCAACAACAGCGACCTGGCCCACCTTGGCCTTCTTCGAAAGATCGCGTCGCCACGTTTGGAAGTGGTCAACCCAGCCGACAACGGTGAACCGATACACACCGAGAGATGTGACAGTGAACGTCGCTCGCCAACGGTCGTTGACAAGCGGCTTCATGGGGACTTCAACCCAATCGGAATCACCCTCGGCCCGGTACAGCAAGACGCAGCCGATCGCGTCGTGGCCATCGGTGTAGACATCCGCCTCAACATCCACGAATTCGCCCAGACATCGCTTTACCGGCCAGGTGCCGCAATCGACCTGCGGTTCGAGGTTCTCAATCACGACGCGCTGCGTTGCCGCGTGCTTGTCCTGAGAATGCGGCCAATCACGCGCTGTCTTCTCGGCTTTGCGTCCGGCTGTGGTTGGGCGGTCGTCGCGCATGAATCTGCTGCACCTCATCTCACAATCGTCTCGGCTTCGCGCTGCATCGCGACCGCACGCGGTCCAAGGACCGAGCCGCAGCAGCACAGTACCACCCTAGCACATGAACGGGCAACAGCAAACCGCCTGAACCACACAGCGCGACGTCGACGCATCACGAGCATCTAGGGAATCGGGGCATCTTTCTGATTGCGACCGCCGATCCGATGTGCCCTAATGGACGAGGAGAGCAAAGTTCCCATGAACGCGTCGCCGAACGTTACAACACGAGATGATCGAGATGAAACCGGCAAACAGCGTCGGCCGCCAGCTGATCTTGTCGATCACAGGATTCAGCTGGGACTGCACCGCCAGTTCATCGAAGGCGCGGAACGCGAGCGCCTCTTGCTGCTTGGCGTCCGCTTGAGCGGGCAGGGGATCAATCACGGAGCGAAACCGGCATGAGCGCAGAACTACAAACGATGGTTATCGGTGTGCTCGCCAATGTCCTGTCCGATCAGGTACTCATCATGATTCTCACCGGAGCGGTGCACCTGTACGGCAGGCGATTCTGCACCGCTCTTGTTGCACCCGATGGAGCAATGGCAACGCCCGGTGATGACACCCTGCTGCCTGATGACGCAGCAAACTAATGTCGCTGTCCTGATCGGATGGTGAGTGGCTTGCGGAACGAGGGCATCGACACGCCTCTATGCGGATGATCGGGAGGAACCGAGTTGATTCACACTGCACAACGTTCACCTTTTGGCGCCCGCATGGCGTCGCGACAGAAGCAGTGGACCGTCCTGCGCACCCGATCCCGGCAGGAGAAAGCGGTTTCTCGTTGCCTTGCTGCCCGCAACGTCGAACACTACCTCCCGCTGATCGAGCGCATCACGCGCATTCAAGGCAGGCGCGCTCATTCGCGTGTGCCGCTGTTCCCTGGTTATGTCTTCTACTTCGGCGAACTCGATGACGGCTATGACATCATGGCGACCAAGCGCGCCTGCGAACTCCTTCCGGTCCACGATCAGGATCGATTCGCACATGAACTGGGGCAGATTCGCCGCGCACTTGTTGAAGGCGCGCAACTCGAACTGTATCCATTTGCAGTCGTCGGCCGACGCTGCCGCGTCAGGAAGGGCCCCTTTCGGGGCATTGAGGGTGTTGTGGTTGATCGCCGCGGCAATGCGCGATTGATCCTTCACGTTGACATCCTTGGCCGCGGCGCGGCGCTTGATGTCGATGCCGACCTCCTTGAGAGTTGCGACTGACGCACAACGCCATGTGTAAGGAACTTGCAACCACAATGCTGCACGGATTGCAGATTCATGCGATCAGCGAGCGGCAATGCATCGAGGTCATTCTTCAGAGATTGGAAAGGGGTGAAGGCGGCTGGGTTGTAACACCGAATCTCGATATGCTTCGGCGATATGCACGTGATGAATCGTTTCGCAAACTCATCGGTGGCGCGGACCTGGTGGTGGCCGATGGCATGCCGCTCGTGTGGGCGAGCCGGTTAACCCGATCGCCCCTCCCCGGACGTGTCGCCGGCTCATCACTGATCTCGACGCTGAGCGCTTCGGCGGCGGAGGCAGGCCGTCGCATCTACCTGCTCGGCGGAGCGCCGGGAACGGCGAGCCGTGCCGCCGAGGTACTGCAGCGCCGACACCCTCATCTCAGCGTGGCCGGAACGCTCTGTCCTCCGTTCGGCTTTGAGCATTCTGAAAAGGAACTGACGTGCATTGAAAGCGCGCTACGCCGGGCCGCGCCCGACATCGTCTACGTCGGATTGGGTTCTCCCAAGCAGGAAGAACTGATCGAGCGCATGCGCTCAGTCTTGCCACGTGCGTGGTGGCTTGGCATCGGCGTGAGTTTTAGCTTTCTGTGTGGTCATGTGCGCAGGGCGCCCCTCTGGGCGCAGCGAATCGGGATGGAATGGGCACATCGACTGATTCAGGAGCCCGGCCGCCTCACGCGGCGCTACTTGATAGACGGCCTTCCTTTCGCAGCGCGGTTGTTCGTCCACACCGCACTCGGCGGGGCACGGATCAAGCGGTAAACACATGAGATGGCGAGCGCGTCCACACACCTGCGGAAGGAGTACGTCCGCGCTCGTACGCCGAGGATCGGAACGCCTTTAGGTCATCTTGCTCATGCAGCGCGCGACGGCCGCATCGTACGCTAATCACACTCGTCACAGAACCGCGAGCGCGCCGGCGCACGGGATCGGCGCCACCCGTGAAAGAAGAGAGGAGATATGAGTCCGACACACACGCTTGCAACACCGCGACCGCCCAAGCATGTACGGCTTCCATGGCGCGAAGCGCAGGAAGCGGCAGCCGAGCGACTTGAGCCGCTGTTTATTCCCTGCGATTTCTACTGCGATGACCGTGGATGGTCACTGATGAACCTGCTTGACGGCGCGATGAGTCGTGAGGGACAGATCAACTTCTCCGTCCAATACCCGCACACCGTCAAAGCGTGGCATCGACATGAACGTCAAACTGATTTCTGGTGCGTGCTTCGCGGTCATTTGAAGGTGGGCGTCTTTCGCGAAAGCGACGGCCAGATGTGGAGCATCGTGTGCGGCGAAAAGCGACCGGGCGTGCTCATCATTCCGCCTCCGCTTTGGCACGGCGCTGCGACAGTCGGCTCCAGCGATGCATCGCTGCTGTATTACGTAACGCAATCATTTGACCCACAAAGCCCGGATGAGCACCGCCGCCCTTGGGACAGCGTGGATGGATTCTCGTGGGAGGTGCAACACCGATGATTTCCTTCGACGCACATGGTGCGATTCGATGCTCACAGGTGCACGCCATCTTGGCTCTATGCAAAGGAGCAGACGGCACGCCATGATCGCCTTTGCACACTACTTATCGCGCCGATACGTTCTTGTGCTTCTTGCCGGAGCCCTGCACCCCTCGCCATTACGGCGACAACTTGACGTGCCTGTTCTCGAGCTGCCACTGGCGCGCGATCGCACGATGCTCGACGCCTGGCTGGAGACGATCGCCAAGACGGCGGCCCCGATTGCCCGCCTGGTCATCGTGGTCAGTTCGCAAAAGGACGCGCAGTCGATGCGCGAGTTGGTGGAGTCGAGGCAAGCCCTTGCGAAAGCAGCGTGGGAGGCGTCAGGGTCAAAGCGACAGTCGCCGACGCCCGCCCCGCCGTGCGAGATCTCGGTCATGATTGACCCGGAACAGTGGCGCGGTCCGGCCGGCCTCTTGCGCGACATCGCCACCGCAAGCGAGCTCTCCGACGAATCTCGAATACGAACGGAAGCGAGCGACACATCAACAACGGACGGCACGCTCTTTGTTTGCGCCGAAGCGGCCGTTCTCCCGCCACGCAATCTGGATCCACTGCTTGTTCGCCGCGCAGATCCAACGATTGCAGGCGCCATCGGCGCTGCACATGGGCGAACTGGCACGCGCGGATGGAAAGACGTAACGACCGAACTCCGCCCTGCCGGGGTATATGCATTCACTGAGCGCGCAATCTGCCTCATTCCGCCGATCGGATTCCTCGACATCAAGGAACAACTGCTCCCGTCACTTTATCGCGCGGGACTGCGTGTGCCGGTGGTACCGCTGTGCCCTGAAGCGGTGCGTGTGCGTGATCTGGACTCGTATCTGCTCAGCGCGCGCCATTCCCTTGGGCATGCCAATGCAATCAGCCGCTCCAAAGATGCCGCCATTTCCGAGTCAGCCATCCTTTCCGGCTCATGCATTGTGCAGGATGACGTTGAGATTGAAGACGGCTGCGTCATTCACGAAAGCATCATCATGCGCGGAACGAAGATCGGCGGCGGGTCGATCGTGGCACGCAGCATCATCGGACCCGACTCCCGCATCGAAGCGCGCTCTGTGATCCGGTCCGCCGTGGTCGCACCCGCACAGCGACCATTCCCCCGATGGATTCGCCGGCGGCGTCTGGGTAATCGGCTCTTTCCGCTTCGCTCGATTGTTGCTGACGAATCACGATCATGATCGCCATTCACCGCAAATCCTGGACACCGCTGGACGTGAGTGTTCTGTTACTCATGATCGGCGTCGGCATCTGGTCGTTTCGATCGCCACTGCGCGACATTGCCGCACTTGCGCTGAAGGACGATGAGCAGTCGCACATTCTGCTCGCGCCGATCATTGCGCTTTGGCTGGTCTGGGTGCGGCGTTCGCGGCTTGCGCTTCTCGGCGCAGAACCCAATCTGCTGGGCCCCGCGCTCGTCGCCATCGGGGCCGCAGCTTGTTGGTGGGGTTTTCACTCAGATACGTTCCTGGCATGGCATGGAGGCGCGGTGCTGGCGCTGCTGGGCATGCTCGTCGCTGTCACGGGGCCGGCGCTCTTTCGGCAACTCGGGCCGGCGGTCCTTGCCTTGGCTTTCCTGATCCCCGTCCCGGGCGCGATTCGCACATTCGTGGCGGTGCCGTTGCAGTCGGTCGCGAGCAATGTGACCTACTCGTGCCTCAGTTTCCTCGGGATGCAACCAGGGCGCATGGGCAACGTGCTGATTATCAATGGCGAACAGGTCGCAGTAGCCGAGGCATGCAACGGCATGCGCCTGGTCTTTGCGCTCACGCTGGTCGTCTTTGCGTTCGTCTTCTCAACACAGTTGCGAAACGGCACACGTCTGACGCTGCTTCTGCTCAGCCCGTTCATTGCACTGGTGGCGAACATTCTCCGACTTGTGCCCACGAGTGTGCTATACGGCGTCCTCTCGCCGCAGCACGCGCACCTTTTTCATGATATCGCTGGCTGGCTGATGCTCCCGCTGACCTTGCTCGCGCTCCTGGCGATGCTTCGCGTCTTCCGCTGGCTTGACCTCCCACTTGATTCCTATCGGCTCGCGTATCGATGAGTAACCGTCCGCTGCGCCATCTGAACCGCCTGCATAGGGTCGCGCCTGTCCTTGCTATTGCAAGCGCGCTGCTTCTTCCACAGGCACTGCCACATGAATCACACGTGGAGCGGCCTGACGGCGCTGAGCTGGAAACGGTCGCAGCGGCGGTCGATGCTGTGCCATACCGCGTTGGCTCATGGGCCGGGCAGGACATTGCCATCCCCGAAGCAGCAAGGCGACTGTTGCGACCCAACGCGATGCTCAGCCGCCGCTTCATCAACCTGCAGGATGCGCGCGTACTCGACCTTGTTATCGTTCACTGTGGCGACTCGCGCGACATGCTCGGCCATTATCCGCCCGTGTGCTATCCGAGCAACGGCTGGACAACTAGCGGCTCAGATGGCCCGGGCGATTTCGTTCACGGCGACCGTGTGACCGTGCCGGTGCACCGTTGCAGCATTCCGGCGCGCGTGTACGGCTTTACGCGTGAACACCGCACTGCTGACACATCGCACATTCGCATCTTTAACTTCTTCATTCTTCCTAACGGGGTATTGACCGCGGATATCGAAGACGTCGGTTTGCGCACGAACTGGCTCGGCGCACGGGTCACCGGAGTGGCCCAGATACAGATTCTCACCGATGCGCGAGTGTCTGAATCAGAAGCAATGAGCGCGGCCGGCGAAATCCTCGAAGCGCTCGAGGAATTCTTCGAGTCGCTTGGCGTCAACCTGCATGAGGAGGAACACCACCATGAATCCAAGTGAACACAGTGGAACTGAACCACGCCACGTCAACGGCAACGGGCACCACCCGGGTGAACTCGCGCGGCCGAAGACCTCGAACGGCGCCCCCCCGGCGTCCGCGTCGAGTGATGACGGGAATGACATCTTTGCACTGGTGACCGATCGCCTCAGTGGACGCTGGATCCCCGCCGTCGTGCTCGGACTGGCTCTAGGCGCTGCATTGGCGGTGCTGGGCTATCAGGCATCGACCGTGCAATATGACGCTGTCGGCATCATTCAGGTGTCACCGAAGATCAACCCGCTCATGCGCGATACGCCGGAGACCTCGCTGACGCCGCACTATGCGCAGCAGATCGAAACGGAAGCGCGGATGGTCACGAGCAATCCGCGCATTCTCGACCGCGCCCTGCACCATCTCGATCTCACTGAAACACCCTGGAAAGACGTGCCTGAAGCGATGAAGGCGATTCACGCAAATCTCGATGCACAGACGGAGCGCAACACAGAGTTGATCTACGTGACCTATCGCTCCGAGTCCGCATCACTCTCCCAGCATGTCGTGAATGCTGTACTGAAGGCCTACGACGAGATTCGCGGCTCGGTCGAGCGCGACGACGTGCGTCGAAAGATGAATGAACTGCGCGCGGAGCGCGCCAAGTTCAATGACCAGTGGCGGAGAACGAATGACGAGATCCTCCAATTCATTGCCTCAACCGGCTATGCCGTCGATGACTTTCGGGGTCTTATCACAACGCGCGAGCAACTGATTCAGGATGCCAATGCAGAGATTCGAAACGCGGAGCACGCACTTCAGGTGCTGACGCAACGCGCTTCAGCAGGCGCTGAACTTCAGCAGGAGCGTGAATCGCTCGTCAGTGATCGCGAATTGGAAGACTTCGATGAAGAGCTTGCGCAGATCGGCCAAAGCGTGCGTGCGGCTCGTCTTGTCTTCGCCAATGCGCAGGAGCGATTGAAACCTGAGCATGATGCCTACATCGCTGCCCAAAACCGCCTCGACATGCTCGAGCGGCTCTATCGGCAGCGCTCCAATGAGGTGCTTGACCATTACGTCGCAAGCGGGCAACTTACCGGCACCACTGTCAATTCGCCGGATGACCTGCACCTGCGAATTGAGCAGCTCAATCAGGAAGTGGAGGAGCACCGCGCCGCCGCGCAGCAGATGGTGAAATGGCAGGCGACGCTTAGCTCAATGCGAGCGCAACTCACACAGATCGAGCAGTGGCAAATGGAGATCGATCATCGCATCCGCGGCTTGGAAATTGAAGCGGATCAGATTAGTGCGGGGCGCATCCAAGTCGCTGCTTACGCTGAGTACCCACTTCGTCCGGCGCAGGATCGCCGCCGCGCATTGGCCGCCGTTGGCGGCATGGGTGGCTTCGGCATGGGCTTTGCCATCTTCTTCCTGCTTGGCACCGTCGATCGGCGCGTCTATGCCGCTCGCCAACTGACCGGATCGGCTGGCGGCACCACCGGGCGCGTTCGTGAGTCAGCGCAGCGGCTGCTCGGTGTGCTTCCTGCCCTACCGCAGCCGGCCGCTGACGTCGAAGCAGCGAGCGTGGCAGCGCACTGTGTTCACCAGATTCGCAACCATATCGAAGGCACCCGCCCTACGGACGGCCCGATGGTGCTGGCTGTCAGCAGCCCTTATCAAGGCGATGGGAAGACTTCACTCATCATGGCGCTTGGCGCTTCCTACGCAGCAATCGGCTGCCGAGTACTCCTGGTCGATTGCGATCTGGTCGGCCGCAACCTCACCACTCACTCGATGATGAGCGGGCAGCCGGGACTTCGCGAAGCGCTGCGACACGCTGCGACGCCCGCCGACACACCTGCCATCAACGACTACTGCGTGAGCGCTGCCGGGCCGAACCTCGATGTGCTGCCGGTGGGACACGATGAGACCTTCGGGCCGGAGATGATTCGCCGGCAAACACTCGACAGTGTCTTCGACCGACTACGCAATCTATATGACGTGATTCTCGTAGACACCGGTCCGCTGTTCGGATCAATTGAAACCCTCCCGGCTTCAGCCGCTGCTGACGGCGTGATTCTGGTTATGCAGCGCGGTCGTCGATATGCAAGACTCAAAGAGTGCATCGACGAGATCGAAGCCATCGGAGGCGAGTATCTCGGTCTCGTACTGAATCATGCGCGCTTCGCCGACTGTGACCGCTATGTCTCCAAATCGAGAATCTCATCCGTACTCAACGCGCACGAACTGAGCGAATCATCCAACGGATCGGCCAAAGTCAAGCGATCACGTGATCGTACGGCCGGTCCCCGCGCGTCTCGGAATGCACTGCTCCGCGCCATGCAGGTCACATCGCGTTCGAATTCGTAATGCGCCTGTTTCTCATCGCTGCTCGAGACAAGTTCATTGATTTCCTCAAGCGCCACAACACGGCACGATGTTCCTCGCGACGGCGGCCCCGCGCAGGGAAGCCCCGCTGGATCGAGTGCGGACGCACACAGTTGCTCTGATCGCGCCCATATGGATCACCAAGGATCAGCGGCTGCAGCAATGGCCTCACCAGTGAGCCAAGGCATTGAGCAGCCGAGTGTCTGGGGCCTCACTGCGAAGGAACTTCACGATGCCCGGTGGAGCGGTCATGGCGTGCAGTGCGTGCGCATCGGTGACGCGGCGCGATCGAGACCGCTCGATCGAGCCGCCGATCTGTACTTGCTTCTCGAAGCAGATCAATGTGCGATCTTCGACCTGGCCTGCATGATCGAGCGCATCGTCTGGCACGGCGCGAAGGTCACACGCATTCGTTTGCTTGAGCCGCAGCGCCGCACTTATGACGAGCGGATCGTGTGCGATGAGCGCGGCCTCGTCCAGCGCATTGAACGCCGCTATGGAACTCCGCACGGTGAGCAGGCCGATGCCCGCCGCGCTTTCATTACCGATCGCCCAGCCATTGCGAAGCGGTGGCAGCAGGCAACGACGGCAAGAGAAGGTTGGACTGACATTCGCCGTTCACTGGGTACTCGCTCAATTCGCAACGGGCGGATCGACCGTATCCGCGTTCCGGGTCAATCGTTCAAGCTTCGCTCCTCTCAGGATGAGCGGGCGCTGCTCGATGCACTCGTGCGATCGTGGCGTGACCCATCACGAGTCATTGAGGGGATTGAAGAGATCAGCAGCGGGGTTTGGCAGTTACGCCGCGACATCGATCGTACACGTCAACTGCCGCTGCCCGCAGCCGCCATTGGACCGGCATGGATCGGCTGCGGGGCTGCTCAAGCTGAGCGGCGCTGCATCATCGGTCCGCTCTGGCTTGCAGATGAACTTGAGGCACTTGAGGCCGCCGTCGCTGTCGAAGGCCGCGCTCCCGCCACGGTACGCAGCATTCCTGAGATTGAGCTTGATGCAGCGCCGAATGAAACGCAGCGAGCGCGGCCGCTTGGGCGCCGGCCTGAAGGCGTCTACCCCGTTGTAAAACGCACGATGGACATTGTCGTAAGCGCAGCGGCGATCCTCGCCGCCTCGCCGGTTCTGATCGGCATTGGGCTCGCGATCTACCTGAGCGATGGCAGACCGATCCTGTTTCGCCACCAACGACAGACGCTGGGCGGGCGAATCTTCAACTGTTTGAAGTTCCGCACAATGCATCGCAACGCTGACCGTATGATTGCCGGCGACGAGCTCAAATCGATGAACGTCTGCGACGGTGCGCAGGTGTACATTCCGGATGATCCACGGGTGACACGCATCGGCGGGTTCCTGCGCAAGACTCATCTCGACGAGCTGCCGCAACTCTTGAATGTCCTTGTCGGCGACATGTCACTGGTGGGGCCACGACCGAGCCCCGACAAGGAAAACCGCTACTGCCCCGCATGGCGCGAGTTGCGATTGAGTGTGCGACCCGGCATGACGGGTCTTTGGCAGCTCAAGCGCACGCGCTCCCCAGGGCGCGACTTTCAGGAATGGATCCGTTTCGACATCGAGTATGTCCGCAATGCCGGTTTCGCGCTCGATCTACGGATCCTCCTGGAGACCGTCAAGATCGTCGTGCTGGGCCGGCCGGAGACCAAGGAGGAGAAACATGAAACGACATAATCGAACACGGCGCCGGCTGCTTGTGCTCGGCATCGCGTTGCTCATCACTGGCGCCTGCTTCCTGACGTTCTTCGTTGTGCGGGAGAGTGCACGGCAGCGATCTCTCCTCGAAGCTCGTGCACAAGGGCTGGAGCAGTACGAGCGCGGCGAGTATGAAGCGGCGCTTCCGAACCTCTCCCGTGTGGTGCGCCATGATCCGGCGGATATGGAGGCGCTTCTGGCGTTCGCGGCCGCTCGATCCAAGGTGCCCACTGAAAACAACCGGCACCTTGCTGAATCCATTTCGCTGTATAGCGCGGCGATCTTCCATGAACCGCAGAATATGACAGCCCTTGAGGGGCTCCTGGCGTTGCAGGAGCGAGCGGGACGTCGAGTCGAATGGCTTGACACCGCCGATCACATTCTCGCGATTGAACCGGATCATGTGGAAGCGCTGCGTCTGAAGGCGCTCGGTCACGCAGCCGGGTCCGACCTTGCCGCTGCGCAGGACTGGGCATCTCGGCTCATTGCGATCGAGCCCGAAGTGCTGAGGTGGCGCGTTCTCATCCTGCAACTTCTCCGTGAGGCGGGCGCATCAACCGGCGATCTCATCACGATGTGTGAGCAATGGATCGACGAGTCGCGGCGATCTGAGCGCGCCCTTGACGGACGTTTTCACATGCTGAAGGCGGGCATTCTCCTCACAGCAGGCGAGCGCGATCGCGCAAAGGAGATGGCCCGCATCGCTGCCTCGCCCGAGCATGGTGCTGCCGCTCCTGAAGTCCTTGAGAATCTACTTTCCCTGCTCGATGCATTGCAGTTGCAGGAAGAGGCCCACGCGCTCGCCACGCAGACGCAATCGCAGTTTGCCGACGCCCATTGGCCGCACGAGGCCGTAGCCAGGCGACATTGGCAACATGGCCACGCCGACGCTGCTCTTGAAGCAATTGACCACGTGCGCCAGACGCTTGGGCAGTTGAATGTTTCGCTCATGCGGCTTGAAGTTCTGCTTCTCGTGCAGAAGAACGAGATCAGCCGTGCTGAGAACGTTCTCGCCACGCTCGACGCGCTCTCCGCCACACGTTCCGTTGACGATCGCGATGCTCATCGTGCATGGATTGAGGCGGTTCGCACTCGCATTGCCGTTGAAAATGATGAGACCGAGCATCTCTGGCGCGATGCCACTGAGGTCTATCGACATTGCCTCGCGCTCGCTCCAGATGATCCGCTACTGCACTATCTCATTGGTGAGGCGCAGTTGCAGCTTGGAGAATTTGAGCTTGCGCGATCACATTTTGAGCGGGCCGTGAGCAACGATCCGAACTGGCTGGCCGCGCAGCTGCTTCACGCCGAAACGCTGTTGCGCCTGGGGCGAAGCGAGATGGCCGCCCGATTGACCGCCGATCTGGTGCGGCGCATCGAAGATCCACCGTTCGGCTTGTATGTGCTGTTCGCGCGGGCGTGGATGACCAGCGGCTTGACCGCTCGTGAACTGGGTATCGTTGCTACGGGGGACTCTGCAGCGGGACCGGACTCGCTCGATCCCGCGCACTTTCTTGAAGTGCTGCGACACAACGCCCCGCGTGGCTCTGCTGAGACGGCGCAGATTATCCAACTCCTTGTCGACCGGCTCGTCCATCAAGGAAACGACGATCGCGCAGCGGAGGTCATCGAAGAGGTTTTGATGGAGGAGCGCCCTGACGCCTCTGTCCTGATGAGCGCAGCGAAGGCAAGCGCCCGCGCGCGCCTCGGTTTCGAGCAACGATTGATCGATCGCGCTGTCGAACAGGTTGGCATGACCATTGAAGTGGCAGAGGTTCAGGCGCGATTGCTGCATCAAGCCGGCCGTTCCGCTGAAGGTCGCGGCCTGTTGGAGAATGCGCTCAAAAACACTGAAGAGGGATCTGCTGATCGCCTCCTCGCGCAGCGTGTGTTGACTGCATACCTTGTCGAAGTTGGCTCGGCGGATGCGGCTGCCGCGCTGGCTGCTCTGCTTGACCAGTCGCGTGATTCGGCCGCTGACATTGCGTTCGTACTTTCTCAACCACTGACGTGGCGACATGAGGAGCTGGCCAGGCGCGGCGTGGACATGCTTGCCAATGTGCTGGGCGACTCATCCATCCGCGTGTCACTCGCACAGGCAGCGCTGATCCTGCAGTTCGATCGTAAGGATCCTGCGCGTATGGCACGCGCTCTCGTCATGGTCAACGACGTCCTTCGGCGAACTCCTGAATCAATCGGTGCGCTGACTCTCATGAGCGCGCTGCATCTTTCTTCAACACCCCCAGACGTGGACGCAGCCGTGCGCCAGCTTCAGCGGGCAGTTCGCGCACAACCACGTCGCGCGGACCTCTACCCGCAGCTCATTGCTCTGATGCAGCGGCAAGGCAACTTCGATGCAGCACAGGGCTATCTTCAGCGGCTGGGTGAGCTCGCTGCGCGGCAGGATGAAGTTCGCTTGGTTGAATTGCAACTTCTCGAATCGCAAGGCGACTTCCAGACGATCATCTCGCGCCTCGGTGAGCAGCTTGCGTCGGGGGCGTCGGAGCAGAATCGAGCGATGCTCCTCGCGGCGCTTCACCGCGCGGACCGTCTTGACGAGGCCCATGAGATTGCACAGACGCTGATAGAGTCGCCGCACTTGCAAGTCGAGACGCTTGAAATCGTCTCGCATTTCATGGCCGACACTGGCCAAATCGATGAAGCAATGGCACTGCTCGAAGGCCAAGCATCACTGACTGCCTTTGAGAAGCTGCTCCTCCTTGGCAAGGTACAACAACGAGCGGGACGTGACGCAGAAGCGGAGCATTCACTGCGCACGGCGGCTCAGCTTCAGCCGGATGACGCTCGAGCATGGGACGCACTCGCGCAGCATTACATCGGCCGGGGTGCGCATCGAGAAGCGCGGGATGCAGCCCGTTCCGGCTTGAAGTCAGCCAGCGATCATCACGGTTTGCAAGCGAAGCTCGCTCTTGCATCCCTTGCCATCGGCGGCCAGTCCCGCGATGAAGCCATCTCGCTCATCGAACGACTTCGCCCGGAGGATCATGCGCTCGCGCACACGCTTTCGCTGTATGCGCGCATTGCGTCTCGCGCAGAGCAGGTCCCCGAGCCGCGCGACTTGGATGAGGCGTTACGTCTCGTGAACGATTATCCGGCGTGTCTTCCTGCATGGCGACTCGCCATCGCAGCCCATGCCCAGTGCGGCGCACTGGAAGAAGCAGCCGACCTCGCCGAGAGGTCCGCCCGCAGATTTCCGACGCACGCGGAACCCGCTGAACTGGCCACGCGCCTGTTCCTCCGACTCGGCCGTCGGCAGCACGCACTGTACTTGGCTGAGCAGTGGCGCGCCCGCACAAACAGTCGCACACTGGAACCGGATGCAGTCATTGCATCACTCCTTATCGACCTGGGTCGGCCGGCCGCCGCCAGCGCGCGGCTTGAGAAGCATCTCGATCGCATCGTTCGAGACCGCGTTGAACATCCTGACCATTTGCGAATCGCGCTCCGCGCGCTCCTCCACGACGGTAAGACCGACCGCGCGATCGCCATCACTGCTCCGCTCTACGAGCAGGGCGAACATTGGGCGGCAGAACTCGTCTCTGTTGCGCGAGAAATCAAACAGGATCCGGCATCGCAACTATTGCTTCAACTCGAACACCTCGCGCCGAATGACCCGGCCATCCGCCTTGCGCTGGCGCAGGAATGGATGCGCCTGGGGGCTACCACCGAGGTCGCTGCCCATCTGGACAGGGCGGAGCGCCATGCGATTGAGGCCGCTGCATCCGGAGAGGCGCCGGCGGCGCACCTTCACCTCGTTCGCGGCCTGGTTCATGACTTTCGCAACGACCTTGAAGCAGCTGCGAGCCATTATCGAAAGGCCATCGCCATCGATCCAGACAATGCCATCGCTCTCAACAATCTTGCCGACGTCTTGCTTCGCACCGGTGAATCGGCTCGTGAAGCGATGACGTTGTCGGCACGTGCGGCCTCGCTGCTCCCGGATCATCCGGATGTTCTCGATACGCATGCACAGGCGCTTTGTGCTGCCGGTCGTTTCGCAGAGGCAGAGCAAACTGCTGCTCGCGCGCTTCAGCAGCGGCGCGATGACGTCGGCGCGCTATTGACGCTGGCGCGAATTCAACTCGCTCAGGATCGTGCGGAGGAAGCCGCCGCGCTGTTCCATCGGGCCTCTGCTGCGATGTCTTCCTCCGCCCACATCACCGTCCATGTCCGCACGCGACACCACGAGCTGGAGCGTGCCATACTCGCTGCTCACACTGACACGAAAGCTGATTCATAAGGGAGAAACAGATGAAAGGCGTCGTCCTTGCGGGCGGGCTCGGCACCCGCTTACTGCCGTTGACCCGCGTCACGAACAAGCACCTTCTTCCGGTCTTCGATCAGCCGATGATCCATTACCCGATCCATCTGCTGCTTGATGCTGGGATCAATGAGATTCTGATCGTAACCGGGGGTGAACATGCCGGCGACTTTCTCAAATTGCTGGGCAACGGCAAGCACCTGGGTATTAAAGACCTGCACTACACCTATCAGGAGGGCGAGGGCGGCATCGCCGATGCCCTCAAACTTGCCGAAGACTTCGCCGATAGCCGCAAACTCTGCGTCGTGCTTGGTGACAACATTATTGATGGCAATATTCGGCGCGCCGCTGGGGACTTCTTTACACAGCCGTCCGGCGCGAAACTGCTCCTGAAGGAGGTCTCGGATGCGCAGCGGTTCGGCGTCGCGCGCGTAGAGGACGGACGCATCGTTGAAATCCTCGAAAAGCCGCAGAATCCTCCGACGAATCTGGCGGTGACCGGCATCTATTTTTATGACGCCGATGTCTTCGATATTGCGCGCACACTTGAGCCGAGTGATCGGGGCGAGCTTGAAATCACTGACGTCAACAACGCCTACATCGAGCGCGGCGACTTGACCTATGACGTTCTCGATGGCTGGTGGACCGACGCGGGGACTTTCGAGAGTCTCTACCGGGCCACTCGGCTTGTTGCCGAGCGCGTCGCCGCCACAGACGGTGCAGAAGCCGGCCACCGCAGCAAACCAATGCCTGCTCGACACGAGCCCGAACATGCGCTTGCCTCCTGAGACGACAAGGGAACTTCTACACGGTCCTCACAACATGATTGCCATTCACCAGAAGAAGCAGGACATCCTCATCATCGGTGCTTCGGGCATGCTCGGGCGTGACCTTCTAGCCGTGGCCCAGCGGCGCGGCAAGTGCGTTGCTGCACGCAGTGGTTCCGCTGCCCTCGACATCACCTGCCCATCCGCGGTCGATCGCTGCATGGACCAGGTGCGCCCAGCCATCGTCATCAATGCCGCTGCCTATACCAATGTCGACGGCGCCGAGTGTGACTTTGAACGTGCGCTAAGCGTCAACGGCGACGGACCCGGCATTCTCGCCCGCGCGTGTCTTGAACACAACGCGCTCCTAGTCCACTATTCCACCGACTACGTCTTCAGTGGAGCCGCCCGTCAGCCGTACCGTACCGATCAGTCGCCTGACCCGCTCAACAGTTATGGCCTGAGCAAACTCGCTGGCGAGAAGGCGGTTCTTTCCTCGGGCTGTCGTGCGCTCATCCTCCGAACGAGCTGGCTCTACGGCACGCGCGGCAAGAATTTTGTGAACACGATCCTTCGCCTTGCAGGTGAACGCGAATCGCTCGAAGTGGTCGACGATCAGCGCGGCCGGCCCACCTACTGCGCTGATCTCGCCGAGATGACCTTTGATCTCCTCGAGTCCGATGTCCTGCCGCCGAACCGTGGTCACGCGAGCCGCATTCTTCATGTCGCGAACAGCGGTCACGCCACGTGGCATGAGTTTGCTTCGCAGATCGTTGCGCTCGCGCAGTTGCCATGC
>CAZFZT010000014.1:0-49235 GCA_964523675.1 uncultured Isosphaeraceae bacterium
CGGCCAGCCGGAGATCAACATCGGCGTCATGCCCGGCGCAGGCGGCACGCAGCGCATGACGCGCGCGGTGGGCAAAGCGCTGGCGATGGATGTGATCCTCAGCGGTCGATTCCTCTCAGCAAAGGAAGCACTCGAGCACGGCCTTGTGAGCCGTGTCGTACCCAAGGAAAACTGGTTTGAGGCAGCGCTGAAGGTCGCGCATGATGTGGCAAAGAAGTCGCCGCTTGCGCTGAAGATTGCGAAGGATTCTGTGCTTCAGGCGTTCGAGGGTTCGCTTTCGGAGGGTCTGATGTACGAGCGAAAGCTGTTCTACCTGCTCTTTGCGTCGGAGGATCAGAAGGAGGGGATGCGCGCGTTTGTCGAGAAGCGCAAGCCGGCGTTCAAGGGGCGGTAGGAGCAGCGGGGGGGGGCCAAGTGCGACGAGCGCGAAAGAAAAAGCCCATGCATGGGAATGCATGGGCTTTGGGTTTAGAGTGAAGTGTTGGAGTTGATTACTTGCAGTCACCCCACAGCGAGAGGAGTTCGAGCAGGTCCGGCACGCCGACGCTGCCATCCTCGACGAGGTCGGCGTCTTCGCAGCCCGCTTCGACATCGCCCCAGCAGGCGAGAAGCGCGAGCAGGTCAGGTACGCCAACGCTGCCATCGCCGGTCAGATCGCCGGGGCAGGGGGCGCCGGTGTCATTGAGGTCAATGCGCAGGAAGGCATAGGGCGTTGAGAACGCAGGGTCGCCGGCATAGTCGGTGTCCACGCCGTTCCAGATCGCTGCGACGCAGTAGAGCACGTTGTCATCGGTAAGGTACACGCTATCGGCTTGCCAACTCGTCGCACCGCTGACACGACCGATGAAGACATCTGCGCCATCGACCTTCACAGGATCGCCTTCGCGAACCACGATCTCTCCGTTGACGACGATGACATGATCAGAGGCGGTGTCGCCGTTGTCGGTCTGACCGGCCAGCACCCAGTCACCATTGTTGTTGCCTGTGAACGCGCTGAAGGATGTGCCGGTCCAGTTCTCTCCGGAGTCGCCGATTGGATCGCCGGCCTTGGCGATCAGCTCACCATTGCGAACGGCAAACCCGCCGGCGCTGTTGGCTTGCGCACCGCGCACGTACCAGTCGTTGTTGCTGAGAACCGTCACGTTATGAGCGGTTTGGAACGTGATGCCGGTGCCGGGAATCTCGAACGACTCGCGCATCATGATCTGATCGTTCACAACGACGATTTCATCTGAAGACGTTGGGGCGTCAATGAATGCCTTGGCGATCCAGACCCCCTTACCATCTTCTTCAAACGGCTCGAAATCGGGCGATGCCCAGAATTGATCGCTGCTGAAGCCGGTGAAGCCGCCGTAGATCTCGATGCCCACGCCGTTCAGGCCGACAACGGTGTCCACGTTGCGCTGCTTGAACTTGTTGAGGTCGTATGCGAGGACCGGACGGTAGAGCGTCGTTGGGAGGACCGCAGTGGTGTCATGTGTTCCGATCATGCCGCTATTGAGCAGATGGGTCGAGCCAATGGAGTTCCCGGCATTACCCGCAATGGGCGTGCCTGCGGGGCCTTCAAGCCCGATGTAAGGATCTCCGCCGGCGCCATTGCCGCCTTGGAATGCGACGGAGATGTTGCCGTCAATCGACTTCATGATCTTCTGCATGACATTCGCTGCACCGCCGCGCGCTCGCAGCCGAAACGCAAAGTCACCGTCATCATTGAAACCAGCGCCGCCTTGGGTGAAGTCGAGTACTTCATCACCGACTGCACCGGGAAACGGGAAACCCTCTTGCAATGTGGTGGAGACCGTGTTGCCCTCACCAATGAGGATCATGCTGCGGAAGTCGGCATCGAGCTGGTTCTGAATCCGCATCACCCATTTGCCGGTCGGGCTGACCGTAAGCTGATCGAACTGGCGGAATGTCGTCGGCTCGGATGCGCCGGGAACCTCCGCAGTTGGGTGTCCCGGAATCTTGGTGTAGATGGCCTCGACGCCGTCTGCGAATACGGGCGCGCAGAGCAGCGCTCCCGCAACGCCGAGTGTCGCGGCACTCATCTTGAGCTCCGTTCGTGTGCATTGCATCTTCTTTCCTCCTCTTAATGAGTTGAACGTGGAAAACCAGGTCGCACAATCCGACCATTTTGCGAATCATCGCAGTTCCTCCAATGTATCACCCGAGCCGGAATTCCGCAATGCCTCGGAAGTTAGTAACTTTGCCCGGATCTGTCGGCCTACCTTGGCCCCCAAGGGCACAGGTCGCTTGTGACGCCTAACATGTTGCTGAAACCGGCCCTTCACGGGCCCATCTGACAAAGGAGCCAGAATCACATGACACGCAAACTTTTCGCACTTCTCGCTTTGTTCCTGCTGGCTGGCGCAATGACCGTTCCCATGGTCGGCTGCGAAGAAGAAGGCCCCGGCGAACGCATGGGGCGCGACCTCGATGAAGCAGGTGAAGATCTCAGAGACGCCGCAGAAGATCTGGGTGACGATCTCGATTGATCGATCACGATTTTCGTCTCGGGCAGCTTCGCTGCTTGAAAGTCATGATGGTGCAGGTGTCACGCCTGTGATCGTTCACCACAGGTGAGACGCCTGCACCATTGCTTCCGCGGGAGTTTACGGTTCGAGCAGATCGCCGAGGTCTTCGATTGCTTCGTCGTCAGGTGTTGGTGCGTCGGCGGCTGACGGCTGTTCGTCCGCAGCTGGCTGGGGCTCAGGCGCGGGGGCGGCGGGGCGCAGCGGCTGAGCATCAAGAATCACGTCGCCGGCGTAGAGCAGTTGACGGACTGCCGCAAAGAATCGGCGACCTTCATCTCGTGCGCGCGTTGGAATCGCCACTCCGCGTGTATGAAAACGAGCCGTTGGGGGATCAACTTTCTCCATCACGATGTGAAATCGCCAGTCGAGTTGTTCGTCCCATGGCCGGCTGCCAGGTCGCACATAGGACCGCTCAAGAATGCGGTACACGTTGATCCTCGCTTCCTCGCCATCCACATGCACATGGTTCTCGATGACGTGCCAATCGCGGTATTCGGGGTTCCTCGCAACTGTTTGCATCGCGCTCCAGACATGCCCCGGATCGTGGCCGTAGAACTCCTGTTTGACGCTGGAACAGCCGGCGATGGCCATCGCGATGAGCAGCAGTCCCATTGGGGCGACACAGCAAGCAGGACGAAGGCGGCGAGGGAAATGTGGCTTCATGATCGTCATAGACTGGCGTCTTGTGCCGATTTGTCAAGCCGACAACGTTCTGATATTGCCTCGGCACGCTGCAACCTGCATCTCCCTGGCACGCCACCAGTGACTGACGCTCTACCCCCGTGCTATCGCGCGATCGGATGACAACCCGTACAATCCACCGATGCCCATAGTCGTTCAGAAATACGGCGGTACGTCAGTGGCGGACCTCTCGCGCATTCGCAAATGCGCCGGCAGAGCGATAGCCGCTGCGTCGAATGGCCATCAGGTCGTCGTTGTGGTTTCCGCTATGGGCCATACGACAGATGAGCTTATCGAACTGGCGGAGGAGCTTTCCGAGCGTCCTGCGCCCCGTGAACTTGATCTGCTCATGTCAACCGGCGAAACGGTCAGCTGTTCGCTGATGGCCATGGCGATCCAGGCCATGGGAGTCGACGCCATTGCGCTGGCCGGGGCGCAGCTCGGCATCGACACCGATGCGTGTCATAGCAAGGCGAAGATTCAGGCGATCGATGCCGGCCGAATCCATCGAGAGTTGCAGCGGGGGCGGATCGTGGTCGCAGCGGGATTCCAGGGCATCTCACCGGAGGGCGCCATCACCACGCTTGGCCGCGGGGGGTCGGACACAACTGCGGTTGCGCTTGCGTGCGCGCTTTCGAGTGACGGTGAGCGGGCCATCTGTGAGATTTACACCGACGTCGATGGCGTGTATACGGCTGATCCACGACGGGTTCCCAATGCTCGCAAACTCGCGCAGATCAGCTACGACGAAATGCTCGAGCTCGCATCTCTTGGTGCAGGTGTGATGCACAGCAGGGCGGTCATGTTCGGCCGCAATTACGCGGTGCCGATCCATGTTCGGCACAGCCAGAAGCCCGACCCGGGCACCATGATCATTCAGGAAACACCGGAAATGGAACAGATTTCAGTCGTAGGCGCAGTCCTCACCCCGGACCTGGGTCGGGTCTCGTTACGTAAAATTCCCAATCGAACCGGCGTGCAGGCGCAGATCTTTCGCCATGTCGCTGCGGCTGACATTCTCGTCGATGACATCATGCAGATCGAGTACGGGGACCGCGTGGACCTGTCCTTTACCGTCGAGTTCAAAGACCTCGCGGACATCAAAACGGCTGTCAGCAAGGCCCAGGACGAACTTGGCGGCGAGATGGCTGTCGAAGTCGGCCTGGCGAAAGTTTCTGTCGTCGGTGTCGGCATGCGCACGCACACAGGCGTCGCGTCGACACTCTTCGAGGCGCTCGGCAAAGCAGGCATCAACATTGCCAATATCACCACCAGCGAGATCAAGATTTCCTGCATTGTCGCGAAAGAGCATGGCGAGCAGGCGCTGCGCATCGTTCATGATGCATTCGGCCTTGACCATGAGCCGCAGGTTGCAGGCCGACTCAAGACGGAAGCCGGCCAGTTTGCGGTCAAGTCCTATTGACGGGCGGAACGCCGTTGCGGCGGCGTCCATGAAGCAGTTTTACATAACAGGGATTATGAGACGTTGTGTGGTGGGGTCGTGAGGGATGCCCGAGCGGAGGTCGGCGTAGGTCCACAGATGAGATCTGCCGCTTGCGGCTGGAAACTCCATGTGTTGGCGGGTTCGTCAAACGCCGTTACTACGAGACGAGTTTTTCAATGGCTTGATCGAGACGGCTGACTGCGTTCGGAACCAGGGCAGCTGCCAGTTGACTGCGGATCGCCCGTCGCACCGCATCCGGGTCCGCAGGCGGCTGGCTTGGCGTGAGCCCGCGGGCGCAAGGCGGCAGCAGCTCCGGGTAACTCAGCCGGTTTGGAAGCCACGGAAGGCAGCCGACCAGCATTGCCTCGACCACGGCAATGCCAAAGAACTCGTGTCTTGCTGTGGAGAGTACCCAGTCGCACTCCCGCAACTTCTTCAAGTAAGTATTGCGATTCGGTTCATAGCCGAAATGGTTTATCCGGGTTCTGAAGCGTTTCTCAAAGTCCTCAAGCTCACGCGGCACTTCGTCATACCGCTCACCGAGAATCGTCCATCGCAGGTCAAGCTCCTCCGACCAGCGCTCGGCTACCGCCAGCAACTCATCCGGCCCCTTGTCGTGCTCCCAGCGGTGCGGCCAGGCCACGTTCACCGGCCGCGATTCGTTATGTAAAACTCCTCCTGCAAGCAGTTCCTCCGGCACCTCCACCGGAGGCCAGATGACCGCGCTTCGGGCCTCGATCCGGCTACGAACATCACCGACCTGAACATCACTCCCTCTGCGCAGAAGCGATTCAATCCCCGCCAGGTATGAACGTAGGTTCCACTGGCTGTTCCAGAACACTCGATCGGCGGCGAGAATGCTTGTCAGATTGGTGAGCGCAAAGTGAACATCGCGATCACCATGCTGAGTTGACTCACTGCTTGCGGTCGAATACGGCGATTCGGGATATGCCGCCTGATTTTCATGCATGTACAGGATGAGCGGCAGATTGCGTAGTGCCGCCGGCAACAGCGCGCGCAGATCAGCAGCGCTCATCAGTGAGGTCACAAAGATTGCGTCATAGTGATGACGCTCCCCCACCGCACTGAGCTGCTCAACCATCTCCGCAGCCGCAAGGCGCATGCGCCACTTCCAGTTCCGACCCGGTCGTGTGATCCATCGCCAGTTATGGCGCGAGTGACGCGAGATCGTTTCGCGCACGGCACGGTGCGATCCGGCATCAAACGGCTCGAAGGCGAGGATGCGAAGTTGTCGCGAATCACCGAAACTCACGCCAACAACAGCGTACCACCCGCGGCCGAGGCGGTGCGAACGCCATCAACTCGCGGCAGCGACGTTTACAGTTTTCGCCGCACTTCGAGCGTCTTGTAGCATTCGAGGACGTCGCCGACTTTGATGTCGTCGTAGCCGACAATTCTCATGCCGCACTCCTGGCCGGCGCGGACCTCCTTGACGTCGTCCTTGAAGCGTTTGAGCTGCTCGAGGCGGCGATCCTTCTCGATGACGATGTCGTCGCGCGTGACACGAATCTGGGCATTCCGTTCGACGACACCATCGGTCACGTAGCAGCCGGCGACCATGCCGACCTTGCTGACCTTGAAGACATCGCGCACCTCGGCGTGGCCAAGCACTTCGAGCTTCAGTTCCGGCTCCAGCAGGCCTTCGGCGGCCTTCTTGACGTCATCGACAATATCGTAGATGACGTCGTAGTAGCGGATGTCCACGCCGCGTTGCTCCGCCGCCTTGCGGGCAGCGCCGGAGGCCGTGACATTGAAGCCCAGAATGATCGCGCCGGCCGCTTCCGCCAGCGAGACGTCCGACTCGTTGATGCCGCCGACGGCTGCGTGCTTGATCGAAACGGCAATTTCATCGGTGGCGATCTTCTGGATCGTTGCCTTGATGGTTTCAAGCGAGCCGTGCACATCTGCCTTCAGCACAAGCGGCAGTTCAGTGCGCTGCTTGTCAGCCAGATGCTTGAAGATATTGTTGAGCGTGATCTTTTCGGTCGCGAGTTGACGCTCCCGTTCCTGATGCTGTCGCTCTGCGGCTGCCTGCTCGGCCGCCTTCAGTGACTTGACAGCATAAAACTTATCGCCGGCATCTGGAACAAGATCGATGCCCGAAATAGCGACCGGCATAGAAGGCGTCGCCGAATCAACGCGCTGACCACGGTCACTGACGATGTCGCGCACACGGCCGTAGGCACGGCCGACGACGATGAAGTCCCCCTTCTTCAGCTCGCCATGCTGCACCAGTATTCGCGCCACCGGACCGCGACCTTCCTCCATCTGCGCTTCGAGTACAGATCCCTGTCCTGCGCCGCCAAAGTCGGCCTTGAGTTCAAGGATCTGCGCCTGAAGGTCGAGTACTTCGAGGAGATCCTGAATGCCATCGCCCTTGATCGCGCTTGTACGAACAACTTCTGTGTCACCGCCCCACTCGACAGGATTCATGCCGTGCTCAGCAAGTTGGCCGAGGATTCGCTGAATGTTGGTGTCCGTCGCTTCGGCCTTATCGATCTTGTTGAGCGCCACGACGATGGGGACGCCGGCCGCCTTGGCATGATTGATCGACTCAATAGTCTGCGGCATGACGCCGTCGTCAGCGGCCACCACGAGCACTGCGATATCCGTCACCTTGGCGCCGCGGGCGCGCATTTCGGTGAACGCTTCGTGGCCGGGCGTGTCGATAAACGTCACCTGCCGCTCGCCCTCGCCCAAGTGCACGGGAACGCGGAATGCGCTTGTCGCCTGCGTTATGCCGCCTGCTTCACCCTCCGCGACATTGGTGTTTCGAATTCGGTCAAGCAGCGACGTCTTACCGTGATCCACGTGACCCAGAATCGTCACGACAGGAGAACGCGGTCGCTCATCGACGAGCTCTCGATCCTGGAACGTTTGCTCAATCTGCTGCTCCGCAGACCGTTGCTCGATGACTTCAAGCTCGATGTCATACTCGATCATCAGTTCAATTGCGGTTTCCGAATCAATCGCAGAATTGATCGTGGCCGGCTTGCCAGCGAGGAAGAGCTTCTTCAGAATGTCCGCCGTCTTGACGCCGGTGGCGGCTGAGAGTTCCTTGATGGTGATCGGCTCCGCAATCTTGACTTTGCCGCCGGTCTCAGCCGCAGTCTGCGCGCGATGCGTCGATGTGGTGGCGCGCTTGAGGTTGTCACGTCGGGCCTGACGAATGAAACCGCCGGCGCGCTGCAGCCGCATCTCGCGTTCGATAAGATCCTGTTCGCGCCAGTTGAACGGCCGATCGTCTCCAGCCAACGCGCGTCCGGTCCGACCGGCCCCCTCCCCTGCTGCGCCACTGCGGCGCTTGTTTCGCCGCGGACCCGGACCGCTTGGCGCGCCACGCGCAGCATCTGGATCGAACGTGTCGGGCATGCCGACGCCACGGCCGGAACGCGGACCGCCACGACTGATCGGTGATGGCCGAGCCGCCCCACGCGAACGCGGCGCGGGGACGTTATCCGGATTCTCGACCCGGATCACCTTCGGCCCCTTCATCTCGACCTTCTTCGGCTGCTCAAGCCGGGGGCCTGCTGGTGTGATGACTTCCGGCCGCGTCGGGACGTTGGTGACCGCCTTCGGCTTCTCTTGCGTTTTCTCCTGGTCAGCTGCGTCGTCGCGCGGCTCGGCAGCTGGCGCACGTCGCTTCGCCTTCGCTTCGGTATCGACCACCTTGGTGAGGGCTTCAGCCGGCTCCGTCGCCTTGATTTGCGGCTCCGTCGTGGGCTCGGTCTTCCTGACCACCTGCTTCGACTTCTTCTCGGCCGGTGGCGCAGCAGGCGCGCTCACTTCCGCTTCGGGCGGCGCGACCTCGTCCGGCGGCGACTCTTGCTGCACATCAGCAGCGGCCTTGGTTGGACGAGCTTTTCGCTTCGCCTTCGCGCGCGCCGTCTTGACATCGACGGGCGCAGCAGTCTCAACAGCCGTACCGCCCCCGAGCTCATCGCTGAACCATTCACTGATCGTCATCTGAAGCCCGACCGAGACGGGCGAAAGATGATTCTCTATGCCGGGTATGCCTTCAGCTTTGCACTTGGCAACGACATCCTTCGAAGTCACGCCTAGTTGCTTAGCCAGTTGATGAACGCGGGTTTGGGCGGGTTTCTTAGCCACTCAGTGTCTCCATCGGCAAGTCCTACGACTCGCCACAGTCTTTGCAGTCCTTAGGAAGTGGACGTATTCGAGTTCACTCCTTTGAAGATGCCGTCGCTTCCTCTTCCTTCTGCTGCTGATCGTGTTGTTCCTCATGGTCACTTGCCGAAGCGGCATCATCCTTCTCTGATGGATCTGCCGGGGGCGCAGCGTCAACAGGCCCGCCAAGGATGGCATCGGCTGCGGATTCAGCTTGCTCGTCAATGGCGAGCGCTTCACTCAAGGTCGGCTCGTCATCGCCGAGCAAGGCAGCGCCGGCAGCCATCTCCGCTGCTCGCCGCTTCTCCTGCTCCTCCTTCTCCTTGGCCTGTTCCTCTGCGACCACCTTGGCCTTCGCAGCACAAGCCATGACGATCTTGTGCGCGATGCCGTGCGAGATCTCCAGTTCCTGTTGCAGCGTGCTCACACCGACTTCTTCGACATCGAACACACTGATCATGCCGAGCGCGCCCATCTTGTCGAGCATCTCTTCGGTCACGCCCTCAATCGGCTTGACGGTCTGCTCCAGAATCTCAAGCCCCTTGCTGAACTCAGCAGGCGTGAGAATGTCGATATCCCAACCGGTCAAGCGAGCAGCAAGGCGCACGTTCTGGCCGCGCCGGCCGATCGCCAACGAAAGCTGATCCTCTCGCACGATGATCGTGGCGCGGCCGAGCTCGAAGCACAGACTGACTTCTTCGACTTCGGCGGGCTTGAGCGCGTTGCCGATGAGAATCTGGCTCGACTCGTTCCAACGGACGATGTCAATCTTCTCACCGGCAAGCTCATCGACGATGTTGCGAATACGGCTGCCTCGCACGCCAACGCAAGCACCCACCGCATCGACCTTTGAGTCGATGGAGGACACAGCCAACTTGGTTCGAAAGCCGGGCTCGCGGGCAATCGCCTTGATCTCAATCACGCGCTCGGCGACTTCGGGCACTTCAGCTTCGAAGAGCTTGCGAATGAAGTCGGGATGGCTGCGCGAGAGCACGATCTTCACCTGACTGCCCGCTTCGCGCACATCCACCACAAGGCACCGCACTCGATCGCCAGGATGAAACTGTTCGCCCGGAATCTGCTCGGAGCGCGGCATGAAGCCCTCCGCACGATCGATCTGCACGATGAGCGCGCCGCCCTCATACCGGTGCGCGGTGCCGGTGATGATCTCACCACGCCGTTTGATGAAGTCCGTGAAAATGCTGTTTCGTTCATCTTCACGGAAGCGCTGAATCATGACCTGTTTCGCGGTTTGTGCCGGGATGCGGCCCAGGCGTTCAAGCGGGATGATCTCGCGCGTCGGTTCGCCGCCTTCAACCTCTGACGGATGGTTGCGCCACAGCGTAATCTCACCGGAGGTTCGATCCATCGAACAACCAAACTCCTCCGTGTCGATCGAGTTGAAGTGTTTGCGCGCGGCAGACACCATCGCCTGCTCAAGGTCTTGAATGAGCAGGTCGCGGTCGATGTTTCGATCACGAGCGATGGAGTCGAGGATGCGGAGGGTTTCAGGATTCATGATGGCTTCCGTATGTGGTTGTTGAGATGGTGGGATGTCTTAGAAAATGAATGCTTCCTGCTGCACAGCGAAGGGTGAACTTCCAAAACGACAAACCCACGGGCGATCCTGCAGGTGGATCAGCCCGTGGGCCCGCATGCATGAACCTGTGCGCTGTGCGTCAGGTCAATTTCACCGCCAATCTGCCGGGAGGCATAACTGGCGGCGACGCTGCGCACATTGCCCGAAGGGCTCTGCGGCACAACGGCGCCTCCGAGTGGCGGCTGCGGGCCTTCTGAGCCCAGCTCACGACATGACGGGTTTCAATCGTCATGGCGAGTAACTGGTTGAATGGCGAGGTGGATCACCATGCTGCTCCGAATATCAGATCAAAAATCACGCGGCCCACGCGGACCGTGTGGTAAGAGTACGGTAGGCCCCGTCATCGAAGCTGTCAATTCTTGGCCATCGATGCATCGCCCGGGCACCCCCACGATACGTCAGGAAGTCGAGACGGCACTCGCTTGACCGAATTCACTCTCACCAAGGAGCCGGCTCGGCCGCACCCGCTTCTTCCACCGAAAGCCGAACTCCTCCACGGCTGTATTGGCGATCCGGCTCACTGCCTCATCGATTGAGTCGGTGAAGATGATCCGTTCATAATCAGCCGCGTCAATCGTCTTCTCCCGCACCATGCCTTCGAGGAGCTCACGCAACGGCTGCCAATAGCTGTTTCCCATCAAAATCAGGGGAAAGTCGTGGATCTTGCGGGTCTGGATCAATGTGGCCGTCTCGAAAATCTCATCAAGGGTTCCGAAACCGCCGGGCAGCGCGATGAACGCGTAGGAATACTTCACGAGCATGACCTTGCGCACGAAGAAGTAGCGGAAGTCGATGAATCGATCCACATACGGATTCGGCTTCTGCTCCATCGGCAGCTCGATGTTGCAGCCGATCGATCGGCCGCCTGCCTCTCGAGCGCCTCGATTGGCTGCCTCCATAATGCCGGGCCCGCCACCAGTAATGACCGTGAAACCGATCTCGGCCAGCCGCCTGCCGACTTCCACACCCATCGCGTAGTACGGGCTGTCCTCCTTAAATCGCGCCGAGCCAAACACAGTCACACACGGCCCGACAAAGTGAAGGGCTCGAAAGCCCCGCATGAACTCGCGCATGATGCGGAGTAATCGGGCGAACTCAAACGTGCGCGAGTGCGGTCCTTCGAGGAACTCGACGACCTCCGGCTCCGGCGGCGGAGACTTGCCCCATGTCTCGCGACTATTCACTGCCTTCACATCGCCTTCGCTCTTGGACATGGATTGATGGTATGGGAATGACTGATGCGGTGATTGGCCAGGGAAGACCTGCGCAGTCGCTCAGTTCAAGGGTGTACGCTCGCGCGGCAACTGAAAAGCGCTGGGTAACAGATATGTTCTGCCGCCATGGACAAAAACCTCGCCGCTGATGAGTACCGCCGCCGTGGGGCCGGCCTGGCGCGCAAATCGTTCAATTCGCTCAAGCAGGAGACATGGCACGAGTGTGAGCGGCGGGTCGGCCAGGTTCTGTACGTCCGCGTCGAGCACGAATTGCCATCGGCCACTCTCCTCTCGGACGATGCGTCCCCTGCGCTGCATCAGCATGGTTCCCTCCCGCCACTGCCTCATATCCCGCTCCCGGTCAGCGCCGGCTGTAGTACCGCCGACCGGCTCATTGTCATCCCCGCTTACGACTTCCGCGCGATCACGATCCTCTGGAGCGCGCGGGACGATCGGCACACGGTGCAGTGGGCCCGATTCGCTTTCCAGTTCGCGCATGACTTCTGCCGCCGTGCGACCGCCGCGCGGCGAGGAACGCACTTCGTCTGGCGCTTCCTCCAAGGCATCGCCACGACCGGTACCCTCGTCCTCGATTCGCTCAAGCCCGATCACTCGTCCTGGAGCTCGCAGCAGCAGGTAATTTTGTCTTTGATACACAAGCGTCTCACCAGTTAACTCGAGGGTGATACGCTGATTTGGCGTGGCTTCGATCACCTGCTCGATTTCGGTGAGAAATGAGTTCGGCGCCATCCGCATCTCCTCAGGGAGAGCGGTCATTGCCGGCGTCTGCTCCTCACGCGGCAAGAGACGAGCAATCCAGACCTTGCCTTCCTCGTCCCAGTGTAGAGTGGCGCTGACCTCGAGGACCGAGGAACCTTCCCTGAGTAATCCCCCCCGCTGCTGGAGCTCACCCTCCAGGATAGCAGCTTCTGCCCGCCGTGCTTCTTCGAGTGGCGTGGGAGCAATCGGTCGCTCTTCGGTCCACCGCTCCTCAGACCGGTTGCGATCACGCTCGCGCGTGCTCTGAGCTTCAGCGGGGCTGATAAATCCTGCGAAGAGAGCTACGGCGAAGACCGTGAGAGCTCCTGTTCTCTTTGCACTCGTGCGGCTGATCATTGGCAAATTCCTGGCTTCGGACCGTCAGATAACGTCACACTGTTTTTCGGCTTGATCGCGCGATTGTATTCACAAGCGGGGTGCATCATGACGCAACTGTGGGCCAAATCGGCTCATTATCAGCCGCGATCGCGCCGATGAATCTCATCCACGCGCGGTTCCGCCGCACATCCTGAGGTCATGTTGCCGCAACAGCACCAACAGAGCATTCGGCTGACGATCACCCGCCTCCGGAGGGGCGCGATCATTTGCTGCTGGATCGTCGGCATCGCGCTCGGCACGCAGTCGCTGATCTGGGCTCTCGCCAGCGCCACCAATCTGCGCTACGCACATCCCGCCACCAATGCCGCCGATGTTCCCGATATCGTGCAGGCGGATGAACTGCTGCAGCAACCCGGCCGAATCCTCGCGCCGAAGGTTGAAGAACAGCCGGCGGTTCAGGAACCAGTTGAACCGCCTCCAATGCAGATGAGCAGAATGGATGCGTGGTTTGGCGCAGCATACGGCATGGCCGGCGGAGTAGGCCGCGTCGCCATGATCGTCTTGATCGCAACCATGGGCATGGGAGTCATGCTGGGCGCGAGCGCAGGTGTTCAAGGTGCGGAGCGGACGGTGCTCGCATTCATGTGGGCCGTGCTTGTTGCCGCGCTTGTTCTTCCGCTTGGCTCGACGTTGCACATGCCTTGGCCGGATGGCGCGCTCTCAACATACGATGCGATGACCTCGTGTGTCGATCAGATTGAAGCCGCTCGCGCTGCGGCGATCGCAGGTGAGGCGGTCGATGCCGATGCCCCTTCAATGACGGTAGCCCTCGCCCGCTTTCTCCTGCTTCCGTTCACCTGTCTCGTTGGCATCGTCATGATCGGATTGCGATTTAGCGGAGCCGTCGAGACCGCCGTTCTCCGGCGCGAGAGCATGAAAGTTGATCCCGCAATCGAGCGCGAAGCAACGAATATCTCACCCACAAGCTTGCACGGCGCACGCGGCTCCAGCATTATCAGCCGGACCGTGGCGGCCGAGCCGGCGCTTGAAGCCGACACCACCATTGCACCGGCGACTCAAAGTACGGCCGCCGACGATGGTCCACCACGTCGTCTGATCTGAACCCGGCGATCACGTCCGAGCAACATCAGCCCGCGGCCGGCGGCAGAACGGGTGGCCCTTCAGAAAACTGCGAGCCATGCCCCGCCCCGCTCATTCGCTTGTGCAATAAACCGAACCCGATGGCGCCGGTCACGTTGAGCAGAAGGCAGAATGCGAACACCCACGCTCCGCTGCCTGGGTTGATCGTGTTTAGCCATTCGTACACACCGACTGCGATCAACGGCGCGAGAATACCGCGTACGCCCGTGAGCGTCACATGGACACCCATGTATTGCGACGCCTTGTGCGCCGGTGCGAAGTCGTGGTGTCCGAGGTTCCACGCGAGCATCCCCCCACCAAATGCAACCCCCTGAAGTGTCGCCGATAACGCAAGCCACATTGGCTGAACCGTAACCGCTGCCAGCAGCATGGCCAATGCGGCAGCAACGAAGGTCCAACTATGGATCGCTCGGAACTTGATCACATGAACTCGATCGAGCAGACGTGACCAGAACGGAATCGACAGGGGCGTGAGCACGATCGGAATGATGCCGCTGATGAGCATGCCGCCTCGATAGCCGAACCCAAAAAGTTCGCGCAGCATGATGACCAACGGCGCGGTAATCATCATGTTTCCCGTACCGAAGATAAACATCGTGATCATGAACTGGCGGTAAATGCGATCGTTGGCGAGGACGTGCCAGAGTTGCAAGGGACTCACCATCGCGCGCGTGGTCGAACCGCGCCGCTCGGCCAGCAGCAACGCCCGGTGACCGCGAACGCGCATCCGGCCATACACCATCGCGCCGGCAACGCCGAAGACAGCGGCGAGCGGATAGATCAATCGAAAGGCGTCTTCATGCCACGTCATCGCTTCCGCCAGCAAGAACCCCGCAGTGGCCAGGAGAAGCGACTGCACGGTTGCCAATTTTCCAGCCATGTTGGCTCGTGCGTAGCGCGGATAATTGGCCCGCCAGACGGTCGCGCGAATCGTGACCACGCCGGCCCAGCACGACCGCGCGCCGACAACACATACCGCAAGCATGAGAAGTCCCCACACATTGAGCGGCGCGAGGGCGATCACGGCGACGAAGAGAGCGGTGGCGATCTTCAATCCCAGAAGAAACCTGATCTTGTTCCGGCCGTGCGACATGGCGGCCCACAAGAAGCTTGTGATATTCGCAAAGGCCGGCGCACCCGCCAGCAGAGCAACCACGAAGTTCAGCCCCTTCTCCGGCACCGCAGCTTCAAACGCGTTCTTGGCGATCACGCTCACCATCCCACCCTCCACAACTCCCATCATGATCGGCAGCAACGCCCAGACAGTCAGTTCACGTCGATAGTGAGCCCGCGAAAGTTGCGGCATGGCTCTCGGGTGGAAGGACCCGACAACCCTTCGAACCGTTCGGATGGTGGCATCAACCGGCGACATGTCGGCAAAGCATTGTCAGCGAGTTACCGGACGGCAACCATCACGTCCAGAATTGACCAAATTCACCAGCTCTCCCGTGTTCTCACAGGCCTTTGAGGTTGCGCAAAAGTTTTCGTCGCGCAAGCGACTTTACGGCTTGTTTCCAGAAGGAACGTATGCATACTGGCGCGGCTGGCCGCTTCTGTCCGCGGCCGTAACCTTTTGAACTTGGCTGGAGAGGAGATCAAGCAAGATGCGTTTCAATATGATCTGGGCTGGCGGGTTGCTCTGTGCTGCATTATGTGCCGCGACATCGACCGCCGACGTGATTCTCATCGAGAGTGACACGCTCAACAGTGAATGGGGTCTCGGAGAGTTCACCGGTTCCATCGAGTACGAAGCGGGCGCGGTCGGAACATTGACCATCACGCTCACCAACACGAGCGCCCCTTCGAATGGCGGCTTCCTGACCGCCTTCGTCTTCAACGTCAATAGCTCAGATGCTGGCGTGAGCGCCTCGCTGACGTCGTCAACACATGCTGGCATGACTGCCCTCGTCGGCCAGGCGGCCGGCTCCTTCGGAACCTTTCTGGCGGGAGCGGGCACTGCTGGAAGTTTCCTTGGCGGGCCTCCCGGAGGCGGCATCGCGATCGGCGCAACCGGCACCTTTGTTTTCGACATCTTTGCAAGCGATGCAGGTTCGCTTTCCGCGATTGATTTTCTGATCGCAGGTCCGAATGAGTTCGGCTTCGTCACGCGCTTTATGGGATTCGACGATGATGGGTCCGATATGGTGCCCGGCTCTAACGTCCCCGCGCCTGGCGCCCTCGCCCTGCTGACGCTCAGCGGGCTGCTTTGCAACGCTCGGCGACGCCGCACCTGAAACCGTTCCAAGAGTCTCATCATTCCGATGCCGGGCAGCGCAACCTGCTGCCCGGCGTTCCTCTGCGCGCTGCACGTCCCAGAACACCGCTAACTCATACAGCCCCACCTGCATCCATTCGAGATGACCGCTGTGGATTTGCCCATGCGATTGACATTTTGCACGCTTGATTGACTGACACGACGACTTCGCAGTTCCCACATCCCTCAATCAAGGAAGAAGACATGATGAATGTGCATCGTCTCCGCGTTGTTCGGATTTTCGCGCTCACCGGCATCGCTTCGATAAGTGTCGCTTCGTCAGCGACCGCTGACGTCATCTTTGAAAGCGGTGAAGGCAGTACCGAATATCTCGGCGAGTTCACCGGCAGCATCTCCTACTTCGCCGATCTTCCGGAGTACGGCGTTCTGACGATTACGCTCACGAACACAAGCAATCCATCAAACGGCGGCAAGATCACCGGTTTCGTTTTCAACATCGACAGCAGTGATCCGTTTGCATCGGCAACACTCACGTCAGCCACGCATCCATTTCAGGGGTTGACCAATCATGCGGCGCCGCCCTTTGGATCGTCTTTCGCAGCCGGCGCCGCATTGGGTGGACATTGGGCCGGCGGTGGCAATCCAAACCCGGGCATCGCTGTTGGGCAGAGCGGCACATTCGTGTTTGACGTTCACGCTTCAGACGCGCATCAGCTCGCGGCGGAGTCGTTCCTCGCCGGACCGTACGACTTCAACTTTGTCGTCCGGCTCCGGGGCTTTGCGGACGGCGGTTCGGATAAGGTTCCGGCGTTCATCACCGCGATTCCTACGCCGGCATCGGTAGCCCTGCTTGCACTCGCCGGATTGACACGCCGCCGTCGACGACGAACCGAATGATACCGGCAGTTGACGGGTCGCCATCAAGGCGGTTGGATATGCTCGAATGCCGCCGCGACTACACATCGTTCTGCTCACCCCGGAGATTCCGCAGAACACCGGCAACATCGGGCGCACCGTCGCCGCCTTCCCCCGCTCCGTCGACGGCGCTGGCTGTCGCCTGCACATCATCCATCCGATTTCGTTTGAGATGACGGAGAAGGCGTTTCGCCGGGCCGGTCTCGACTATTGGCATCTCGTCGATTGGCGCGAACACGACTCATGGAATGCATTCCTCGAAACCGAGTCGCCGAAGCGCGGTCGGCTGTGGCTTTACACCACCAGGGCTACGCGTCCTCATTGGGATGCAACTTTTCAAGAGGGCGATTACCTCTTGTTCGGTCGTGAGACCAAAGGCGTCCCGCAGGAGATACAGGAATGGGTTGCGCAGCGTCATGGCGATGACCACCGAATTGCATTGCCGATGGACCCGGCGGCGCGATCGCTCAATCTTTCCACCGTCGTCTGCGCGGCGGCTTATGAAGCGCTTCGGCAGCTCGAAGCACGGTGAACCGCCATGCACAGCGTTGCGCTCATCATGATCCTGGCCTTCGTCCCGCCCTTGACCGAGGAGCAGGTGATTCGACTTGAAACCGCCGCCGACGGATATGACGTGCGGGAAGAAGCATTCTTTGCACTGATCGAACATGCACGATCGTGGAGCGATGCGCCTGGTGATCAGCCGGTGCGACTGAATCCAGATTTTGAGGAGATGCTCCGCGAACCTCATCGTTATCGCGGTGACCTGTGCCTCATTGAAGGGCGGCTTGCACAGCAAGCCGTGCTCGATCCGCCCTATGACGTTGCGCACGAATGGTTCATTCGTACTGAATCCGGCCGCCCGATCGCGGTCTATGTCGTCGGGCTCGATGACGAAGCGGCAGGCGCCTTTCGTGATGGAATGTCGGTGCGCGTGTACGCCCGGTTCTACAAGCGCATGAACGAGATCGCGCGAGATGGCGCTGAGCGATCATATCCCGCTTTCGTCGGAGCTCTGCCTGAGTCGTTACGGCCCGCCCAACCCGGCATGCACGGCCTCACAGATGCATGGATCGTACTCGTTCCAGTACTCATCCTGCTCCTCGTCTTTGCGCTGGTCTTGATGTACGTTCGATCGCAAAAGCGCAAGGCGCGCCGGGAAAGGCCAAGGGCGCTCATGCGTTTGGACGCAGACGAAAGTGAGCAGGCGCCGTTGCCGGAGGATCCAGCAGAAGCACTTGCGGAATTGAAACGCCGTCAAGATGCGGAAGCATGAGCGGCGTTCCTGGGTGATTCCGACACATCTCACGTTCGCGTGATGCTGATATCCTCATCGCCCATGGCAGTCGTCACCGTCTCACTTGATCCGCCCTATGACATCGTTATCGAATCCCACGTCCTCGCTCGGCTCGGTGGGATGGTTCGCAGCGCCGTTGCGGCGGATCGCGCAATCCTCGTCACGGATGCCAACGTTGCTTCCACCCATGGCCGTATCGCCCGTCAGTCGATGGAAGCAGCCGGCCTCACCGTCGCAACAGTCGAACTGATCGCGAAAGAGCGCCGCAAAACCCTTGAGACGGCTCGCGATGTCTACGCAGCCATGCTCGATGCACGTCTCGACCGCAGTTCGCCTGTCGTCGCGATCGGTGGCGGGATCACTGGTGACGTGGCCGGATTCGTCGCAGCGACGTTCATGCGCGGCTTGCCGCTTGTTCAGGTTCCCACCACGCTGCTCGCGATGGTTGACGCTGCCATAGGCGGCAAGACAGGTGTGAACTACACGGCAGGCGCGTCTCTCCTGAAGAACATGATCGGCGCATTCCATCAACCGAGGATCGTCATCGTTGATCCCCAGACGCTCACAACCCTTGAGTCGCGCGAGTTCCGCTGCGGCCTCGCCGAATGCATCAAACATGCGATCATCGCAGACAACGAGTTGTTCACATTCCTCAGCCATAATCTTGAGAAGATTCTTGCGCTGGATTCGCCGCTGCTCGCAGAGTTGATCGAGCGCAGCGCAGCGATCAAGGCCGCGATCGTTTCCGCGGATGAACGAGAATCCGGCAGCCGCGCCCTGCTCAACCTCGGCCACACGTTTGGCCACGCATTAGAGTCGATCCAACAGCTTGATCTCCGGCATGGGGAAGCCGTTGCCATCGGGCTCATCGCGGCGGCGCAGCTCGCCGTCTACATGAAGCGCCTTGACGAGAGTGATGCACGGCAGATGGAATCGCTCATCGAACGAACAGGACTGCCGCATCGCATCCCATCTGCGGTTTCAGCGCAGGAACTCACCATCGCCATGGGCTACGACAAGAAGATCGCCCAGGGCCGCCACCGACTCATTCTTCCAACATCGATTGGCTCAGCAACGATCGTAACTGAAGTGCCGCAGGAAGCGATTGAACAGGCGTGGTTCGCTGTCGGGGCTTCCTATCACGGGCGCTAAAGGTGCGAGAACTTTGGCGATGCGACATCACAGCCGTTCGAGTTTCGCGTATTCAAGGATGAGCGTCTTCGTCCCTACACTGCGGAATGCCACACGCACGCTGGTGCCGCCGGGCCGGGGAGTGATGCCTTCAACCGTTCCCACGCCGAACTTCGGATGGCGCACACGGCTGCCCACGGGGAACTGCTCCTCAGCAGCCGACTTACGCGTCCAGCCCTCGTATTCAACCCTGGGTTTCTCGCCAAACTCATCGCGCTGCCTCGTCGAAGATCGCCGCGTTTGATGCCCAGCCAGTGAGAACGATGACGGTTCGGACCCGCCCCACCGGTCATCCTCATATGCGATGTCGTCACCGGCCTGATCCAGGGTCATCACGGAACGTGCAGGCAGCTCATTCAAAAACTGGCTCGGTATGGTGCGCTCGCGCATTCCGCGATGTGTTCGCATCCTCGCAGAAGTGAGCAGCAGATGGCGCTTCGCGCGCGTGATGCCGACGTAACACAGCCGTCTTTCTTCTTCAAGTTCGGCTTCGTTCGTCGCAGCGCGCGAATGTGGCAGCAACCCCTCTTCCATGCCAGCAAGCGCGACGGTGTCGAACTCCAGCCCCTTCGCGGCATGAAGTGTCATCAACGTGACGGCGCCCTTCTCGGGATCGATCGCATCGGCATCACTCACAAGCGCGACACCTTCAAGATACGCGGTGAGCGTCGCCAGGAGCGGCGCTTCTGAGCCGTCGTCGAGCAGAGGCGGGGCGAACTCACTGGCTGCGGAGATAAGCTCTTCGAGGTTGTCGAAGCGCTCGCGCTCCTCCTCTGCCTTGGCGTTGCGGTACAACGCTTCCATTCCGGATTCGCGAATCACTCGCTCAACGAGCTCTGCGAGTGCCGATCCGCTCTCGGATGCACCTGGAGGTGACGCAGCGAGGAGGTCATCCGCGCTCCCGGCGAAACGCGCATCCATCGCCCGCCACGCTTCAACCTGTGCAGCAAACTTTTTCACGCTCTGCACTGCGCGCGGAGTGAGGCCGCTCTCCTCCTCAACGAGCCTGATCGCTTGGAAATGGTCGGTATGGTTTTGAATTGCGAAGATTTCAATTTTGTCAAGCGTCGTCTTACCGATCCCGCGCGCGGGCACGTTGACGATGCGCCGCAGCGAGACTTCATCATTCGGATTCGCCACCACGCGCAGGTAGGCCAGCGCGTCTTTGATCTCTTTGCGATCGTAGAACGCCGTGCCACGGGCGATGACGTATGGAATCTGCGCATCGCGGAACGCTTCCTCCAGCACGCGCGACAGTGCGTTGATCCGATACAACACCGCCATGTCCTTCCAAGCCACGCCGCTTGCGGCCTCGCCCAAACCATCGACTGCCCTCTTCTCGTCCTGCTCACCTTCGCGCCGCCTCCGAAACTCATCCACGATAAGCCGCGCCTCATCATGCTCATCCCGGCATAGCACCACGGTCGGCTTCTCGCCCTCGCCCAACTCCGTGAACAAGCGCTTGTCCTTGCGCTGCGTGTTGTTGCGGATCAACGCATCGGCTGCCGCAACGATGTGCCCCGTCGAGCGAAAGTTCTGTCCCAGAGGCACGATCTTCGCATTCGGATAGTGCGTCTCAAACTCCAGAATGTTGCGAATATCAGCGCCGCGCCAGGCGTAGATCGACTGATCAGGATCCCCCACTACGCAGACGTTGCGATGCGCAGCACCAATCGCATTGGCAATGACGAACTGCGCGTGGTTCGTGTCCTGATACTCATCGATCATCACGTACTGATACCGCTCCTGCAACTCCTCGCGCACCTCCTGCCGCTCGCGCAGAAGGCGGGCTGTCATCACGAGGAGGTCATCAAAATCAACCGCATTGTTCGACTTCAGAATCTTCTGATACTGATCGAACGCACGGGCGATCGAACGCGTGTAGAAGTCACTCGCCTGGGAGGCATACGCAGCCGAATCCATCAACTGGTTCTTAGCGTTACTGATCGCGCTGGCCACGCTTCCCGGCGTCCAGTTCTTTGAATCCAGGCCCACTGTCTTGAGGGCCTGCTTGATCGCTTCGCGTTGATCGCCGGAGTCGTAGATCGTGTAGTTTTCCTGAAGTCCCGCGAAGGCCGCATATCGTCGCAACAGCCGGGCGCAGAACGAGTGGAATGTTGTAACGGTGAGGCCACGCACGCCCGGTAGATTCTCGGGCAGGACATGCATGACGCGATCGCGCATCTCCCCCGCCGCCTTATTGGTGAACGTGAGCGCAAGAATCTGCCATGGCGGAATGCCCTGTGCGATCAGGTGTGCGATCCGTCTTGTCACCACGGTCGTCTTCCCTGAGCCCGGACCGGCGAGGACCAGCAATGGCCCATCCACGTGCGTTACGGCCTCCTGCTGCGCTTCTGTCAGGCCTTCCAAGAGCGTGTCAATGTCAAGCGTCGGCATGGAAGCCCGTGAGTGTATACGCCGCAGGTCTGATCCGCTTTGGCCGGTCCCCCATCGTTTGCCACGTCGAAACGCCCAGGAAAAGTGGGCTGAGCGTGCGACATGAGCCCCTACATCTAGGGATTGAGACACCAACTGCCAAGTTGTCCACACAACTGCTGGGACTGCGCACAAAAATCAGCATTGCTGTAACCTCTTGCCAGTGCTCGACTTCCAGCAAACTACCTCAAAAAACCAAGATTCTGGGCCTGTGTTGTTTGCATGCCCAAGATGTGGTGGTAGGATTCCTTTGGTTCGCTTGCCCGGCCGGTGGCCCTCGGCCGCCCCACCACGAAGTGCCTCCATTGCCCACCCACCCCTCGCTGGGGGCCATCGGCCGGGACAGGCGACCGAACAACACCGCTCGGTGGGACGAGCGGCTCCCCTCCCCTCCGGATGAGATTGAGGGGGACTCAACTTCCAGGACCAGGACGGTCGCAACGCAATCACGAACGGGAAGAGCTTCACCATGGCCGTACTCTGCGACTCACAAATCCGCGAACTCATCGGCATTGAGCCGTTTCAGGACAACGAAAAGCGACCCGGCAAGGTCTCGTGGGGCGTCTCGTCCTACGGCTACGACGTGCGCGTCGGAACGCGCTTCAAGGTCTTCACCAACGCCACCTCCGGCGGCGCTGCGATCGTCGATCCGAAGGACTTCTCTGAAGACCTCTTCATCGAGATCGACACCGCCCGCACAGGCAAAGACCACATCATCATCCCGCCCAACTCGTTCGCGCTCTGCGAAACGGTCGAGACCTTCAGCATCCCGCGCGATGTGCTGGCCATCTGCGTCGGCAAGTCCACCTACGCCCGCTGCGGCATCATCGTCAACGTCACGCCGCTCGAGCCCGAATGGCGCGGCAAGGTGACGATCGAAATCTCCAACACCACCCCCCTGCCCGCGAAGATCTACGCCAACGAAGGCATCGCCCAGATGGTCTTCATCAAGGCCGACCGTGTGTGCGCAGTGAGCTACGCGGATAAGAAGGGGAAGTATCAGGATCAAGTGGGGCTTACTTTGCCGAAGGTGGATTGAGGAGCACTGCGCAGAAGCGAAGCTCCAGCGTGCAGATCGTCACATACCCATCAAATGCGATGAGAACGAGGACATCTTTCAATGACCCACAATCTCAAGATCGGCACGCACGCGACGCTGTTCGGCAACGGCCTTGATTACCTGGGTCTGCCACGCAAGTACAGCGGCGAGATGGATGATGAAGTCGTCGAAGTGCGCATTCTCGCAGGGCCGCGCCGGCGCGAAGCGATGGCCCAGCATTTTCCCTGGCCGACGCTCAGCGACGCGCACTGGTACGAGGTCGAAACAACGCAAGGCACCCATCGCGGCAACGTCCCCTCACGCTGGCTTACACCTTGATTGACTTCAACACAATGCTACAGATGAGCGCCACTGAACGCAAACATACCACTAGCCGCGTGCCGGAAGGCCGCGGTTGGGGCGCGCGGCGGTGCGACGAGCAACCGCGGGCTGCCGCCACGCGGCTACTGAGTTTGCCATCGATGCTCTTGCTCCTCTCTGTGCTCTCTGTGCCTCTGTGGTGAATTCCGCTCTTCATTCTTAGAACATTCATACCTGTGGGAACATTATGAAAATTACCCGACGATTCACCAAGCCCGGCCAGGATGTCTTTTCCACGATCGAGTGGACCAAGCGCACCAGCCGAATCACCAACGCCGACGGCTCCGTCGTCTTCGAAATGAAAGACGCCGAGGTGCCCAAGTCGTGGTCGCAACTGGCGACCGACATCATGGTGAGCAAGTATTTCCGCAAGGCGGGCGTGCCGAGAGACACAACGAGCCGCGACCGTAAGGGAGCGGAGCCGTCGATCGCGCACGAGACAGATCCGCTTCCTGACGGGCGCGGCTCGTCAAGCGACACCGGCCCCGAAACCTCCGTGCGCCAGGTTGTGCATCGGCTGGCCGGCTGCTGGCGGCATTGGGGCGAGACGCACAATTACTTTGATTCCAAAGAGGATGCGCAGTCCTTTTATGATGAATTGTGTTACATGATGCTTCATCAAATGGCTGCGCCCAACAGCCCGCAGTGGTTCAACACAGGACTCAACTGGGCGTACGGCATCAGCGGCCCGGCGCAGGGACACTGGATCACCGATCCGGAGACCGGCAAAGCCAAGCTTGCAGGCGATGCGTACTCACATCCCCAGCCGCATGCCTGCTTCATTCAAGCGGTGCGCGATGACCTCGTCGGCGACGGGGGCATCATGGACCTCTGGACGCGCGAGGCGCGCTTATTCAAGTACGGTTCAGGCACTGGCACCAATTTCTCCTCACTGCGCGGCGAAAATGAGCCACTCTCAGGCGGCGGCAAGTCCTCCGGCCTCATGAGTTTTCTCAGAATTGGCGACCGCGCCGCAGGCGCAATCAAGTCCGGCGGCACAACCCGGCGTGCTGCGAAAATGGTCTGCCTTGATGCGGATCACCCGGACATCGAGCAGTTTGTCAACTGGAAGGTTCGAGAAGAACTCAAGGTCGCAGCGCTCGTCGAAGGCATGAAGCAGCTCGGCCCCGATCAGAAGGAGCTCGCTGCATCGCTCGGGCTCAAGCTCAGTTACGACTTCAATGGCGAGGCGTATTACACCGTCTCCGGCCAGAACTCGAATAACTCCGTGCGATTGACGGATGAGTTCTTCCGCGCGGTTGAAAGCGATGGTGACTGGCAGTTGCGCCGCCGCACCGATGGCAAGGTCGCCAAGACGCTCAAAGCGCGCGATCTGTGGGACCAGATCTGCCGCGCTGCCTGGCGCTGCGCCGACCCCGGCGTGCAGTATGACACCACTATCAACGAGTGGCACACCTGCCCTGCGGACGGCCGGATCAACGCGAGCAATCCGTGCAGCGAGTACATGTTCCTCGACAACACGGCGTGCAATCTCGCATCGCTGAATGTGCTCAAGTTCTATGACAGTGAGTCGCGTACGTTTGACATTATCGCTTATGAACATGCAATCGAGTTGTGGACGATCGTCCTTGAAATCAGCGTGCTCATGGCTTCGTTCCCGTCGAAGGAGATCGCGGCGCAATCGTGGAAGTACCGCACGCTGGGGCTCGGCTACGCCAATCTCGGCGCCATGCTCATGCAAGCGGGCATCCCATACGACAGTGAAGAGGGTCGGACGATCTGCGGCTCGCTGACGGCGATCCTGACCGGCCGCTCGTATGCGACCAGCGCGGAGATGGCAAAGGAAATCACGCCGTTCGCCGGCTTCAAGAAGAATCGCGAGCACATGTTGCGCGTGATTCGCAACCACCGGCGAGCTGCGCATGGCATTCCGCGCACCTCGGATGCATACGAAGGTCTGGCCATCAAGCCGGTGCCGATCGATCACAACCTGTTTCTGGATGAAAAGATTAATCTTGCCAACGCAATGGACTTGCTCAAGCACGCGACGAAGGCGTGGGACGATGCCCTCGTGCTCGGCGAGCAGTACGGCTACCGCAACGCGCAGGTCACGGTTATTGCGCCCACGGGAACGATCGGCCTGCTGATGGATTGCGACACGACGGGTGTCGAGCCGGACTTTGCGCTCGTCAAGTTCAAAAAACTCGCAGGTGGCGGATACTTCAAAATTGCGAATGCTTCTTTGCGACCCGCCCTCAAAGCACTCGGATACAACGCGGAGCAAATCGATGACATCGTGCGCTACGTCATGGGCACACTCTCACTGGATGTACCGATGCCCACGCGGAGTGCAGGTAAGGCGGCGCGAGCAGGCACATTTCGTGAGTTCCTGTCATCGAAGGGATACACCGCTGAAGACCTCATCGAGGTCGAGAACACGCTGCCGACCGTCTTTGAGCTGCACTTCGCGTTCAACGCATGGTCGATGCCCGGTCATGTGCTGAAGACGCTGGGCATTGATGAGGAAGAAGCCCGCGCGAGTCACACGTTCAACGGCTTGAAAGCGCTCGGCCTCTTGCCGGAGGAAATCGATGAGCTGAACCAGGCAATCTGCGGCACGCAAACGGTTGAAGGCGCCCCGCACCTTGAGAGTGAGCATCTGCCTGTCTTTGACTGCGCGAATCCCTGCGGCAAGCTCGGCAAGCGCTTCATTGCCACCGAGGGGCACATTCGAATGATGGCGGCAGCGCAGCCATTCATCACCGGCGCGATCTCAAAGACGATCAACCTGCCAAACGCGGCAAGCGTTGACGATGTCGCTGATGCGTACTGGCTGAGTTGGGAATTGGGACTCAAGGCCAACGCGCTCTATCGCGACGGCTCCAAACTTTCACAACCGCTCAACACCAAATCCGAATCTCTTGACGAAGATGAGGAAGAGGATGAGGATGGATTGGAGCGTGCCCTGGGGGAAGTTTCTGCCGAAGTTGCGGAGACTGCGGCTGCGATCTCGACATCGCGGCTCTCCTCAGGTCCGGACTCCGTGAACACCGAACCCGAATACGTGGAGCGCATCGTCGAGAAGATCATTGAGCGCCCGATGCGCCGCCGCCTGCCTGACACGAGGCAGAGCATTACGCACCACTTCAACGTGGCCGGCCATGAGGGATACTTGACGGTTGGCATGTATGAGAACGGCCAGCCGGGCGAACTGTTCATCACGATGAGCAAGGAGGGTTCGACCATCGGCGGCTTAATGGATTCACTTGGGACGGCCATCAGCGTTGCCCTCCAATATGGCGTGCCAATTGATTCCCTCGTGAACAAGTTCGCCCATCAGCGGTTTGAACCGATGGGAATGACGACGAATCGCGATGTGCCCTTCGCGAAGTCGCTCGTTGATTACATCTTCCGGTGGATGGGAATGGAGTTCATTCCCGGCTATCGAGAGAACAATGCGCCGCCGCGCAAGAACGGCCGCGATTCCGCAGAGCGGCGCGAGGTCGTTGCGGTCGAGAGTCGCAAAGACGAGCCGACCGAGCGCGCCGCTCAACAGCCGAGCGGCGGCAAATCGATCGTTGAGGCGCACATTGCATCGCGCACCATGGCGATGCAGTCGCAGGACGGAAACACCATCGTCAGCGCGCAAAGCAGTGAAACGTCGGTGTCCGTCAGCGCTCTTGATCGCCTGACCGCAGCGGTCCAGAGTGATGCACCTGCGTGCGATGTCTGCGGCTCGATTACGGTGCGCAGCGGAACATGCTACAAGTGCTTGAATTGTGGGAATTCGATGGGATGTAGTTGATTGCGGTTCGACCCGGGGCGGCGCTTGGACGCCGCGAGGCGGCTTCTGTGCTCTGCCCCGGCTTGTGTTGATGTGTGTCTTAGCCCGTATTGAGATCGATGTTTATGACTTTCGCGCTTTCCTCTCCTTTCTCCTCCAGGTCGTCCGCTCGCTCCGACGGGCGGCCGCTGGTGCTGCGATGGGGGGCGGGCATGGATGTGAGACTTGATGGTTGGCAAGTTGACGGATCTGACTTGCACCGGTCAGGCAAGCATGATGCGAGCCATGACCCCCAGCGACCCCGGACCTTCCGCCTTTGGAATCGTCAAGAACAATCGATTCGACCGGCTCCCATCCGGACATCGCTGTGGCGACCGTCTCACCGCCCGCTCCCATCGCGGCCTGCTCAACGTTGCCGGCATGGATAGCTACGGCGCTTGGGGAAGCCCGCTCCGCCTCCGAACTCCGGAACGGCGAACATGCTTCCTCTCTTCCCTCCCCCCGGAACGGTTCCCACCGCCGCTCCGGGGGTTTTTCGTTGAAGTGCTGAGTACGGTGTAATCGCCCGCATCTGAGGAACAACGCAAGAATGCCCCGGAGGGAACCTTCGCGAAATCCTGGAGCAAGCGTCATCAATATCCGCGCCACGGTTGCGCGCATGCATAGGATTGAATTCTCAACTTTTGTCGCCTCCGGCTCGATCAACGCGCGGCTGCGTTGCTGGCGCAAGACCGTCGTCTCATGCGACCGGCCGCGGAATTGAGTCTGAACGTGAGAATGTCCCTTCCGGCCCGAAACGGTCGGCCAACCGATGACCCATCTGCCAACGACCACCGAAGAGGCCGCCGGCCTGGAACCTCAAGTCCAAACGCAGCACGCCATATCAAAGGATGGCGGAAACCCGCTCGAATGGCTGCTCGACCTTTTCAGTTCGATCTGGTTAGGCGTCGTCCTGATGTCGATCCTTTTCGTGTATTGCGCGATCGGCTCGGTCGGTGTGTGGCTGCCGGGCAACTGGCACGGACTGCTGGCAAAGGATTGGGTTCATGAGGTGCAGTGGTTCATCATGTGGACGCAGCTCCACGTGAGGCAAGCGCCGGGGATTGAGCTGACCGAGTTCGAATGGTTTCACTGGTGGCCGTTCAACCTGCTCATCACGTTGATCTGCATCAACATTATTGTTGCGACGCTGCGGCGCATTCCGCTCAACGTCATCAACCTCGGCGTGTGGATGATTCACTCTGGGATCATCATTCTGGCGGTGGGCAGCGTCATCTATTTCTCATTGAAGCTGGAGGGCGATGCCCCGGTGATTCGCCGGCAGATCGTCGCACAAGTGGAGGGTCATGCGCCGGTGCGATTTGCCGCTCAACCGGGCACGATGCAGCGCATCGAGGTTGACGGGCGCGAGTACCTGCTGCGCGTCATGAACATCGATCCGGAGTGGGAACTTCTCAGTGGCGATGACGCAGGCAAGCGGGTGTACATGATTTCAGTGGCGGTTCAGTCGCCGGAGCATCAGTTTGTGCGGCAACTCATTGCCGGCTATCCCCAGTACACGGAGGACACGATCTGGACCGGCCGGGAAGATCAACCGATGGTTCGAGCGATCCGCGAGCTTGGCACACCGTTCGTTGATGAATCCATTCAACTCTCGCTCGACTATCACCCGCAGGAGCATTTCTATCTGATGAACAGCCGGGCGATTTACCTTCGCGAGAGGGGCAGCGACGAATGGATCGCGCGACCGATCCATGGCCTGCCTCGATACAACGATCGCCTGGATTCGTTCGGCAATGCCTGGACCGACGGCCGGCCGGAGCTCGAGCCGTCGCCGATCGAGATCAGAGTCGATTCAAGTGATCCGCGCGATCCACTGGCCGGCACGCCAATATACATCACAAGCTACCTTCGATATGCGGTGATGCAGACGCGGCATCTGCGCAGTGGGAGCGAGCTGAATCCCATGATCAGTTTGCGGCTGCGTGATTCAACCGGCCAGGTTCAGGAATACCATCTTGAGGCGTTCAATGATGAGGCCAACCTGGTGGAGGGCGGCCGGCTCCACTTCGTTTGGGCGTCGAGCGAAAGTCACTTTCAACGGATCACGCGGATCGACGAAGGTGAGCTGCGTATTCGAATTGCAGGCGAAGACGTTGATGTTGCAGTTCCTGTGATGCCGGTCGGAGATGCAGGCGAATTTGCGGAGATTGAAGGCACGGAATATGCATGGCGGCTTGATGGTGTTGAGGGCCCGCTTCATTTCGGGGGCGAGCCGGTGTCTGTCGCGATTGTTTCGATCAAAACACCGGAGCGCATCGTGCGCCGGTGGGTCTTTGATTCACCCGACATTCCACCTCGTGATTTCGCAGCCGACAGCGAAGGCGGAATGCATGGTGCAGAGCTCGCACTCGATGAGCGGGTTGAGATTTCTTACCGGCCGCGCAACATTCCCCGACCGGTGACGCTCATCGCTGGCCCGGCTGATGATGAGCTTCGTCTGCTGTTAGCCGTCGGCGGGAGCCAGCCATCGCTCCAGCGCCTGGTTCCGGGTCGAGCGGTCTCTCTTCAAGGGTCGATTTCGCTGGAGGTGCTTGATTACGTCGCTCGAGCCAGAGCAGAAACCCGACCGTACATCGTTCCCATTCGTGAACGTGATCGAGATCCGGAGCAGTCGTTTTCTGTGATACGAGCGCATATTCCTGATCCCGGGCGGCTGGGCGGCGGCGAATCGGTTTGGCTCCCCCACCACCATTACGCATTTCAGGATCGAGCCGATGTCATGCGTCGATTCCCCTATCGGCCGACCGAAGTCGAGCTTCCAGACGGCCGCGTTCTTGAAGTCATCTACTCACGCGACAGGCGGTTGCTACCGGCCCCGGTCGTCCTTGAAGAATTCGAAGTCAAATCGCACATCGGCGGCTTCACCGGCGAGACGGCAAGCATCCGCGACTGGGTGAGCCGCATTCGCTTCCAAGATGAAGCAGGTTGGACCGATCCGATGCCCGTCAGCATGAACAAACCGGCTTCTCACAAGGGATACTGGTACTTTCAGGCGAAATGGGATCCACCAGACCCGGCGCGCGGTCCTGATGATGTTCCCTCCGCCGGACGCAACTACACCGTGCTGGGTGTGGGAAATCGTCATGGCGTCTGGATCCAACTGTTCGGCTGTTGTGTTGCGGTTGCAGGCATGATCTACGCCTTTTACATCAAGCCGATCCTGAAGCGCCGCCGTCAGCAGGAGGTGTTTGCATCCATGAAGAAGAGAGAGGTGACGACATGATGCACGTTGACTGCATGAGAAATGAACACCCCAGCACCTGCTTGAGGATTCCAACAACAGGCGCGCTGTTGCTGCTGCTCTGCATTTTGTGCGCTGCGCCGGCCGCTGCGCAGGAGCAGCCCGACCGCGCCGAGCGAACGCAGAAGTTCGTTCAACAACTGGACTACACCCACCTCGGCATGCTTGCGGTGCACTCGGAAGGGCGTGTGAAGTCGTTCGGATCGCACGCAGCGTCGATAATGCGCTTCATCAGCGGCCCGCGTGAAGTGCCGCTGCTCGACTCCGAAGGAGTCGAGCTCATGTCGTTGCCGCACAAGTTCACCTATCTCGACATGATGCTGCGTCCGAATCTGTACGACGATGCGCCGCTGGTCTTCGTGCGCAGCAAAGCCGTACGTGGCGAGATTGCCGACTCGTTCCGCGCCTCGATGGAAATTCAGATGGAGACAATGTGGTCCGCCGACCCGGTGATCGCCTCGCACAAGGACGAAGGGGTTGCGCGATACGAAGCCAACCTTGCGCGATTTGCCCGCACCGGGCTGATTTCGCCGCTCATGCTGCAAGACCCCGGCGTCAATCAGGCGCTGGCCCGATTGAAGCAGGACCTTGTCCGCACCGCCCGGCCGGTCGATGAGATTGAGAGTGCGCTGAACTCGCGTCGGCCGGGCATGCTTCGCAGCAATCTGCGCCTCGTTCCGCCGCCTGGCGGCGGGTTTGACGATCAGTGGCTGACGATCGAGCAGTATGCGACGATGAACGACGCACGCATTGATCCGCAACTTCGCGAGGACATCACGTCACACTGGCAGAAGTTTCAGAACGGGTGGAAAGCCCTTGACGCAGCGGCGGTGAACGAGGCATCAGCCCGACTCGCAGCCCTGCTGCCGCGCATCAATGAAGAGATTTATCCGCAGCAGTCGCGGCTGGCGTGGGAGTCATGGTACTTCAATTCAAAAAATATGACGTGGGTATGGCTGATCTACTTCGCGGCCATTATTCCACTGCTGCTTTCTCTCGTCTTCAAGTGGACACCCGCACAGTGGATCGGCATGTTGCTTTTCACCGTCGCATTCGGATTCCACACCTTTGCGATCGGCTTGCGGTGGTACGTCTCCGGCCGGTTCCCCAACTCCAACATGTTCGAAGCGGTGACGACAGCCGCATGGTTCGGCGGCATTGTCGCAATTACGCTCGAACTTTTCGTGCGCCGGCTTCCACTGCGCACGCTCTTTGCGCTGGGTGCAGCGGCCGGCTCTGCGACGGCGCTCATGGTGGCCTGGGCGTACCCTGTCGGGCTTGATCCGACGATTCGCAACATGATGCCGGTGCTTCATGACATCTGGCTTTATATCCACACCAATGTCATCATCCTGGCGTACGCACTCATCTTCATGGCTGCGGTCACCGCAGGGCTGTACATGATCTACCGCATGGCTCGCTGGCTCGGCGGGCATGACGGGACGCGCGAGTACGCCACGATGGGCGGCGCTGCTTCGCTGATCATGAAGACGCCAGATGGCCGGACGTTCATCGAGAAATCGCGTTCATCGCTCGGCCAGGTGCTCGATGGTTCAACCATGGTGCTTATGGAACTTTCGTTCATCCTGCTCTGGGCTGGACTCGTCATGGGCGCGAGCTGGGCGGATCACTCCTGGGGCCGGCCGTGGGGCTGGGATCCGAAGGAAGTTTTCGCGCTCAATACCTTTATTGTGTTCGCCGTGCTGATCCACGTGCGGCTCAAGATTCGCGACAAGGGCCTGTGGACGGCAATCATCTGCTTGATCGGCGCAGGTGTCATGATCTTCAATTGGATTGCGATCAACTTCGTTGTTGTCGGTTTGCACAGTTACGCATAAGTAGCGTCTCTGCGGTTCCAACGCTCATTTGCCGGCAACCAGCGTGCGTTCCTCCTCTTCGCTTGCGAACTGGCGCGTGTACAGCCCATGGTATCGGCCGTTCTGCGCCAAGAGCTGCATATGTGAACCCTGCTCGACGATGCGCCCGCCATCGATCACGAGAATGACATCCGCAGCGCGGATCGTTGAGAGCCGGTGCGCGATCACGAACGAGATACGGCCGCGCAACACCGCGCCGATACCATCCTGAATCAGCCGCTCCGTTTCGGTATCAACCGACGAAGTCGCCTCATCCATGATGAAGATCTGCGGGTTGGCAAGCACGGCACGGGCGAGGGAGACGAGTTGCCGCTGTCCGGTCGAGAGACGACCGCCGCCTTCGCCGATCTCGGTTTCGTACCCGGCGTCGAGACTCATGATGAAGTCATGCGCGTTGGCGACCATGGCAGCGCGTTCGACCTCTTCATCACTTGCGTTGAGCCGGCCGTAACGGATGTTTTCTCGTACGGTGCCTGAGAAAAGAAACGGCGTCTGGAGGACGATGCCGAGTTGCGACTGGAGCCAGTGCAGACTGCGCTTGCGATAGTCAATGCCGTTGATGAGGATCTCGCCCTGCTGCGGCTCGTAAAAGCGCGCGAGCAGCGAGACGATCGTGGACTTGCCTCCGCCGGTCGCGCCGACCAGCGCGATGGTCTGGCCGGCCGTGGCGGTGAAGTTGAACTCAGCAAGAACCGGGGACTCATCCGCTGCGGCCTGTTCCTGCACCATCGAATCAATCGCGGTGCGCTTGCCGTACCAGAATGAGACGTTGCGGAACTCGATGGTTTCGATGCGGCTCGTGTAGCCGTCGATGGCAATGGAATCGCGCTGCGCTGCTGCGGACGCGACCCGGGTCTTCCTCGCTTCGCTCGTCAGACCCGGCTTCCGGGCTTCATTCATCCGCGCCAGAACTTCCGGCGAGTCCTTGATCTCCGGCTCGGTGTCGAGCAGCCCTTGCACACGCTCGGCAGCCGCCTGCGCTGCCTGAAGATCGGTGAACCTTCGCGCCAGTTCCTGAATGGGCATCGACAGCAGCGCTGCATACTGCATGAACGCGATTAAGGTGCCGAGTGTCAATTCACCGGCGCGAATGAGCACACCGCCCTGCCAGAGCGCAAGGCCCGTGCCCAGCGCGCCGATCGTGATGACCAGCGGCAAATACACCGCGGACTGAAGCGAATTGCGCATCGAATGGCGATACATTGAACCGGAGACCACCTGGAACTCCTCCAGATTGTCCCGCTCGCGCACCAGCGCCTTCGTGGTTTTGACTCCCATGAGCGCCTCGCCGAATGTCGCCGTCAACTGCGCGTTGGTCTTGCGCATATGGCGAGAACTCTCGAGCAACCGACTCTGAAAATACGCGCTGGCGATGGCCAGTGGCGGCACGATCGCCAGCACAGCAAGGGCGAGCATCCAGTTGAGCCAGAACATCGCACCCGCAAGGCCGACGATGAACAACGTACCCCATACCAGGTCCAGCATGAACCACGGAATGAGCGATGAAATCTTCTCGCAATCTGAGGTGATGCGCGACACCAGCCAGCCAACCGGCCGCACGTCGTAAAACGAGAACGATAGCTCCTGCAACCGAGCAAAGCCCTTTGTGCGCAGGTCATAGGCGATACCGGTGGCAATACGGCCGGCGAACACGATGAACAGCCAGATACATGCGGTGAGCCCGATCACCAGCGCAAGGTAAGCCGCGCCGTATCCATACAGCGCGTCGGTCAGGCCGTTCTCGATCGCTTCGTCGATGAGCCAGCCGGTGACGAGGGGAAAGAGCACATCAATGCCCGCAACGAAAACACCGGCAATGCACATCGTCAACAGCGCGGCTCGGTACGGCGCGGCATGGGTAAGGATTCTCCGCCATAACCGCAGGTCAATGCGGCCTTTGTAAGTGTCGTCGTCTTGAACGGTCTGTATGGTCATCACAACTTCTCTCAATCGCAGATTACTCTGCACATCTCATCACGTGTCGGCAGGCCGCGGCCAAAACGGCCCAAACTACCAGCTTCCGCTGCGCAGCCATGGTCACTTCATCACTGCGCCGATCTCCTCGCGCATCTCCTCTTCGATGGAGCTCTGGATCAGCCAGAGCCGCTTGTAGAGTCCCTCTTGATTCAGCAGTTCTTCATGCGTTCCGCTTTGGACGATGCGGCCTTTGTCGAGGACGAGCACATGATCCGCGTGCATCACCGTTGAAAGGCGATGGGCGATGATGATCGTCGTGTGCCGGCCTTCGCGCTGGTCGAGCGCATCGAGGATCATCATCTCCGTCTCGTTATCGACAGCGGAAAGCGCATCGTCAAGGATCAGCACCGCCGGGTCGCGCAGCAGCGCTCTGGCCAGTGCGACGCGCTGCCGCTGACCGCCCGAGAGCGTCACGCCGCGCTCACCGACCAGCGTGTCATAGCCCTCGGTGAACTGCGTGATCGATTCATGCACAGCAGCGATGGTCGCCGCCTCGACGATCTCCTCATCATGAGCGCCCGGTCTTGCGAGTCGAATGTTCTCACGCAGTGACTTTGAGTACAGAAACGGCTCCTGCATCACCACTGACATCTGCGACCGCACAAACTGGCGATCAAGATCGCGCAGCTCATAGCCATCCAACGTGATTGAACCGCTGTCATACTCGTACAGCCGAAGCAGCAGGTTCACAATGGTGGACTTTCCGCAACCCGACGGGCCGAGGATCGCCAGCGACGAACCGGCTCTCACGCTGAACGACACGTTGCGCAGCACAGGCGAGTCCTCACTGTGTGAGAACGTAACGTTGCTGAATGCAATCGCTCCGGCCAGAGCATCAACCGGCGCGGCGATGGGCGCGTCATCCGTCTCCTGCGGCTCCTCCAGAATCTCGCGCAAACGACCCAGCGCGACCTGCGCTTTACCCAAGTCAGTCAGGATTCGCCCCATCATGCGCACCGGCCAGATGAACATCGTCACCGCAGCGAGGAAAAAGTAAGACGCCCCGACCTGCAACTCACCGGTGGCGATCAGATACACCCCTGCCGCCACGACAATCGCCTTCTGCGCAAAGCACAGAAAGTCCGAAACTGCCCAGTACCACGCCATCAACACGTAAAGCCGGTAGTCAAGCGACCTGTGCGCGCCGTTCACCGCCGCAAACTTCTTACGTTCAAACTCCTGTCGGGCAAAGGCGCGCACCACACGGATGCCGGAGAGATTCTCCTGGAGCGTGGCGGTCATCTTGCCTTCCGCCTCATCCGTCTTCTTGAACGCGGACTTCACCTTCAGGAAGAAAATCAGCGAGAACAGCACGATGAGCGGCACCAGAAGCAGCGATGCGATTGTCATGCGCGCATCGATCAAGAGCATGAGCGGAATCGGCGCGATGAGCATGATGAGCGCCCTGCCGACTTCAACCACTTGCGTCGAAAGAAACGTGCGCAGCGTCTCCACATCGGAGGTGCACCGCTGTATGAGGTCGCCTGTCTCGGCCTTGTCGAAATAGCGTGTGTGCAACCGTTGCAGGTGGTCATACACCCGGTCGCGCACTTTGCGCACAATGAGCTCACACGCCTGAGCCGACCACCTGCCGCGCAGATACGTGAACACCCCTGCGATGGCGGTTACAAGCAACAGCAACAGGCCCGGCCACCACAGGTTGCGCGCAAGGAACTCACGCCCACCGAGCAGGTCAACCGCGCTTTGGATGAAGGGCGTTGCCGCTGATGCGTCCGCTGCAAGAACGCCATCCAGAACGATCTGCGGCACCAGCGGCGCAAGGTACAGAAAGCACGATGCGATCACCATCGCGCCGATCGCAGCGATATACCGCACTCTCGCCCCGGCCATCAGATTCCAGATTGCATGTGTCGTGCTTGACATGATTCAGCGTCTATTCAAAGTTGATCCACCACAGAGCCGCAGAGGACACAGGGGAAGAGTTAAGGGAACCGATGAAAGCGAAGCAGCAGAAAGTACGTGCAAGGGCGACTGAAAACGCTTTCTTTCAATTTGCCGTCTCAGTGTCCTCTGTGCCTCAGTGGTGAACCCTCTTAACCACGAAAAAACCCGCCTCGAATGACGGGGCGGGTTCGCGATGCATTTCCTTGGCAAAAGTGTGTGCGCGCTATCCGCCCATGTCGGGGACGAAGCCATCGATCATTGAAAGGGTTGGATACTGGCGCATTGGGGGAACTCCTTGAGTCGGAAGATCCAGAATACTCCTGATCGTCGATCGAGGCAAGCGTTCAGTAACTTTTTTTCGCAATGAGGGCTGCTGTTGGCTATTGGCTGTTGGCCATTGGTGTAGCGTGCCGGCGATCGGCTGCTTGGGCACTGGGGCCCACCAACAGCCAATAGCAACCGGCCGACAGCCAGAAGTGCCCCTCATCCCACCTTCACATCATCGCCATCGGCCGATCTCGCCTCGAGCAACTCAGCAATCGTGTCAATCAGCCGCTCAAGCGAGACGGGTTTGTTGAGGTAGGCATGAACCCCAAGCGACTGGGCATACGCCTGATGCCGCTTGCCCTGATTCGCCGTAATCATGACCACCACCGGCGGGTCTTCATACTCCATGATCTTCTCAAGAACGAGGAAGCCCGACCGCTTGGGCAACATCATGTCAAGCACCACGGCATCGGGATCGAAGTCAAGAAAGGCCGAGACAGCCGCATTGCCATCGCTCTCCAACCGGGTCATCGCCCCTTCAGCGCGCAGAGCCAGGTCAATGCTGGACAGGATGTCATGATCGTCATCAACGATCAACACCGCACGGTCCTGAAGGCGGGAAGTCACCATGAGAGCAATGGTAGGCACCGGACGGTTTCCTCAGCCCCCCCTCTCCCCGTCCCCCTCTCCCCTATCCCCTCGCCCTCATCCACATACCGCGATCTCGGCGATGAGCGGCCCAGCATCTCGAGCATGCAATAGCGGATTCGGCCCTTGCAATGGCTGAGATCGGTGGTAGATTATCTCTGGCGGGCTCCCCTTCCGGCCCTCCGGTAAAGGCGCTGTCCAAGTGAGCATGACCGGGACTATCCTGATGCGAATCACCAATCGACGCCGATCCTGCGCGCTGGGCCTGTTGCGGCGAATCTCCGTTATCGGGCCTGTCCTCGCGATCATCCTGCTGCCGCTGCTCAACGAGAAGACCGCGAATGCCCAGTGCCAGTACGAAATCACCGGCATCATCTCACCCGACGATGAAGACGCCTGCTGGCCGTTCCCGCCGTCGAACACCTATGCGCGAGGGATGAACAATAACGGAGAAGTCGTGGGCTACTACGTCCCCTGCGCAGTCGGCAACGAGAAGGCGTTCTACTGGTCAGAGAAAGTCGGTTTCGTGACGCTGCCCCAGCCGCCGGGCGCGGTGCAGGCGTATGCAACTGACATCAACGACCACGGCTACATCGTCGGCCAGCACGTGTACTCCGGCGTCGGCTCAAAGGGCTACATCTACAACCCCCGCACCGGCGAGTTCAAGTACCTCGAACCGCTGCACAAAGGCGCGACGGCGACGAATCTCACGGCTGCGAACGCCATCAACAATCAGAACACCGTCGTCGGCGATCGTGTGATCACAGAGCCGGGCGAGTCGCCGGTGATCCGCAACGCGGTGATCTGGCACCCGTACGGCGAGAACGGCGACGGCCGTGAGGTGGTGATCGATCTCGGTGACTTCGGCGTGGGGCCGAATAGTTCCTTGCGGGCTGTCAACAGCGGCGGCACACACTTCGTTGGCTGGACAGGACACAGCAGTTTCCCTTCAAACGGCGTGAGTATTCATGACGGTGTGGCAACGGTGTTCGGTCCGGTTCCAGGCACTGAAACAAGTTCATTTAGAAGCGTGTCGGAGGACGGTCTAATCGCCGCTCATGGAATCAACATTTCACGCGCGTTTGGGCGTGGCGCACTTCTGATGAATGGTAAGTGGCTGGTCTTTGACCCGCCGGAGGGATTTCAAACGACAGGTACCGGAAAATGGAGTCTCAATAATATTGGCCAGGTTCTGTTAGGTTGCACGGGCGGAGGCTTGTTTCGTCCATTCCTATGGCAGCATGGCGAAATGCAAGATTTGAATGACCTACTCCACGAACCGCCGCCATCACTGCTCTTGACACATCCAAGGGGATTCAATGACACCGGTCAAGTTCTCGCGCATGGCACGCTGGACAATAAGATTGTTGGTGTATTACTCACGCCTGTTGATCGTCCGGCTACGGACCTCAACGCCGATTGTACAACGGATGTTTACGACCTACTCATGCTTTTGGGGAGTTGGGGTCCATGTGGAAACCAAGAATGCGCCGCCGACTTCACGAGGGATGATCGCGTAGGCGTTCCAGACCTTCTCGTTCTTCTTGCAAATTGGGGCTGAGATTGGAGGTGTATATGTCATGATGAGTTTCTGATTGGGAGACGCTTTCCAAGAGGGAGCGCCACCCGGGACGGGAGAGAGAGTAAGGGGATGCTCCAAAGGGGAGCGCCCAACCCATCAGAACTTCTACAAAGGAGAAGCAAATGCAACGCTTCATTCAATTCGTCTGTGTCTCGATGTTGTCATTCGCCGCCGTGCTGGCGAATCCGAACGTCGCACTTTCACAGACCACCGCCGTTGTCTACGTGGACGGCACCAACGGTGCTCTCAATCCGCCCAACTCGGGTCAGGACGGCTGGGAGAGCAATGCGTATCGGTTCCTTCAGGATGCACTTGATGCGGCTGAGTTCCTGATCAATACTGAGCCGGAGATCACCAACGTCGAAATCTGGGTCGCGCAGGGCACGTACGCTGCCAACGAGTCAAAGGATTACGACGTAGAATTGTGCGACCTCTATGTCTGTTGTGAAAACTACTGCCCCGACAACGCGCTGATGGCATTTGAGCTTCTCGACAACGTCGAGATTCTCGGCGGTTTCAGTGGCGACGGAAGCGAAGTCTCCCGCACTGAACGCCGGCCGCTCGAAAACATCACCACCCTCGCCGGCCTGTGGGACGTCGTCTACAGTCACGATAATGACTCAAGCGCACGGCTCGATGGATTTCATATTGTGCCGGTACCCGGAAGTGGGCACCGGGGGATGTCTATCAATTGGTACTCCTCGCCCACCATCGCCAACTGCGTCTTTGAAGGACATTCTTCGTATGGAGACATCTCGCATGGAGTTAACGTCGACACTCGCTCCCATCCACTGTTCATCAACAGCGTCTTTAGAAATAATACGGGATGGGGAGCGCACGTTCATGGCGAATCCAGTTCCACCTTTATTAATTGTCTCTTTCATGACAATGGGTCGGGTGGCGTCATGGCGACACAGGGTACCTTGACCTTCACCAACGGAACCGTGGCCGACAATGGTGGGCAAGGCGGCATGCATTTGGCGTCGACAACGACAGTGATTCGAAACTCCATCTTTTGGGGCAATACCTCAAGCGAAGCCTCCACCGTTGAAGAGGCGCAGTTGTATTCTGAGTTCCCGGGTATGGTTGACATCAAGTATTCCACCATCGAAGAAATTGATAGTTGGGACGGGCCCACGAATGACGACCTTGATCCTACGTTCGTAAGTTCCTCGACCGGGGATTATCGCCTCCAGGCGACCTCACCCTGCATCGACGCCGGCGACAAGACAGCAATTCCGGCTGATTTGAAAGATGTTGACGAAGATTCCAACCTCCTCGAAGAAACGCCCGACCTCGACTGGGATGTGCGCGTTCAATACGTGACCAACTGCGAGATCGATCGAGGCCCGTTTGAGCACCGCCCGGAAAACGACTGTGGGGCGGCTGACCTCGACAGCGATGGCCAAGTCGGCGTGCCTGACCTGCTGCTCCTGCTTGAAGCTTGGGGGTCTTGTGCGGACTGCAACGAATGCCCTGCTGACTTCGATGAAAGCTGCACGGTGGGTGTTTCAGACCTGCTTGAATTGCTGGCATGTTGGGGTGAACTCGATTCATGCGAGAATCGCGGCGATGTGCCGGAGTCTGTTGAAGACTGCTGGGATCGGTACTCCCACGACTTCGTACTCTTCGAGCGATGTGTGGAGGCCGTTGAGGAAGTGAAGAATCTGCTCGAAGAGTGATCCCGAGCGCATACTTCACCTGATCGATCCGCAGTCAGCGGCCGATCGCCTTGCGCGGTCGGCCGTTTGCATGTTCTAACGGGTGGGGCACGTGGTCTCTGAGCGCTGCGACAACTTCAAATCGGCCTTGCGCGGCTGAAGGGTGCGTTGGCCCGCCTCGAACTCGCTCTTGCGCCCTGCGCGACCTGTCCGCGCAAAGCCGCACAAACTCCCGGAGAACTTCGGAATTGTCCGCGCGCTTCGGAATTGCCTGCGCGCACTCCGGAGTTGCGAGCGCGCGTTCCGGAATTGACTGCCGCACATTCAGAGTTGCGCCAGTCATTTTCGGAGTTGCGCCAGTCATTTCCAGAGTTGCGCTCGTCAGTTCCGGTGTTGCGCTGGAGAAAGTCCAAGTTCTCCCGGACATTTTCCAAATTCTCCAGCAATTTCACCGGCGCGCCGTAACGCACAGTGCTCACGCGCGCGCGAAGCTGCGATTGAGCGGCGCGCTCCACCGGCGTAACCGGGCAAGGCGCGCGGCCGGTCCGGCAAGGCGACGTGGGGGCCATCGCGTCGCTGAAGTCATGGTTCCGCTGAAACACCCCAACATCCGGCTATCATGGCGGCACATGATCGACCTGAAGGAACTCCGTTCAAACCCGCAGCGGTTCATCGAAGGCGCTGCCGCCAAACGCATTGAAGTTGACATCCCCCATCTGCTTGAACTCGATGAGCAGCGGCGATCGCTGATGGCGGAGCAGGAGGCGAAGCGCGCTGAGCAGAAACGGCTCTCCAAGGAGATCGGGCCGCAACTCGGCCAACTGCGCGGTGAACTCAAGCGGCAGACCTCCGGCAGTGATGAGGCCCGCAAAGTCGAACGGCAGATTGCCGCCCTCGAAGAGAAGCCCATCGCCCTCAAAGCCGCCATCCACGGTTTGGAGCAGAAGATCATTCAGGTCGAGGAGGCATGGCGTGAACTGCTTTTGCAGGTACCCCAGCCGCCGGACCCCGATGTGCCCAAGGGCGAATCGGCGGATGACAACGTCGAGGTCAAGACCTGGCATCCTGAGTGGTTCGATCCGCAGCCGTCGTTCATGGAGAACAAGGGCTTTGCGCCGAAGTCTCACCTTGATCTGGTGCGCGATCTGCGACTTGTTGACTTTGAGCGCGGCGTCAAGATGGCCGGTACCCGGCACTACGTGCTCACCGGTGAGGGCATGCGCCTGCACCAGGCGATCCTGCGGTTTGCGTTTGAGCTCATCACGAACAAGCACGGCTTCACGCCGATGTCGGTGCCTGTCATTGTGCGCGAGGAGTGCATGGTCGGGACGGGCTTCTTTCCCGGAGGCCGTGACCAGGCGTATCACATTGAGGAATCGAAGCGCGGCGCGGGGCAGGACCTGTTTCTGACGGGGACCGGCGAGGTCGGCCTGATGGGGCTGCATCAGGACGAAATACTCGATGCGGAAGCGCTGCCGCTGAAGTACGCCACGGTTTCCACGTGCTTTCGGCGAGAAGCGGGGGCAGCGGGCAAGGAGACGGCGGGTCTCTACCGTGTGCATCAGTTTGATAAGGTCGAGCAGGTGGTGATTTGCCGGGCTGATGAGGAGGAGAGCAGGCGATGGCACAAGGTGATGATCGGGATCGTGGAGGAACTGCTTCAGACGCTTGAGTTGCCGTATCGACTGTTGCAATGCTGCACGGCGGACCTGGGACCGAAGAACGCCGACATGATCGACGTGGAATGCTGGATGCCCGGCCGGGGAGAAACCGATGAGCATGGACGGCCGCGCGGCGGTTATGGCGAGACGCATTCCGCATCGCGCTTGTATGACTTCCAGTGCAGGCGATTGAACATGCGCTACAAGAATGAGCGCGGCGAAAGCGTGTTCTGTCATTCGCTCAACAACACGGTGATCGCCAGTCCGCGCGTTCTGATTCCGATCATCGAGATGTATCAGAACGAGGACGGCACGGTCACCGTGCCGATGGCATTGCGACCATACATGGGCGGCAGGGAGCGCATCGAACCGCGTTAGGCCGTGGCGTTGCCATGGTTTTCCAAGCGCACCTCATGGGCTGTGATGTGAAGGCACAGGCCGCTGATGGCAAAGTGGCGCGGCCGGCGATCGTCATCCTTGACCGCCTCGGCCGCAACGATGAGTTGACGCTGGATGATCTGCGTAGCGCAGACGCCGGCTGCCATTGCTGCTCGGCGCAGGCCGGCCGCAATGAGCGCAGCCGGTTGCGAAGCCACGGCCTGACGAGGCCATGTGCGCTTTGACGCATGACCGAAGATCATTTCGAGCTTTTCTTCAAGGGCATCGGCGGCAAGCGCTGCGATCTCTGCCGATGACGATGCGCGCTGGGCAGCGCCGGGCCAGAGCGCTTCCAGAACAGGCAGCACATCACGGCGCAATCGCGCTCTGGCATAAGTGACATCTTCATTGGTTGGATCGTCTCGCCAGCCGATCTCGGCTGAGAGGCAAAGATCAACGCAGTCCGCTTTGGTAAGACCGAGCATCGGCCGGATGAGGTTGACGGTCTCGTTCAAGGGCCTCGACCAGCGCATGCCTGCCACCGCTTCTGCGCCCGCGCCTCTGCACAGCGCGGCAAGCATCGTTTCCAACTGGTCCTCTGCATGATGGGCGGTTGCGATGTGAGCGGCACCGCACTCCCCTGCCGCATGTGCCAGCGCTTCATAGCGCAGCCGCCTGGCGTTGGCGCTGAGATTGCCCGGCAGTTCACCGGGCGCGATGTGCCTGAGTTCACATGGCACATCGAAACGCCGGCAGACTTCGAGCACATGCTGCGCATCGTCATCGGCCGAGGTCCGCAGATGATGATGCACATGCACGGCGATCGGCCTGAACGCGCCGGCCGACTCCTGCCGGTTGCGCAGCACCACACACGAGAGCAGCAGCGCGAGCGAATCCGCGCCCCCACTCACCGCAACGACCAAATCTCGCTTCAGATCGAATTCGCACCGAAAGCGCAATGCCCTTTCGATCTGCGCCACCAGTGGATGTCGCCTTGCAGCCAGCGGCAGGGGCGCTGCGGTTCCTTTGGATGCGGGAGAGGGCATTTGTCGATATTATGCGCGGCATCGCACTTCCCCATGATGCAGTTGTTTTCCACATTGTTTCTTGCAACAAACGACCCCTCTGGAGCGGGCGCCTCTTCGCAACAGGTGCTGGCCGGGTCGCTCATCGCGCTGGGAGTTGTGTTGTTGGCGATTCTGATTTCGGTGTCGGCCCGGTCGAAGATGGCCAGGCGAAATGCGAACCGGCTGACGCCGCGCGAGAGAATCGACGAAATCAAGGCCCAGCACACTCGAGCAATGGCTGATTCTTCACCGCTTGCCGGGGAGATGACCCGATTGCAGGAGCTCGCTTCGATGCTTGACAACAAGGCCGAGCGTCTGGAGCAACTGGTGGCGGAGGCGGATGAACGGATTGCATTGTTACGGGCGCTTCGAGATGTCGAGCAGCAGCAGCAACAGCAACAGCGCGTGCCGCAGGTTCCGGAAGAGCCGGTGGATCCGCTCTCTCTCTCGGTCTATGAACTCGCTGACGAAGGCAGATCGCCGGTCGAAATCGCCCAGCAGCTTGATGAGCAGGTGGGGAAGGTTGATCTCATCCTGGCGCTGCGCCGGCGCTGATGTGCTTGCACATCTCGCGGCCATGGTGAAGCGCATCGCCCCCGCCTACACTACGCGGCTTTGTTTCCCCTATAGAAAGGTTGATCTCGAACTATGCTCAAGCGCACCCACACGTGCGGCGAACTTCGTCTCTCCGACGCTGACCAGACCGTCACCCTCTGCGGCTGGGTCAACACCTACCGCGATCAGGGCAAGGGACTCGCATTCATCGACCTGCGCGATCGCTTCGGCCTCACGCAGATCGTCTTCAACCTGGAGGACATCCCCTCGGAAGTCGTCGCTCAAGGCCGCGGCCTGCGGCGTGAGGATGTCATCGCCATCCGAGGCAAGGTGCGCAAGCGCATCGGTGATGCCAACCCCAAACTCGCCACCGGCGAGATTGAAGTCGTAGGTGAGGTGTTGCAACTGCTCAATAAAGCGGACACGCCGCCGATCCTGCCTGATGAACATGAAGCGGCGAAGATCGACGAAGAGAAGCGGCTGCGGCATCGGTACATTGACCTGCGCCGACCGCGCATGCAGCAGATTCTGCGTACCCGCCACCGTGTCACCAAGATCACGCGCGACTTCTTCGATGAGCACGGCTTCACCGAGATCGAAACGCCGTGTTTGATCAAGTCAACGCCGGAAGGTGCGCGCGACTTCATCGTGCCATCGCGCTTGTATCCCGGCGAGTGGTACGCCCTGCCGCAAAGCCCGCAACTGTTCAAGCAGATTCTCATGGTGGCCGGCTGCGATCGGTACCTGCAGGTCGTGCGCTGCTTCCGCGATGAAGACCCGCGCGCTGACCGCCAGGCGGAGTTCAGCCAGATCGACCTTGAGATGTCGTTCGTCAATCGTGAACAGGTCATCGAGATCATGACCGGCTTCGTCACGCGCTTGTGGAAGGAAGTGCTCGGCGTGGACATCGGCCCGATTCCCACGATGACCTATGCCGAGGCGATGGAGAAGTACGGCATCGACCGGCCGGACCTGCGCTTCGGCCTTGAGATTGCCGACGTTTCGGACCTTGCTCGCAAAACCGACTTCAAGGTCTTCGCCGATGCGCTGGCGAAGAAGAACGGCGTCGTGAAGGCGATTCGAGTGCCGGGGGGCGCAGAGCGCCTTACTCGCAAGATGACCGACGGCTACAGCGAATGGATTCGCACCTTCCGCGCAGGCGGTGTGCCCGTCGTCAAGTACACGGAGAAAGGTTTCGAAACGGGCATCGCGCGCTTCGTCGAGCCGATCGCGGATGAACTCACGCAGCAACTCGGCCTCGAACCCGGCGACACTGTCCTCTTCACCGCTGACACGTGGTCGATCGCCACCAAAGCCATCGGCGAGCTGCGCAACAAACTTGCGCGCGATCTTGGCCTCATCAAGGAAGGTGATGAGCGGGGCTGGAAGTTCGTGTGGGTGATCGACTTCCCCATGTTCGAATACGACGAGGACCACGCAAGGTGGGTCGCGCTGCATCATCCGTTCACTTCGCCCAATCCCGACCAGTTCGACATTCTCGAATCCAACCCCGGCGGTTGTCTCTCCGCGGGTTACGACCTCGTGCTCAACGGCTCTGAGATCGCAGGCGGTTCCATTCGTATTCACCGCATGGATGTGCAGGAGAAGGTCTTCAACCTGATCGGCCTGTCGCAGGAGGAAGCGTGCGAGAAGTTCGGCTTCCTGCTTGATGCGCTGCGTTACGGCGCGCCGCCGCACGGCGGAATCGCGTTCGGCCTTGATCGGCTGGTGATGCACCTTGCCGGCACGGAGAACATCCGCGATGTGATCGCCTTCCCTAAGACGCAGACCGGCCAGGACCTGATGATCGAAGCGCCAGGCCCGGTCGATCCGGCGCAGCTCGAGGAACTGAAGATCCGCTGCGAAGTCGAGGACGTTTAGCCGCGACGCGCTAGCGGAGCGAGGTGGGTTATCATGCCGCCATGCCTTACATCGATGGCTTCGTGATTCCCGTATCCAAGAAGAACCTCGCTTCGTATCGCAAGATGGCCAGACAGGCGTGCGCCATCTGGATGGAGTACGGCGCGCTGGCGTACCACGAGTGCGTTGCTGATGATCTGGAGTTCAAGCACGGCGTGCGCTTTGACAAGATGGCCGGCGCCAAGCGCAGCGAGACGGTGATCTTTGCGTGGATTGTGTACAAGTCGCGCGCTCAGCGCGACCGCATCAACAAGAAGATCATGGCCGACCCGCGCATCCACGCGATGATGCCCGATCCGAAGAAGGCCCCGTTCGATTGCTCGCGCATGGCATACGGCGGGTTCAAGACGATCGTTGAAGCATGATGGGTCCAAGGCGCTCGCGCAGTTGCATCGCTCCGTTTCGCGTCGCGGCTCAACCAGTGATTCAGCCGGCCTTCACAGTTCACTGTTGAGCACTTCATTCAATTGCTCGGTGATGTCGCGCACATCATCTTCTGCAAGGTTCGGATTGAGCAGTTCGATCGGCGGCGTGCCTTCCTCCGCGCCGCGCCGCTGAAGCAGCCAGCGCTCCGGGCTCTCCCCTTCTGCTTCACGCCGGCCGATGAGTTTGAGATGCTTCTTTCGCATCAGGATCAAGCCGAGCACGAAGCGAAATGCAATGCGCTGCGGCCGGTCGTCTTCGCCCAGCCGCTCGAACAGATCGAGCAGCACATCGTCATCGACCAGCATCTGCTTGCGCTCGTCGCCTTCCGGAACGGTGGTTTTCCAGAAGCTGAACAGTCCCGCAGGCCGGGCGCCGGATTCCCATGCGTTGAGGGAGAAATCCAGCCGATCAAAGCCGTCATCCTCCTCTCGCTCACAGAGGGTGGCGATGCACGGGCTGCCGGGCGGGAGCGGCTCGCTGGAGTGTGCGCACTGTCCGGTCGAGCGAGAAACGTGATACTGACTGCCAAATCGCGACATAGAGCCACCATGGTATGGCCGATCGGGCCGGCGTGGAGCAGATGGAGGTTCCAAGGCGATGGGCCTGCGGCTCATCAGCAGCTTCAACAACTGGATTTGCCTTTCTTTGAAGATCGGACCGATATACTTCCGAACGAAGTTGACCCGGCGATCGTCTTTCTCGCAGCGGCCGGCTCGAAACTGCCTCATGCTGACGAACTTCACCCAGTTCCTTCGCAGTTACAACCTCCACGAGGTGCTCCTCGAGATGGCGGTGATCTGGGTGTGCGTGTTCATGGTCTTCAGAACGCTCCAGGGCACGCGCGGCTTCGGCGTCGTCAAGGGCGTTACGGTGCTGCTCGTCGCGCTCACAGGAACGATCTGGCTGCTCGGCGGGCTCGGCGATGGATTCGGGCGCATCATCCACATCTATCGCGGCTGGTTCATGCCGCTGCTTGCAGTCATGCTGATCGTCGTCTTTCAGCCGGAGCTGCGCCAGGCGATGATTCGACTCGGGCAGACGCGGCTGTTCCGCACGTCTCGAAGCGAGATGAGCCGGGTGGTCAGCGCGGTAAGCGATGCGGTGCAGTTCCTGAGCAAAAGTCAGTTCGGCGCACTGATTGCCATTCCACGACGCGTTCGCTTGGGCGGGCTTGTGGAAGGCGGCCAGGCCCTCGACGCGCAGGTGAGCGCGCGGCTGCTCCAAGCGATCTTCTGGCCCAACAGCCCGCTTCACGATCTCGGCGTTGTGATTCGAGGCGACCGCATCGTCGCGGCCAGCGTTCAGTTCCCGCTCATCGAGGACGGCTCGCTTGGCGTTGATTTCGGCTCGCGCCACCGGGCTGCGGCAGGCATCTCAGCGGACAGCGACTGCATCGTCGTTATCGTCAGCGAGGAAACCGGGGCGGTCAGCATCGCTGAAGCGGGCAAGATCGACTACGACATTCCGCGCGAGCATTTTGAGAAATTGCTTGCCCAGAGATTGGAGGTGGAGGAACCGTCGCACACCAAGAAACAGCCGGCCTCTGAACCCGCAAAACCTTCGACATTGGAGGAGAAGCAGGCGGCTTGACGCACCGCCGAGCGAATCATGACCCTGCGCACCGAACGCAACATCTGGACCTATCTGATCGTGACCGCAGTCACAATCGTGATCTGGTTCATTGCCGCCAGCGAAACGCGCGAGCGGCGGACCATGGATGCGCGGTTGCGATTTGAGGTGGCGGACGATTCGGCGCGGTGGGTTGTGCAGCCACCCCTTCGCACTGTTCGCGTGAGTGTGGAGGGATCGAGCATGGCACTTGACGCAGCGCAGCGCGTGGCTGAAGGCGGCTTGAGCGTGGAACTGCCGCCAGTGCGCGGCAGCCAGAGTGTCGGCCTGATCGACCTGATTCGACAGAACTCCGCTCTGTCGGAAACCGGCGTCACCATCGCCTCCGTTGAACCGACGTTCATTGAAATTGCGCGCGATGAGATCGTGAGCGTCCCTGCGCGCGTTCGCGCTTCGCTGCCCGGCGTGCAGACAGACGGAGAAGTGACGATCGAACCTTCCGAAGTCACGGTGCTCATGCCTTCTGCAGTGCGGGAACGAGCCGTCGGTGAGTTGACGGTTGAAGCGTTTATCGACCGTGCGCAACTGGAGCGGCTCGCCCCGGGTGTTCGCCATGAACAGGAGGCGAAGCTCCGTCTCAATGACGCGCTCCTCAGCGACGCCGCTAACATTTCGATCCTACCTGGCTCAGCAAGACTCGGCTTTACGATTCGCTCGCGCACGGAGCAGGCGGTGCTCGATGTCGTGCGCGTTCACCTTACCGGGCCGCCTGAGGACAATCACGAATACATCGTCGACCTTGAGGATCAAGTGGTCCGCAATGTCACGATCACCGGCGATGCGGAACTGATTCGGCGCATTCTCATTGATGACGAGGTGCGCGTCTTCGCGCAGCTCTATGTGCTCAGCCAGGAGAAGGAGCAGCGCATCGCCAGCAAGCGCATTTCACACTTCGTCGCCTACCTCCCCGACGGCTCAGGCGGCACGCGCGGCGTCATCGTTGAAGGCCACGTCGATAATCCGGAGATCCGTTTGAGAATCGAACGCAAGGAAGCGGAGTGACCGCGGGCAGAGCAGGCAAATGTCGTTCGAACGTGCCGCTGGCGGTTCAATCAGCGGTGTCGCCGGGTCGCCGTGGACCTCGCGCGGCTGCGCTCCGGCCCGCACTGCTGGAGTGTGGCGAGGAAGGCCTCCTTCCGCTTGCGCTGATCGAAAACGGCACGGCTGGCGTTATTGGATCTGCACGCCTCCATCCTGACCGACGACGGCGACGGACTCTCCGAGCAACATGTGGCGACGCAATGCCGCCCGCACCGCATCGCGCGCGGCGCCCTCGAT
>CAZFZT010000015.1:0-47731 GCA_964523675.1 uncultured Isosphaeraceae bacterium
GCAACGCCCGCGTCGTGTAGGGCATGAGTGTAGGTTGGGGTGGTGGCGGCATGATTCATTCCGGCGCGGTGCTGGGGGCAATGCCAGACGCGAGAAAGGTGGAGTTTATCAAGGCGGTTAATGAACTCACCGCTGCTGGAATCACTGTCGGCGTCTACTTTGCCAGCCGTGTGCCGAAGTCCAGCACTTCGGTCTATATCGCGGATGTTGCGCCCGTCGAACCGTTCGACTTCAGTAATCCGGCGCATCTCAACATGACAGTCGAGCAGATTATGCAGCCGCTTCTGGATATTGGCGTCACGGAGTTTTGGCTGGACAACGCGTCACACCCTACTCACCGACATGAAATCGCACTGCTTGCCGACCATGTTCGCCAGCGTGGAGGGTACGTTGTCATGGAAGCTTCGCCGCGTGCAAGTACTGCATCAGGCACGCTCGACCTTCCAGTGATCGCCCAGATTGCAAGCGCATCGCTGAATCGCTTCATCTATCTCAATAACGATAAGAAGAATGACAGTTGGCTTCCGCTGCCGAGCCACACCGAGTTAATCGCGATCATCTCTTCACATCAGACCTATGACAATTCAGTACCATCCAATCAGCAAGAGCAGATCGCATATCTAGCGGCTCAGACGGAGAAGCGCCTGAGCCAGGGCTTCACCGTCTTCAATATGGAGGAAAACTTGGACGAGGAGTACCTTGCGATTATCGCCGACTGGGTGAACTGATTCCGCAGCGGTCGCGGAGATGAAACGGGATGATGGGGTGAACCGTCACCGGTCTTGTGTACACTCCTTGAGTGGAATCGCCTGACCTGCTTCAGATCATCTTCCTCTGCGCCATCGGCCTCTTTGCCGGCGCGGTCGGCGGCATGATCGGCATCGGCGGTTCGGTCGTCATGATCCCGGCCATGTCGATCATCCTCGGACCGAATCAACATCTGTATCAGGCCGCTGCGATGATCGTGAATGTCTTCGTCGCGCTGCCGGCGACGCTGCGGCATTGGCGGGCAGGGGCGGTGCGATGGGATGTCGCCAGGCGCATGCTGCCAATCGCGCTTGTGATGATCCTGATCGGCGTGGGCGCGAGCAACCTGCTCGATGGCGAGCGGCTGCGGCAGATCTTCGCGGTCTTTCTCATCTATGTGATCGGCTTCAACATCGTGCGAATGATGCAGAAGCGCGAGGAGCCCGCAGTTGGCGAGCAGCGCGCCGGCTGGGGGCCGAGCGCAGCGGTGGGTTCGATCATGGGATTCCTTGCAGGGTTGCTCGGCATCGGCGGCGGCGCCCTGGCTGTGCCGCTGCTCCAGCGCATCAGCAATCTGCCGCTTCGGCAGTGCATTGCCACGAGCTCTGCCGTCATGTGCATCACCGCTTTTCTCGGTGCGATCGCGCGGAACGCCACGATTCATTGGCATCACGATGAGCGGTCGGCTGCGGAGGCGACCGACATGCTTGCTGTGGGAGATTCCCTGCTGCTGGCTGGAATCATCATCCCGACGGCTTTTATCGGTGGAATGATCGGCGCAGGGCTGACGCACCGGTTGCCGTTGAACGGGGTGCGGCTGGTATTCGTTTTGCTGATGAGCTGGGCAGCGCTGCGGATGCTGGGGATCGTGTGACTCTCCAGATCACAGCGCTTGCCTGAGCGTGCTAAGCCGCGGAGCGGCCCTAGGATTGACCATGATCGCATTTGTGAACAACGTCAAGACGGCCATACTGCTGGCGCTGCTGTTCGTGTTGCTCGTCTGGGTCGGGCAGATGGTGGGCGGCCTGCAGGGCATGTTGATTTTCGGCTTCTTCGCCATCCTCATGAACTTCGGGGCGTGGTTCTTCTCCGACAAGATCGCCATTGCTGCGATGCGCGGCAAGGAAGTCGCCGAAGACGCCCCGACGCCGGCGCTGCGCGATCTTTATCAGATGGTGCAGCGGCTGGCGCAGCGGGCGAACCTGCCGATGCCTCGTGTGTATGTGTGTCCGCAGCAGGCGCCGAATGCGTTTGCGACTGGACGCAATCCCAGGCACTCCGCGGTGGCGGTAACGATGGGCGCGCTGCAGCTGCTCAGTCATGATGAGCTCGAAGGCGTCATGGCTCATGAACTCGCACACATCAAGAACCGCGATACGCTGACCTCGACCATCGCGGGGACCATCGCCGGCATCTTCAGCGTCATGGCGCATTGGGGCTTTCTCATCTTTGCCGGTAATCGGCAGAGCAATCCCCTTGTGATGATCGGTGTCGTGATTCTGGCAGCAGTGGGGGCGGCGATGATCAAGGCGATGATCAGCCGTTCGCGCGAGTTCGTTGCTGATGCGGATGGCGCGAAGATCGCCGGTTCGCCGCACGGCCTGGTCTCAGCCCTGCAGAAACTCGAGTCGTACTCGAAGCGCGTGCCAATGCACAATCCGAACCCCGCAATGAATAATCTATTCATCGTGGAGCCGTTGGTGGATGGCCGCACGCTGACGAACCTGTTTGCGACGCATCCGCCGACGGAGCGAAGAATTGCGGCGTTGATGCGATAAGACCGAAAACCGTTTAGCCGCGACGCGCAGCGGAGCGCGGCTGTTGCATCGAAACCGAGCTACATCCATCTGCCTTCATCTGCGTCGATCTGCGGTTTCAATCACCCGCCGATAATCTCCCCGATGCGGCGGAACTTCTCGTAGCGCCGTTGTACGAGTGTTTGCGGCTTAAAGCGCTTGAGTTCGCGAAGCTTGTCAACGATCCACTTTTCGATGTTCGCGGCCGCTGCATGGGCGTCACGGTGCGCCCCGCCGAGCGGCTCGGGAATCACTTCGTCAATGAGGCCGTTCTTGAGGTTGTCGCGCGCGGTCAGCGCAAGGGCCTCGGCTGCTGCGTTATTGGTTTCCTCGTTGGATTCCTTCCACAGAATCGCAGCGCATCCTTCGGGGCTGATGACCGAATACCACGAGAACTCCATCATGGCGACGCGGTCGCCCACGCCGATGCCCAGCGCGCCGCCGGAGCCGCCCTCGCCGATCACGATGCAGACGATCGGCGTCTTCAGCCGGCTCATCTCGCGCAGGTTCATGGCGATCGCCTCGGCCTGGCCGCGCTCTTCCGCCTTGAGACCGGGATATGCGCCGGGCGTGTCGATGAAGGTGACGATGGGCAGGCCGAACTTCTCCGCCAGTTTCATCTTGTGCAGGGCTTTGCGGTACCCCTCAGGATGAGCGCAGCCGAAGTGGCACGCGACCTTTTCCTGCGTGGACTTGCCTTTCTGGTGGCCGACCACCATGCATTTGTGCGGCCCGAGGCGGGCAAGGCCGGTGATGATCGCCGGGTCGTCACCAAAGTGCCGGTCGCCGTGGAGTTCACGGAAGTCGCGGCAGATCATCTGGATGTAATCGGAGGTCTGCGGCCTGGCTGGATGTCGCGCAACGCGCACGGTATCGACCGCGCGAAGGTCGGTGTAGAGTTTCGCAAGCAGCGAATCGCGGCTGGTGCGAAGATTGGCGAGTTCCTCGGCGTAGGCATCAGCATCATCGCGCGCCTCGAGCGCGGCGATCTGTTTCTCAAGCTCGATCGCCGGCTGCTCGAAGGTGAGCGTGTAACTGCCGCTGTAGCCGTTGGCTTTGGCCATAAGCGGGATTGTAGCAGTGCGAGGAGTCGTGATGGAGCGGTCTTGCCGGAAGCGGAGGGCAAACGCGTTTTCAGGAGAGTGGCACGGGCATTCTGCCCGTGCGCATGCTCGCTCGCATGGGCTGGAAGCCCGTGCCACTAAGAGTACGCGATTGCCCTGTGCCGGAAACGCTCCGCTGCGCGTCGCGGCTAAACCACTTCACCTCGCTCGATGCACATCATGTTCTCGCCTTTGCGCGAGAGAATGCACGGTCATACACCCGATCCGCAGCACGTCGTGCGGCGATGCGCTCGCGCTGCGTCGGCCCGGCCGTCCCGGCTGTGATTGATTCTGCGTCGAACTTGGCATCGGTGCGCACCGGCTTCGGAATGAGCAGGCCGAGCGCCTGGAAGCCGCGCCGTATGAGCGGTCCGACGCCGAGGTATGCAAGGAGCGCGATAATCGCAGCGATAAGTGCGGCCGATCCCCATGTCTGCGCGATGCGCACCATCGGATGAACCTTGTCCTCGACATGGACGAGCCGCGAGCGCGTTCGGCCGGCTGCGGCGGCGATCGCCTGTTGATTCGCAATTGCAGCATGTTGATGATCGAGCGACCGTGTGAGATGCGCCTGCGCTTCTGAATCGATGGCGATGAACGCAGACGCTTCGTCAATGTGGTTAATCGACTGCGTCAATTCTTCGATCGTTTGGCGCGCAAGCGAATCGATGCGGGTCTGTTCACGATCGATGCGCTGCGTGGCGCGCTGACAGCCGCATGTTGCAAGAAGCAGCGCTGCGCAAAGAGCGTTGGGAAGTGGATGGCTCAATCTCCTCCTCCCGCAATTGCATTCCAAAGCAATCGGAACGGCCACGTGACGAGCGCGGTCACAGCAGCGAGCAGCGCGGCGGTGACGTAGCGGGCGCGCTTCTGTTCATTGGTTTCAAGATCTTCGACGCGCCGCGTCAGGCCGCGCTCATCGAGCGTGCCGACGAGATGCTGCTTGATCGTCTCGACTTTGCGGTCGGTGCTGCGCACCTGATCGGACAGTGCGTCAAGTTTTCGCGCGATGGTTCTGAGGTCGCTCATGGTGTAGTGGTCCTCCACCATGAGGCGCGAGTGGAAGCGACAGCGCGCGCGGAAGAATGCTGAACGGCGGCTACGGGCGTGCGGGACGATGCGAACGCTCAACCGCGGGCTGCTGCCACGCGGCTATTGGGGTGCTATGGCTGCGACTTCAGTGGTGCCCGCACGAACAGCCCTCCGCGTGCATCATGATCGCAAGCGCTCCGGGATGCGACCCCTCATGCGCGCTCAGGTGCGGGGCGGCCTGCTGCTGGAAGCGCTCGCGGTGCAGGTCGTACTGCGGGTTGTTTTGCGTGTTCTGATAATTCCGCTCAATGAGGCGTGTCACGTTCTCGATGCGCGTCTGCGGATGCGGATGCGTCGAGAGGAACTCCGGCGGCGCGCCGCCCTGCGATGCTTCCACCAGGACATCAAGAACCTGCAACATTCCGCGCGGGTCATAGCCCGCCTCGACCATGTAGCGCAGGCCGAGGTCGTCCGCCTCGATTTCCTGGCTTCGCCCGAATGAAAGCTGATACCCACCGGTGGCGAGCTGCGCGCCGAGCAGCAGGAGTTGTGACTCCGTCAACTGGCCGAGCGCGCCAAGACCAAGCTCCACCGCCATCGACTGGCTGATGCGCTCATCGACGTGTTGGCCGGTGACGTGTCCGATTTCGTGCCCAAGCACGCCCGCCAACTGCGCTTCGTTCTCGAAGCGCGCCAAAAGCCCGCGGCTGATGAACACGTGGCCGCCCGGCAGAGCGAAGGCGTTGATGACATCCGAGTCGAGCACGGTAAATGTCCACTGGATGTCATCGAACTCCGGCTCGACGCGCGCTGCGAGCGCGCTGCCCACCTGGCTGACGTATTGCCGCACGCTTGCGTTGGGAATCTCACCGCCATACTCCTGCACGAGCTGCGGCTTGGCTTCGTCGCCAAGTTGGGCCGCTTGGGACGATGAGATCATGACGAACTGGCTCCGGCCGGTGGCGGGGTTCGTCTGACAGCCGGTGAGCCCGGCAGCCGAGAGCGTAATTGCGGCGAGTGCGATCCTTGCAGCGTTGTACATGCTGAGTATCTCCAGCGGGTTGGGCTCGTGATAGACTTCGACCGTGCGCCACGGCAGTCGCTTCGTGACCGTCTCACCGTATCATCCCACAAAATGACCCATGTGTCACCGCCATCTTCCGATCCGGCCTGGTCTGAGAGCGATTTGAGGCGAAATCCTCATCTCGCTGAGGATAAACCGGACCGAGTCCGCCGCATGTTCGCCGCCATCGCGCGGCGGTATGACCTCAACAATCGGCTTCATTCGATTGGACGTGACCAAGCGTGGCGCCGGCGGGCGGTTGCACTGTCGGGGTTGACGGCAGGCGACCACGTGCTTGATGTCGCGTGCGGCACGGGCGACCTGACCGAAGCGTTCTGCCGCGCCCGGCCGCGCCCGAAGCGCGTGGTCGGCCTCGACTTCACGCCGGAAATGCTTGATGTTGCACGGGAAAAAGCAGCGAAGCGCGAGCGGCGACAAGGCATGCCTACGCCGGAGTACGTGCAAGGCGATGCGATGAATCTGCCGTTTGATGATGCGTCGTTCGATGTTGTTTCGATTGCGTTTGGCATACGCAATGTGGCGGAGCCGGCCAAGGCGCTAGAGGAGTTTCGGCGCGTGATGCGGCCGGGCGGGCGGTTGGTCGTTCTTGAGTTCAGCCAGCCGCGTAACGGGCTATTGCGCACGCTCAATGCGATCTATTGCAATCGCATCATGCCGATTACTGCGACGCTGCTGGCCGGTGCAGGCGGCAGGAGCGGCGCGTATCACTATCTGCCGAAGTCGGTTGCGACATTCGAAGGCGGCGATCGCGAGCATATGTTGATGCTGATGCGCAATGCCGGGTTCGCAAATGAATCGGCACTTGCGCTCACCTTCGGCGTATGCTGCCTGTATCGCGGCGTTTCTCGAGTGGCTGCCACTTAGCCCCAGTCAGTGGCGGGGGGTTGAATGCTACGATTCACGTGAGGTGTCCCTCAACAAAGGAGTTCATCATGGCAGTCAAACCCATTCCAGATGGTTACCACAGCGTTACGCCGTACCTCGTGCACGACAATGCCGCGAAGGCGATCGAGTTTTACAAGGAGGCCTTCGGCGCAGAAGAACTGCTGCGCATGGAGATGCCCGGCGGCGGCGTCGCGCATGCGGAAATCAAGATCGGCGACTCGCCCATCATGATTGCCGACGAATGTCCCGAGGGCGGCTTCAAATCTGCCAGGTCAATCGGCGGCACGCCTGTGTCGATCATGCTGTACGTCGAAGATTGCGATGCGGTCTTCAACAAGGCCGTCGCAGCCGGGGCCAAGGTGCGCGAGGAACTCGAGGACCGCTTCTACGGCGACCGCAGCGGGCAGATCGAAGACCCGTTCGGTCACATCTGGAACATTGCGACGCACAAGGAAGATGTGCCGCCCGATGAGATGAAACGCCGCGCTGATGAGTTCATGAAGCAGATGGCAGCGAACGCATGATCTGGGAATTGATCGTCGCGTTCGGCCTTGCGGCGACGCCGTGGATCGAACTGCTCGTGGTGATCCCGCTCGGTCTGGCGTGGGGTTTGCCGCCGGTGCCGCTGGCGATTGTTGTGTTTGCCGGCAACACGGCAAGCGTGCTGCCGATTGTGTGGTTGCACGGCTGGTGGCGTGCATGGCGAGCGAAGCGACGAGCCGCAAAGGGCGAGCCGCTCGATGAGCAGCCGCACTCAAAGCGGGGCGAGTGGGCGCGGCGGCTGTGGAACCGCTACGGCCTGCCGGGGCTCGCACTGCTTGCTCCGCTCGTGACCGGTGTGCATCTGGCGACCGCGATCGCGCTGCTCTCCGGCGCGCCGCGGCGGGCTGTCATCTTCTGGATGCTCGCGTCGATGGTGCTGTGGACCGTCGGCGTCACGGTTGTCACCTACTACGGCATCGAAGGCGTGCGATGGCTGTGGGGCTGAGACAGTGCTCAGTGGAGCGAGTCGAGCAGTCGCAGCGTTCGCTTCATGATCTCCTGAGCAATCGTCTCGTCGTAATCTGTATGGCTCGGATCAGACACGAGGTGTCCGGTGCCTTGGTAGAGAAACAGCGTGCCATTAGCCGCCGCCGCGAGCGCGCGAGCTACGTCGAGGTCTTCCTCTGCCCAGGGATCATGCTCAACGAGATGAAGCTGCAGCTTTACACCCTGGGGCCAGGCCTCGCCGAAGGTTTCCAGTGGCACGGCCGAGTGGCAGAGAATCGCCGCGACGACAGGGGGTCGTGTTTGCGCAAGTTTCTGGGCAGGCATGACGCCGAGCGAAAAGCCGATAACGACCATGGGTTCATTGTCGTCCACCGCCGCGACGCCGCGTTCGATGATCGTGTCGAAGCCGACTGTTTCAGCATACGCGACGCCTTCTTCAATTGCGGAGAATGTGCGGCCGTCGAACAGGTCAGGGACTTTGACCGCGTAACCCGCATCGCGCAGGTGCTCCGCGAATGCAGTAATGCCGGGCGAAACTCCGAGTGCATGATGGAAGATGAGGATTCTCGGAATCGGATTAGCTCCTGCTGGCGCCGTGTCAGGTGGACCGCTCCGGCAGCCAAGTAGAAAGATCAGGATGGTCACGACGGGTGCCGAGATGCGCGTGAAACAGCTCAATCACGATCCCTCTTTGAACAGCTCCTGCTGGTTGGGCAGACTTGGCGCGCGGCTCTTCATCTCGGTAATCTCTGCGGCGAACTCATCGACCGTGCGGAAGTCGTAGTACTCGCTGGCGTAGCGGATGTAGGCAATTGCATCGATTTCGCGCAGCTTGCCGATGACACGATTCCCGATCTCCTCGCTCGGCACTTCCCGATCGAACTCGCGATGAAGGTCATCTTCGATCTGCTGGACCAGTTCGAGCTTCCTCTCTTCGGGAACCGGCCGCTTGCCGCATGCTGCCTGAACGCTGCGGAGAATGTTCTGGGCATCGAAGGGCACGCGCGTGCCGTCTTTCTTGACAACCATCAACCGGGCGGCGCGTTCAACGCGCTCGTAGGTGGTGTATCGTTTGCTGCACGCCAGGCACTCGCGGCGGCGGCGCACGACGAACCCGCCGTCCGAAGCGCGGCTGTCGATGACCTTGTCGTTGTCTTCTCCGCAGTAGGGGCAGATCATAAGGGTTGACGGGTGAAAGCCGGGCCGCCCAATATAGTGGGGAATGAACAGATGCTCAAACGACGGCTGGGGGCAGGCCGATCAAGTTTATTGCGGATAGGATGATGATTCACAAGCCGGGGCACGAGCGACGCGACGCCCCGAATGCGACACGCTAAACCATGGGCTGCCGCACGCCCGGCCATCGCTGACATTGACCGACCCTTCTGAACACTTTTTCCAATGCCCAAGATTACACTGCCTGATGGCAGCATTCGAGAGTACGACAAGCCGATCACCGCTGCAGAAGTGGCGGCCGACATCGGCGCAGGTCTCGCCAAGGCCGCGATCGGCGCGAAGATTGACAACGAACTGCGCGATCTGGGCGCGGTGATCGATCACGATGCCGAGTTGGCGATCGTCACGCCGATTGACCGCAAGAGCGGCGAGTCCACCGATGATGCGCTGTATCTGATTCGCCACAGCTGCGCCCACGTCATGGCGGAGGCCATTCAGCGCCTGTTCCCTGGCGTGCAACTTGTCTATGGCCCGCCGGTCGAGAATGGTTTCTATTACGACATCTACGTGCCTGAAGGCGTGAGCATTTCGAGCGCGGACTTTGAACGCATTGAAGCGGAGATGGCGAAGATCATCGCGGAGGATCGGCCGTTCACGCGGTATGAGTTGCCTGTTGATGAGGGTATGAAGAAGTTGGAAGGGGAGGGGAGCAAGTACAAGATTGACAACGCCCAGCGTGCGGTCGAAGCCGGGTCGGATCGGCTGTCGTGGTATGTGACCGGTGCGCACGCCGATCCGCGGGCTTCCGCCACGCGGCTATTGGAGGAAGGCAAATTTGAGGATTTGTGTCGGGGACCCCACGTGCCTTCAACATCGCGCATCCTTCCGGGGGCGTTCAAGATCATGTCGCTCGCATCATCGTACTGGCATGGCGATGCGAACTCCGATCGCCTGCTGCGCGTGTATGGCACCGCATTCGCCGATCCCAAGCAACTCGACCGCTACCTCAATCAACTCGAAGAAGCGCGCAAGCGCGATCACCGCGTCATCGGCAAGCAGCTGCAACTGTTTCACTTCGATGAAGCGGTCGGCTCGGGGCTTGCGCTGTGGACGCCCAACGGCGCGGTGGTGCGGCAGGAACTGATGAACTTCATCAGTGAGGAACTGCGCAAGCAGGGCTATCGCCAGGTCTTCACGCCGCACATCGGCAAACTCGGTCTGTATAAGACCAGCGGCCACTTCCCGTACTACCAGGACAGCCAGTACCCGCCCATGATCGACCACGAGCAGATGAAGGCGCTCGCGGATGAGGGCTGCTCATGCTCGCAGCTTGCGAACATGATGAAGCAAGGCGAGATCGACGGCTACCTGCTCAAGCCGATGAACTGCCCGCATCACATCAAGATCTTCGCCTCCCAGCCGCATTCCTATCGCGATCTGCCGGTGCGCTTAGCGGAGTTCGGCACGGTGTACCGATGGGAGCAGTCGGGCGAAATCGGCGGCCTGACGCGCGTGCGCTCCATCACCCAGGATGATGCGCACATCTTCTGCACCGAAGATCAGTTACAGGAGGAGCTTAACGGTTGCATCTCGCTGGTGAAGATCATCTTCGGCACGCTTGGGATGCAGGACTACCGTGTGCGCGTCGGCCTGCGCGATCCGGATTCGAGCAAGTACGTCGGCAAGCCGGAGAACTGGGACAAGGCGGAGCAGGCCTGCCGCGAAGCTGCGCGCGGCTTGGGTGTGTCGTTCTCAGAGGAAGCGGGCGAAGCGGCGTTCTACGGCCCGAAGATCGACTTCGTGGTGCGCGATGTCGTTGGCCGGGAGTGGCAACTCGGCACCGTGCAGTGTGATTACAACCTGCCTGAGCGATTTGATTTGACGTACATCGGGCCGGACAACGCGCCGCACCGGCCGGTGATGGTGCATCGCGCGCCGTTCGGTTCGTTCGAGCGGTTCGTTGGCGTGCTCATCGAGCATTTTGCGGGTGCGTTTCCGACATGGCTTGCCCCCGAGCAGGTGCGCGTGCTGCCGATCAGCGAGAAGTCGGTTGACTACGGCCGGGAGGTGTTGCGTCAGCTCAAGGAGATCGGCGTCCGCGCGACGATTGACGAATCGAGCGAGCGCATTCAGGCCAAGATTCGCGAAGCGACGGAGTGGAAGATTCCGTATCTGCTCATCGTCGGGCCGCGCGATGCGGAGCAACATGCCGTGAGCGTTCGAGCGCGGGGCATCATGAAGGATCTTGGCTCGCTGCCGCTGGATGCATTTGTGGAAACGATCCGGCGCGAGATTGCCAGTCGTGGCGAGCTGAACGTGTTGAGTGAGCATTTTGAGGGCGTAGAGGTCGCCTGAGCGACCCAGAAATGGCAACGTCCCTGGTGTGTGCTGCGTACGAGTCCCGAAATTTGCTCAACTTCATTTGCCTGACGGCCGATCTGAAGGTACTCTGATAACGTGGCTGGACGTTGGACCAGCCGGCTAGTTCTGGAGTATTTTTCTGCTGATGCGAGTCATAACCAGTTCTATGCGGAGAAGCGCGTCTGCCGCGCCCGCTTTTGGGGAACCCGTGCTTTATGCGCGTTAATGTCGCATCAGTTCAATGACCAATGTATTGTCTGCCCCTGCGGAGCACGAGCGAAACCGTAGCGGGTGTTGTACGTTTTGACCCACTCAAAGGAGACCTGAACCATCGCACGCCGACGCTTTTTTCGCCCGGGAGATCGTTTCGATCGCGGGCCCAACATCAACGAACGCATTCGCGCGAATCCCGTTCGCCTGATCGATGAAAACAATGAAATGGTAGGGGTTGTGGACACCATCCAGGCGCTTCGCCGCGCCTACGAGGCGGGGCTCGATCTCGTTGAGGTCGCTTCGGACTCCACGCCGCCGGTTTGCCGCATCCTTGACTACGGCAAGTACAAATACGAGCAGGCCAAAAAGGACAAGGCCACCAAGGCCAAGTCCAAGACCAGCGAGTTGAAGGAAGTTCGGCTCGGCCGATCGATGAAGATCGACCCGCACGACATTCAGATTCGCCTCAACCAGGCGAAGAAGTTCCTCCTCGAAGGCCACAAGGTCCAGATCGTGCAGAACTTTCGCGGCCGCGAGATGATGCACAAGGACCGCGGCTTTCAGCGCATGAAGGAGATTGTCGAGCAGATGTCCGAGCTGGCGAAGGTCGAGATTCCGCCGCGCCTGGCTGGTCGGCGTCTGACGATGATCCTCTCGCCTGACAAGGTGAAGGTCGAGCAGTACAAGCGAAAGCTGGAGAAGGACAAGGCCGTCTCGAAGGAGGAAGTGAAGCAGGATGTCGCCGCCTCTGCTCAGCCGGGCGATCCATCCGAGGAGAGCACGGCAACTCCTGAAAGCGGCGACACGGCTCCAAAGGCCAAGGCGAAGGCAAAGTCAAAGCAAACCAGTGACACGCCGTCGCAGGAGGCGGTGCAAGCGCAGCAGCACTGAACTGAACGAGCGCTGCTGGAATCCATACAAATGCAGCGGGCGGACCGAAGTCCGCCCGCTGTCTTTCGTTTCACAACATGCTCTTTCAGAAGACGATTCGCTCAGGCCTCAACCAGCCCTTCACGCACAGCGTAGAGCACGAGCTCAACGCGGTCGTGAATGTTCATCTTCTCCATGATCGAAGCGCGATGTGCGTCAATCGTCTTGGGCGATCGGTGGAGCGTCTTGGCAATTTCAGCCCGGCTCATGCCTTTGCCAATCATGCGCAGGATCTGCTGTTCCCGTGCAGTGAGGGCTTGAAGCTTTGAAACGGGCTTATTGGCGGGAGTGAGCGTGCCCTTCTTCTTGACGGAGCAGCGTCCCATCACAGCCGGACCGAAAACGAATTCACCTGAAGACACCTTGCGGATGGCATCCACGATGGTCTCCGGATCGTCGTTCTTGCACAGGTAACCCCACGCGCCGGCGTTGACGGCCGCATCGATGTAGTGGTCGCGCACATACGCGCTCAACACCACGGCTCGCGTGTTGGGGCACTGCCGATGAAGATCTTCCATCGCTTCGAATGGATCGGGGCCCGGCATCTCAATGTCGATGACCACCACATTGGCATTGGTGCGCTTGGCTTCGGCGACGAGATCTTCGGCCGAACCGAGCCGACCGACAAATTCAATATCGCGCGTTGCTTCGAGTTGTTTCTGAAGTCCCTGAACGAGGGTGGCGTGGTCGTCCACGCAAAGTACTCGGATCGTCTTTCGCATTGTCAACATGGTTGGCTCCGGGGTGTTCGGGCGTGGCTCGCCTCTTTCCTCAAACTCTCTAGTACGTAGCATACCCGCAAGAAACGGCCGTGCCGCGCAGTTCTTAGGAATTGGGCGGCGGTGACGCGTCGATTGAAGGTTGCTGTGAACAGACTCAACATCACGGCAGAGCGTACAGCAGGCATCTACGGCCCGGAATAGGAACGTGGCCCGAATCCTTAGGGAAGGTGCAAAGGGCGGTTGGTCGCGCGCAATGCGCGCTGGAGAAACCGCTTTTCGAGCGGCGGCTCCGTTCGGTCTTTGGCCATGGGCGTTGCGCGAGCGAGGAGGCACGGCGCACACCCGTGCAGGCGTTTGGTGGCACGAGCGAAAGACAATTCCCTTTCCTATGGAGAGCCCGCCGCACTGGCGACCTAATGGAAGGAGTTTGGGCCGTGACGCTCAAGCGACTCGAATGGACGAGACGCGCCCCTTGCGTGTGGGGCTGCATGATTCGGAAGTGAACCGTTGACACAAGGAGACCGCAACATGACCTATCGGAAATTGCTCTTTACAGGCGCGATGTGCGCCACCATCGGTCTGACCGCCGGCAGCGCGCTGGCGCAGCAGACCGGACAACAGCAACAGACAAGGCCCGGGCAGGCCTCGCCGGTCAACGGCAAGGAGTTCCTGAGCCAGCTCGAAGGCAACTGGGATGTCGAAGTGACGATCTACGACATGGATGCATTCGAGAAGTCGAAGATGACGCGCACCGGCCAGAGCCCCGGACAACAGCCAGGTCAACGCCCCGGCGGCCAGGAGAATCAGCAGCGCACCCAGCAGCAGATTCAGCAGCAGCTCGAGCAGGCCTTTGTGCGAGCGGGCGTGAGTCAGCAGCAGGCGCAGACGCACGCGCAGCAATTGGCTCTGCGCATCAATCGCGAGAAGCCGGAGCGGCAAGAGCTTCAGCAGATGATTCAGCAGGAGATGACGCGAGCGGGTGTTTCACAGACGCAAGCGCAGCAGGAAGCGCAGCGCGTTGCAGGACAGGTTTCGACTCTGATCCGTGACACCGATTCCGGCCGCGAACTTGATCCCGAGGATGATCCCACCGCTGATCCGATCCGCCCCGGCCAGCAGGGACAGACGCCAAGTCGAGACCGCGATCGCGCCACGACCACGCCCGGCCGAACGACCGCGCAAGGTCAAGGTCAAGCGCAGTTCACCGGCGAAGGAAACGCGAAGCGCTCATGGAAGCTCAATGAAAACTTCCTCCAGGAAGAATTGACCTTCAAGCTTGAATCAGAAGGCCAATCAACGCGGCCCGGCCTCCAGCGACAGACGCAGTCCGGTCAGCAGAGCGAGATCAACCTGCGCGATGGTGATGAGTACGAAGGCCACGGCATGTTCGCCTTCGAAGGTCCGACCGGCGACCTTTGCATGGTCTGGGCTGACAACACCAAGAGCATGTTGAACTACGGCATTGCGAAGTATGACAGCTCACAGCAGGCGATGGTGTTCTACACCATCGATCCTGAGAAGATCACACTGCCTGGGACCACGACCCGTCCTGGCATGCGCCCGATCGACCGCCAGACCCCTGGTGGGCCCCAGGTCGGACAGCAGACTCGCACCACCGGTCAGAGTCAGGAACAGCTGCGTCTTGATCAGGACGGCACGCGCATGGTGCTCCGCATTGTCAGCGACAATGAGCACGTCGTCCACATCTATCGTGACAACGGCATCGGCAGCGCCACCCGCGTTGCGGAAATCACCTACACCCGCGCCGGCGGCAGCCAGCGCAACAACTGATTCGCTGATCGAGCTTGCGAATCGGCACATGAACGGAGACGGTCGTCGCAGATGCGGCGACCGTTTCTCCTTTGTACGTACTCTCGCCCGATCGCGCGCCTCGTCAATCCAACCGATGCGCGAACGGCTTCGCCGTCTGCGGCGTTGCGCGGGCAGGTGCTCCATGAGAAAGTCGCGATAAGAACGATGTTGTATTCGACTGACGAAACGCTGCGCACGCCTGACTCTTGCATTTGCCGGACGTATATTCGAATTGGTCAGCGCGCTGTTGCGCTGCACAAGGCCAAAGCATGAACGCACCGGCACGACACCATCAGGCACACAAAAGAATGAGATCGGGATTGGAGCACCGCCTATGAAACTCAACAACCTCCACGACCTGTTCGTTGCGGAACTCAAGGATCTGCACAGCGCCGAGACGCAACTGCTCAAGGCGCTGCCGCGCATGGCGAAGGCGGCATCGGATGATGCGCTGCGTCAGGCCATTGAAGAACACATCACCGTAACGGAGAAGCAGCGCGACCGGATCGAGAAAATCTGTGATGAGCTCGACGCAACGCCGCGCGGCAAGAAGTGTCGCGCGATGGAAGGCATCATCGAGGAGGGCGAGGAAGTGCTGCAATATGACGCGGAGCCCGCAGTGCTGGATGCAGCCATCATCGCAGCGGCGCAGCGCGCAGAACACTACGAGATTGCCAGTTACGGCACCGCGCGGACCTTCGCCAACATGCTCGGCTACCGCGATGCGGCGGAGCTGCTTCAGCAAACCCTCGATGAGGAAGTGGCCACCGATGAAACGCTGACTGATCTCGCCGAGTCGGACATCAACAGCCGCGCCACCGAGACGGCAGGCGCCGAGGAAGCAGAAGAGGAAGACTGACTGTGCGGCCGTGCGTTCCGGCGCGGGCCATACTGGAACGACCAATCGATTTGACCTGACACTACAAGGAGACTTTATGAAACCGCTCACTACCTTACTCATTTCATGCACCGCCGCGGCAGGCATCGCCGCCAGCGGCTGGGCGCAGCAACAACAACCTGATCGCAGGCAAACCGAACGCAGGCAGACGGATCGGCAGCAACAACAGCGCGCCCAACAACAGCAGGACTCGCGTTCGCTCCGCGAGCGGCTTGCGCAGCCGGATGTGATGCTTCATCATGTCGCCGACATCCACAACAAGTCGGTCGAGAACATGCAGGGTGAAAATCTCGGCAACATCGACACGCTCATTGCGGATGTGGAGAGCGGCAAGATAACGCATGCCGTCGTTTCAGTCGGTGGCTTCCTGGGAGTGGGCGATACGCTCATCGCCGTACCATGGCATGCGTTCCAAATGCGTCCAATGTTCGACGGTCTCGTGCTCGACGTGACCCGATCGGAACTCGAAGCCGCGCCGTCTTTTCAGCGTACATCCTGGCCGGACTTCTCGAACGAGGACTGGGCCGAGGAGATCGATCAATACTACGGTTCGGCCATGGGTATGCGGCCGGGCATGCGCGGCCAGGATCGTCAGCAGCAGCGCGAGCAGTGGCGCCAGACCAACCCGCAGCAACAGCAGCAACATCAGGTGCAACAGCTGCAGCAACGTCTGGAGCAGTCATTCACCCGCGCCGGCATGGAGCGTGAGGAAGCTCGCGATCAGGCACGCGAACTTGCGCAGCAGTTCATGCAGGAACGGCCTGAAGAACGCCGCATTCAGCAGATGATTGAGGGCCGCATGCGAGATGCCGGCGTGCAGGAGCAGCAGGCGCAGCAGGAAGCACGGCGTGTCGCAGGCGAGATTCACTCCATGACGCAAAGAGGCGCGTCGGGTGAGCCGAACCGTCAGGGTCAGAGTGGTCAAACCGGTCAGGGCCAGTCGAATCAAGGCCAGTCCACTCAGATGCAGCAGCGGCTCGAGCAGTCGTTCACCCGGGTCGGCATGGAGCGTGAAGAAGCGCGCGATCACGCACGTGAACTCGCACAGCAGATCATGCGTGAGCGGCCGGAGGAACGACGTGTTCAGCAGATGATCGAGATCCGCATGCGCGATGCCGGCGTGCAGGAGCAGCAGGCGCAGCAGGAAGCCCGGCGCATCGCCGGTGAGATTCACACCATGACGCAGCGAAGCGGCGGGCAGGGTCAAGCCGGCGCGATGTTCGTTCGCACCGCTGAGCTTGTCGGCACAGCCATCGAGAATCGCGACGGCGAAAGCTTGGGCGATCTCAACAACATCGCCATGGATGTCGAAAGCGGTGACATCGAGTTCGCAGTCGTCGGCACCGGCGGCTTCCTCGGCATGTGGCAGTCAAACGTTGCTGTGCCCTGGCAGGCGCTGAACATCACGCAGGCCGGCGACGGAGAGTATCGCGTCGTCCTCAACGCGACGCAGGAGCAGCTCGAGCGCGCGCCGGAGTACGAAACGGACAAGTGGCCGACGCCGCGCGACGTTGAGTGGGCCAGCGGCGTGTTCCCTGAGGCCCAGCAGCAGCGTGATCGCTCAATGCGAGATCGCATGCGCGATCGACTGCGCGAGCGCGATCCGCAGCGTCATGATCGAGACTAAGACCACCCCGCATCGCGGCGGCGTCCGGCGGTCGGGCGCCCGCGAAATGCTCGTTCACGCTGCGTTGCCTGAATCGGCCGCAGCACAGGATGAAAGGATGCAACAATGAGATCACAGTTCACGACACATTTCAGATCGGCTCTGGCGCTGGTGGCGCTTGCCGCAGTCGCCGGCGCTCTGGTGGCCTGTCAGCCACGGCAGCGCGAATCCGTCAACGCCTGGACCGCTGACGGCATCGAATTGAATGTTCGCTCAAGCGACCAGAGCGTGCTCTCAGGCCAGGTGGTTGTTCTCACCGCCGATGCCACCAATGCGCTCGGCCGCGATGTGCGAGTTGAATGGGATGCGCCCGGCGGTGAGCTCGAGACCGAAGAGGGCGGCCACATTGCTCGGGTTCGTTACGATCGTCCCGGCACCTACATCATCGTCTCTCGACTGTACGTCAACGACGATCTGCACCGCACCGAAACCACACGGGTGACGGTTCGGCCAGTGAACTAAAGACGTCCAGTAGTCTGAGTTGCAACGATACGGCGAACGCACCGATCCTCCGGGGATCGGTCGCGTTCGTTCATTTTTGCCCATCACAACGAGCCGCGACCACAACGAGCCGAAACCACAACGAGCCGCGCCCACAACGAGCCGCGACCGCCAGGAAGCGGAGCCGTCAGTTCGAGCCCCACACGCCATCATCGCGGAGCTTCGGCCGAAACACCAGCGTCTGGTCGCCCTCACCATCACCCTCATCGCCCGGCATCATCTGCGCTTCATTGGCATCATGCTCAACAGGCAACGGCGGATCGAGTTCGATGGCGTAGCGCACGAACATCGCACCTGTTGATGGAAGCGGCCCACGACACTTGCCGCCCCGATCGCTTCCTGTTAGGATCGGCCGCATGGCGAAGCAGCCAACCGGGAAGCAGCCGAAAAGCAAAGCCGTGAAGCCGGTGAGCCGGGCGCTGCGCGTTCGGCTTCGCGATCGACGCCGAGCGCGAAGCCGCCGCGATCTACAAACGCTCAGGCAGAATCATCAAACTCCTCCCAGTCCAGGAGATTCTGGATGAGGAGCATGTGCAGAAGATGTGAGACGTAAGCCCAGTTCTAAGCGCGCTAATCATGGTTCGGCGAGTATTCCAATTCATATGGGCTGGTGTCACGGTCTTACTTGTGGTGCTTCATATCGTTGTCCACGAACCATTCGCACGCCTTGGAGAGTTCGCCGTCCTAGTCGGACTCGTAGTGCTTGCTGGTCAGTCGATCCTAGGGGTGTGGCGCTGGGCCGACCTTTCGGCGCGCAAGGGTTTACTCTGGCTCCTCAATTCCTCTGTCAACTGGACGCTAGAAGTGAGACTTCGAGTGCAAGACCCGGTCGAGGATGCTGATATCAGTGTTCTCTTGGGCGAATTGCAGGCGTCTCGCCCTGAAGATCGCGTGTTCCGCAATGAACCTTCAGACGTCATTACCATTGATCTTGACCGTTCATACAGTCTCACGGTACGGCCGGTACAATCCCAACTCGATACATGGTGGGTGGTTCGCTTCAAGTCTGTCACAATTGGCTATCGCGATGGTATCCACGTGCTACAGCGAGTTTTCATGCCTGTGGTCGATACGATCCGAAAGAATCTTGAGCACACAGAAGAGGAATTGTACGCTATAGAGGCACGCTTCAACCGCGTTAATCCGTACGCCGCCGTCCTACTCAACGAGCTCCGCGTGGATGCCGCGGACCAAGTCTTCTTATCGTTTCGCCATGATGATAGCACTGTTCGGTTGACCAAAGAGTGCGTGACTGTTTCCAGCCAGGTCCAAGCACAGGCGATCTATGCGATGTCGGCGATTTTCGGCCTATCGCTTCGGGGATCTTTTCATGTCAACGACGTTTAATCTCTTCCGACTCCGCAAGTTTCCTCCTGCGCCGACCAAGGGCGCGGTTCTCTTTCGCAAGGAAGAGGTGATGCTAGGGAATGTGCGTCCCGCACAAACACGTGTTTCGTTTAAGGGATCATCCGACGATTCGGGAGAGATTGAATGGTACACGTCTCATCACGAGATGCTCAAGCGAGTTGAGGGCCGCCTCTACGACGGAACGGAGTTCCATGAGTTTTTCAAGCGGAACGAAATCCTGTTGACGCTTTGGCGCAATGAGAACCTACTGGTGTGCAAGTCGGGAGGTGTCGTAGCGAAGAATCTCGTTGACGAACTCAACGAGCTTTACCCCGTTAGCTTCCGCAGCGACTACCTTCACATAGACTTCCAAGCTATCCGTCCGCAAATCCGCGAGATGAATGGGATTTGGATTTCGCAGATCAACCAGCCCAATATGGAAACACTTGCGTTCTTTGGTCCGGGCGTGGATCAAAGCGAGCTTTACGAGACACTCAAGTCGCTGGGCCAAGCAGCGTCCATTCTCATTCGTCATGAGGTCTCCGGTGCGGCTATCCCTGTGATTGTCTCGGCGAAAGGCACGGTTACTTTTCCGCAGCCGGCAGCAAGCGAGGAACAAGTGGCGCGCGTGCTTCACCTCTATCAGACGCTTTTGAAGCCGGGGCTCGTCGAGAAGGAGTCCCGACGTACTGCAAGGGACCGACGCGAGCTAGAAAGGGCAGCGGCGCAAGCCGCGGGGAAGAGCAGGAAGAAGTCAGAGCGGAACAACGGGAATAGGTGGCGCAAACACTAAGCCGCATCCCGGCGGATGGCGTGGTAACGCGAAGCAGAACCACGCGGTTGAACTGGCGCGCAACGTGCTTCCGCTAGCGCGGTAGCACGCCACCCGCCTACTCCGATGTCTCGCACCGCGCCCACCCGCATTCCGGGCAGCCAGTGGCGCTCGATCCGCGAAGGTCGTAATCACATTCAGGGCACCGACCGGACTGTCTCCGCAGGTACAGCGCGGAATCCGTCAAGATAAAGAGCGGCACCAGCAAGCAGAATGCGACGGCCGAAGTTCTCAGCATCGCAGATGACCAGCCAGCGAGTGCAGGACCCATGTGCCACGTTCGGCCGACTTCGATGACTCTGCCCGGAGTGATCGGCGAGTCGTCATACTGGAACGATTCGAACAGGTCCTGATCAAGCCACGACTCGACTTCGTCAATATGCCTTTGTTCCAACCGCGTGATGGGAGTGCCGTCCATCACGATCGCGTCGACCGATTCCCACATGCCGCCCCGACCCCTGCGCCCCTGGATGGAGATACTGCGAGCGCCAGAAGTGTACATCCGGCTCGATGAAACATAGTCGGTCGCAATCTTCCACGTCGGCAGAACAAGAATGGCAAGCAGCGCGAGCAAGACGGCCGTTAGCCGTATGCGCCTCAGCACCGTTCGAATACGGTTGCTCGACATCGCCACGGCTGATTTTACCGTTTCGGCTACATCGCGACCGCCACGGTCTGGGACAAACCGCGACGGGACAATCCGGCACAGGCACGCATTCCTCACGGTCATTGGACTCGCTCTGCTCTGTGCCATCTGGCGGGTGGCGTGGTACCCGCCTCGGCACGAGCCGGCTCGCTGCGGCGACTACAATCCCTGCCCATGTTCGAGAACCTTTCCGACCGCTTCAACACCGTCTTCCGCAACCTTGCCGGCCGTGGGCGGATCACCGAAGACAACATTCGCGATTCCATGCGCGAAGTGCGTACTGCGCTGCTCGAGGCGGATGTGCATCTGGATGTGGTGAAGAAATTCTGTGAGGATGTCGTTGCTGATGCGCTCGGTAAGGAAGTGACGAAGTCGCTCAAGCCGGGGCAGGAGATGATCGGCATCGTGCATCAGAAGTTGATGGACCTGATGGGGCCGGTGGATAGTCATGTGATGATGGTCGATCCCGGGCCGACCGTGATCATGATGTGCGGCTTACAGGGCTCAGGAAAGACGACCACGTGCGGCAAACTCGCTGCGTATCTCAAGCAGCGCGGCAAGAACGTCATGGTCGCAGCGGCTGACCTCCAGCGTCCTGCTGCGGTTGAGCAGCTTCGCATCGTGGTGGAGGATGTGCAGCAGAAGGCGCGGGGCAATGCGAGGGTCGAGTTTTATGGCGAGCCGGACAAGGTTGCTGAATATGGCAAGGCCGTCGGCGTGGCGGTGCAGGTGTGCCAGCGGGCGCTGAAGAAGGCGCGGGCGGAGCGGTTTGATGTGCTGATACTGGATACGGCAGGGCGGCTGCATATCAATGATGAACTCATGGGCGAACTCGATGCGGTCAACCGCACGATGAGCCCGCATCAGATTTATCTGGTCGTGGATGCGATGGTGGGGCAGGATGCGGTCAACTCTGCAAAGGCCTTTCACGAGCGGTTGGCGATCGACGGCGTGATCCTGACGAAGTTCGACTCAGACACGCGCGGCGGGGCGGCGCTGTCCGTGAAGATGGTCACTGGAGCGCCGATCAAGTTCCTGGGCGTGGGTGAGAAGTACGATGCGCTGGAGGAATTTCACCCCGAGCGCATGGCGAGCAGAATCCTCGGCATGGGCGATGTCGTCTCCCTGGTGGAGAAGGCGCAGCAGGAGGTGTCGGAGGAGGAAGCCGAGCGTATGGCTGAGAAGATGGCGAAGGGGAAGCTGTCGATGGACGACTTCCTCAAGCAGCTGCGCTCGATTCGCAGAATGGGGCCGATGAAGCAGCTGTTGGGACTCCTTCCGGGGGTCGGGTCGATGCTCAAAGATGTGGAGATCGATGACAAGCAGCTCGATCGGCTTGAGGGCATTGTTAACTCGATGACGAAGCGCGAGCGCGATGACATCAAGGTGCTCAACAAGTCGAGAATCAAGCGCGTGGCGAGCGGGTCCGGAACGCAGCCGGCTGATGTCAACAAGCTGACGAAGCAGTTTGAGATGGTTCAGAAGATGACAAAGCAGATGTCCGGTTCCGGTATGGGGACGATGGGAAAGATCAAGGCCATGCGCGAACTGTCGAAATCGCAGGCGGGCCTGGGCATGTCGGGGTTGCCTGCGCTTGGCGGCGGTCGCGCTTCGACAAAGACGACCAGTCACAAATCACGCTTCAAGCAGCGCAAGAAGCGGAAGTAGCCATGCCTCGGTGTTCGCGGCTTTGTTAGATCAGCTGGGTAAAGAAAAGATGAGGGCGTCAGCCGGAGCCGACACCCTCATCATCTTCGTGCCCGGCGTTCTGAACTCGAGCTCAGTCGCCGGTCATCTCTCGCGTGATCTCACTCTACTCGTCGCGTATCAAGTGAGTGAAGCGCGGCAAGGGCGGCGACTCCATCGGAACCGGGCCGCAATCGATGGAGTTACGATTCACTGTTGCCGTTGCCTTGTTTCGACGCCTCGGATTGAGATGGTGGCGGAGTGGTTGTTCGCCGCCCTCGAGAGGCGCGGCCCCCTTTCGCTCCGATGCGCGACATATGTTCACGATTTTGGCTGACGGCCTGGCCTCCTTTGCGCCCGGCTTCGCGCGCCTCTTCGCTGGAAAACTCATGAGCCCGGCCTTTCTGATGCGCTGCCTTGCCGCCGGCCCTGGCGATTTCGCGCTGCTTCTCCGGGTCCATTGCTGCAAACCCCCGCCTTCCTGTCTTGCGTTTGACTTCGCTGTTGTGCACGTTTCGGGAGTCCTGAATCACGTGATAAACCTCCTTATGACTTGGCCGCCGCTGAGCCCGGCGGTCATTCCTCACCTCCCGACCAATCTCATGGAAGCGGCTGTCGGCCAGACTTCCAGAGCATTACAGGACCGTTCTCGGCCAGAGCGTATTGGAAGCGAAACCGGTTATGCCGCATTCACGATGACCGGCTCAATGGCTGGGATGGATTGTGAATCCAGGGAAGAAGCCGACATTGCTTGATGGATGAGCACAGATATTCAGGTGGACGAAGCGTCGATTCAGGAGTGAAACTGCCGTAAAGCCGCACCGATACTCGGCCGATAACGGACTCCGTGCAGGATTCCTACGACCTCATCTGTCTGGGCTGCGGACCCGCCGGTGAGAAGGCCGCCACGCAGGCGGCGTATTACGGCAAGCGCGTGGCGGTCATTGAGAAGGCGGCGCGTCCCGGCGGCGCGATGGTCAATACCGGCACGATTCCCTCGAAGGCCCTCCGGGAGACCGCGCTGCTGCTCTCCGCGATGAATCGACGGCCGATCCCCGGCGTTGAGGCGATTGCGCTCAACCATGATGTGTCGATTGCGAAGTTCATGGCGCAGCGGCACTACATCGAGCAGCAGGAGCACGACCGAATCGAACAGTCGTTCGATCGACACGGAATCGACGTGCACCGCGGCTTCGGCCGGCTTGTCGATGCCCACACCATCGATGTGGTTCAGCAGGGAACGGATTCAACCAGCAGCGCTGCTCAGCGAACGCGGCTCACCGCCGATTACATGCTCATCGCAACGGGGTCGTCTCCTCTGCGACCGGCGCACATTCCATTTCACTTACCTGGCGTCGTCGATGCGGACGGCGTGCTGGAGTTGGAATCCCTGCCTCGTTCGATGGTTATCGTGGGCGGCGGTGTCATCGGGATGGAGTACGCATCGATCTTCGCGGAGATGGAGGTGCAGGTCACGCTGGTGCACTCCAGCGGGAGCGTCCTCGGCTTCCTCGACCCCGAATGTCGTGAGCGCCTGGTGCGGGCGATGCGAGAGCAGGGGGTTGAGTTCATCCTTGGAGATTCCGTTGAAGGTGTTCGTCATGCGGCGAACGGCAACGCAGCCATGACGGCGCCCCTTGAGGTTGATCTCGAAAGCGGCGCAAAGTTGCCGTGCGATGTGCTGTTGTGGGCTGCAGGTCGATCGAGCAACAGCGCAAACATCGGGCTGGAAGAGGTTGGGGTCTCAATGGGCGAGCGCGGTTTGATCCTCGTTGACGAGCATTATCGCACGAACGTGGAATCGATTTACGCTGCCGGCGACGTGATCGGCTTTCCGGCTCTGGCGGCAACTTCTATGGAGCAGGGGCGCATCGCTGCGTGCCATATGTTCGGCATCCGTTTCAAGGACAAGCTCGCAGAGACCACGCCGATCGGCCTCTACACGATCCCGGCCGTTTCAATGGTGGGGCTGACCGCGAAGGAAGCAAATGATCAGGGGCGGGCGGTTGTGCTCGGGAGATCAGAGTATCGAAGCAATGTGCGCGGCCGGATGCTCGGCGATGATCAGGGATTGCTGCGCTGCGTCTTTGACCGTCAGACCCGCGCGTTGATCGGGGCCTCGATCGTCGGCGAAGATGCGACTGAATTGATTCACATGGCGCAGACGTTGATTGCTGCGAACGTGGGAATCGACTACCTCATCAACTCCTGCTTCAACTACCCTTCCCTGGCGGAACTTTACAAGTACGCGGCGTACAGCGCGCTGCAGTCGCTGGCAGCCGAGGATGAACCGCACGCGCAGAAGTGTGCGGCGTAGGGCAGGTCCACAGGTCCACAAGTCCACAGGTCCACAGGTCCACAGGTCCGCAGGTCCACAGGTCCGCAGGTCCACAGGTCCACAGGTCTTGTGTCGCATTAGGTTGTGGCGGCGCGCTAGGGCGCTGCAGTTCTGAGCTTTTCGAGTGCGGCCAGTCGCTCGGCGTGGCGTGGGCGATCCGGTTCGATGAGCGTCAGCGCTTCCAGGTGCATCTTCGCCGTTTCATAATCACGCTGCTGAATCGCCACCGCTGCGGTCAGTTCACGATTGGCGGCATGGTATGGATTGATGTTCACCGCTCGCGCCGCTTTCGCCATCGCTCGATCAAGATCGCCTAGATCGCGATACTGCCGGGCCAGCTGCGCTGCGAAAACCGGTGAGTTCTCTTCTCGCGCATCAAGGTATTCCAGATGAGGTATCGCATCGGTCGGATGGTCGCTTGCAAGGTAGATTCGCGCCAGCTGCTCGTGTGGCATGGGATCGACCGGCCGCAGAGCCGCGTAGCGTTCGAGAAGTGGAATCATCTCATCTTCCGCTGCGCCCGCATCATCGCGATGACGAATGTGCAGCTCAAGAAGATCCGGATGATCAGGATGCTCCATGAGCCAATGTTCGATCAACGCAGGTGTCAGGCGCACGCGCGGCTTGCGCAGCGCGGGCCAGTCATCACCCTCAAGCCGGCCGCGCTTCTCTTCGGCAGGGCGACCGATCTCATCGAGCAGCCGCCTGGCGATCGCATCAAGCCGCGCCTTCTTCGATGCAGCGAGATCAACAGCGAGTTCAGGATCGTCCCATGACACAGCGTCGATCAATTCAGCAATGGTCGGAGAGCCGGCCATGCCCCATGATTTGACCTCCTCAGCGGCCCATTCGAGAAAGCCGGTAAAGAACTCATCTCGTGTGACCCCAAGCGCGGAGCGCATGGCCTGTTCCTCGCGCTCGCCCTCGAAGTATCGCGCCAGCAGCCGAATGAGTGCGGCCTCGCCGAAGGTCTGGTTCATGTACTGAACCATCCAGTGACCTTGGGCATAGGCAAGCCCGCGTTCATGTGGCCTACGCGGGCGAACGAACGCCCATTTGATGTCATCCAACGAGAACAGCTCGCCTGCTTCATGCGCGCTCGCCAGCAGCTGATGCGTCTGGTAGTTGCGGGGGGCGCGCTCCATATCAACGGCAGCGGCCTCGGTGAGCCAGTGCGGTATCCGATTGCGCGTCTGCGCCAGGGTGACGGTGTGCGTGTACTCGTGCTGCAACACGCGCGGCCAGTCGAACGGTCCGCTGTGTTGACCTTGCCTGCCTTCGCGCGGCACTTCCAAAGCGATGACGGGCCCCGTGCAGGCCGCGATCGTGTGGATGTGCGGCATGCCCGCGATGCGAACCGCGAAGCGATGATGGTCCGGCATGAGTTCGATGACCGTCTTACGATCCGGTTCGAATTGCAGACGTTGCGTCACGATCTCGTGGAGCGCTTCCAGCCGGTCCGGCATGAGGTCCGCTACCACTCGATCAATACCCGGCTTGTGGCGGATGATGAAGTGGTCGGTCTCGATGTGCTCGTATTCGATGATCTCATCGAGCAATGTCAGCGAGTTGGTGACGCGGTAGTTGAAGGGATCGAGCTCACGAACCTGGCGGAGGAGGTCGTGAGCGCGGTGATCTCGGCCGGATTGCATTTCCATCAAACCGAGTTCGATCTGCGGTGGCGGCCAGGCCGGTTCGCGCTGTATCGCCTCTTCGAGAACTCTTGCAGCGGCGTCATACTGACGGTTGAAGGACAGCATGCGACCGACGGTGTAGTAGGCCCGCGCGCTGCCCGGTGCAAGCGCATCGTGCTGCCCTAACGCCGCTTCCATGGCGTCTTCGTCATAGCGAATCGCATGAGCGGCAGCGGCGAGCGCGATGGCCGGCCGCATGCGAGGCCAGTCGGCGATTAGCGGATCCAGTATCTCAAGGGCCCCGTCAGGGTCGTCCTGCACCAGACGCATCTCCGCCTGAAGCAGATCAGCCAGCGGGTGGGCCTTGTTGAGGGCTCGCAGTTCATCGACTGCGGAAAGGGCTGCATCGAAGTTAAACGCCGCCAGCGCGATCGAGCCAAGCATGAACCAGACATCGCTGGCGCGCGGATTCTGCGCCATCGCCTCACGGAGCGCCTCGATGGCCGCCTGCCTGCGGTCTTTGTCAATGAGAATCTGCGCTTCCACAACGCGCGCAGGCCAGTAGAGGCGATCGAGTTCCTGATGAGCGCGGCCGATCATCGCCATCATCGTCTGGAAATCGCGGGACGGCTGACCTGCGACACGCGCGCGAACCAGCATGGCGAGGACGCCTTCCGTCAGGTCGGCTGCATCGTCAAGACGATGCGCCAGGAGCCGGGCGACCGGATCAGCAACCGCTTCGCTGGCTCGCGCAAACTCACCGAGTTGTTCAAATGCTTCAGCGCGAATGCGCGCTGCATGAATCGACCCTGCGCCGTCAAGCAACCCGATCGCCTCGCGCAGCTCGCCGGCGCGGAGCAGCGCTTCGGCTCGAAGTTCCACAGGAACTTCCGGATTATCAAAGATGTCATCATCAAGACGCCATGCGTTGAGCGCGACGATAGCCCGCAGCTCGGCGTTGATCAGGTCATCTTCATCCCACCTGCCGTGGAAGACGCGCAGCGTTGCGCGTTCTTCATCAGTGAGCCATGGGGCGTTGAGGGCGCGTTCGACTGCTTCATCGCGCGGAATTGTTTCCTGCGCGAGAGCGCTCTGAACCGCAGCTGCGCAGAGGCACAGAGAAAGCAGGATGAAGCGCCGCATCGCCGCCCTGAGATGGGTCGTTATGAATCCAGTGCGCCGGCCACGCCAATCGCGGCGTTCCAGTATGCGGCTACCGGCGGTACAGCGTCGATTCATCCGGAGACGCTTTGCGGATGATTGCGGTTGACCCATGTCACCGTCATTACTCCATCCGTACTCATCCGTGTTCATCCGTAGTTCCACACATGAATCAGTTCGAGCCGCGCAGGCGTTCGACATCAATGGCCCACTCCCTCGGGTTGGGCTCATCGATACTGATCTTTGCGAGTTGCTCATCCGTCAGTTGCGGGTTGTGCTTGACGCTGTCGAGGCGAACGGTTTTCTCATCACCATTCTTCTCGATCGCAATGATGCCAAGGGGCAGGCCGTTCTCGCGATCGTAGAAGACGTCAACGCGCTCAAAATCCTTGGCTTCTGGCGTGTTCTCCTTTGGAACAAGTCGCAGGCCGACAACATTCTTGAGGATGTTGAGCGGCGGCTCCTCAGGCAACTCAACAAGTGAAACCTCGAAGCGCTCCTCGACATCTTCCCGCGACTGCCTGATCGGCAACGGAATCGGCCCCTCGCCGAGTTTCAACGGATCAAGTTCCTCGCCCGGCGGGACGACTTCGCGCTTGATGAACTGCTTCGCTTCATGATCGATCTCAACCAGCCAGCGATCAGCGAAAATGTAGTGTTTGGCGCGATTCTCAGCACGATTGCCCACCACGATCCGCTCAAAGAGCACTGCGAATGAGGTGTTCCTGGTGGTCTCATCCACCTTGTAGATGATGTTGCCGGTGCGCGTTTCGCGTCTGCCGAGCAGATCATCGAAGTGCTGGTAGAGCACCTTGGCGGTGAACGCCTTCAAACTGCCGGCCTGTTGCTCAAGTCGATCGAGCCACTCGCCGGGTGACTTCGGTTCATTCGCATCAACGTGCTTGTGCTCGGCATCGCCATGCCCAGCGCAGCAGGGCGGATCGGCTGCGAGCGGGGCACCGAAGGACATCATGGCGGTGAGGAGCAGTGGGAGGAGCGTGTTCATCATGGTGTGCATCCTGATGCGATTGGAATGGCCGGGAAGCAATGGTAGGAGCGGCCGAGCCGCCACAGCAGAAGACCCATCAGGGTGAGGACACATTTCCCGAGGCATCATCGCGCCACAGATCATAAAATGCCCCACCGCATGGCCGCCTACCCCGAACCAGTTCAACGATTGATCGATGAGTTCACGAAACTGCCCGGCATCGGCCGGCGGTCTGCCGAGCGCATGGCGTTCTACATCCTCAAAGCCCAGAAGAACGACGCGTTGCGATTGAGCCAGGCGGTGTCGGATGTCAAGCAGAAGGTCAAGCACTGCCGGGTCTGCTTCAACCTGACGGATGCGGATGTGTGCAGCGTGTGCGCGGATGAGAAACGGGATCGCTCGCTTGTCCTTGTTGTCGAGCAGCCGCGCGATCTGATTTCTCTGGAGCAGACCGGGCTTTACAAGGGTGTGTATCACGTCTTGATGGGACAGATCGATCCGCTGGCCGGGGTTGAACCATCCGACCTGACGGTGCCTGATCTCTTTGCGCGGGTTGAGAACCCGCAGCGCAACTGCGGCGGCGTTGCAGTTGCGGAAGTTATCCTCGGCCTCAATCCGAATCTTGAAGGCGACAGCACCGCACTGTACCTCTCTGATGAACTTCACAAGCGCGGCGTGAAGGTTTCGCGTCTGGCGCGCGGCCTGCCTGCCGGCTCGCAACTCGAATACGCCAGCCCGGCAGTGCTTGCTGATGCCATTCAAGGCAGGCAATCGCTCTGAACTAACGTCGAGCCGGCCGGGCCGCGTATGGCGCAAGCTCCGGCGGAAGTTTGCGCAAGCCGCGCCGGCGTGCTTTGGCAACTGCGTAGTGCAGCGACTCGGCCATGCGCTTTTCGACGGCTTCGGTCACGTTGAAGCCGCGCTCGCGCATGGCGTCCAGCGACCACTTCCATGCGTAATACTCTTCCAAACAACGCGGCTTGTACGTCTTGAAGCCGATCGCATGGTGGCCCACTTCATGCAGAAAGATCGCGCAGCTCATTGGGCCTTTCGGGTAAGGCGATTCGAGCAGCCGCGCGGTTGAGCCGTTGGAGTAATGAATCTCCCACGCGCAGCCGCTGGAACTGCTGCGCCATTTGCGCACGCGGATGCCGTAGGTCTTCTTCATCTCGATGACAAGCGCATCGTATCGCGACTGCATGGAAGACTTCGCAGCGGGCCTCGGCCGCGCCTGCGGTTTCGCTCGCACCGCAGCATTGACCGGCTTCTTCTGCGGCGTAATCAAATCCCAAAGTGTGCTCGCAATCCATGTCATGGTGAGACGCATTTCTCTCCGACTGTAAGCGAATGGCCGCGCGTGTACTCTTCAAACGACATCGGCCTGCCGCCGGGCGGTTGCACTTCGAGCAGGCGGACGGTTCCGGTTCCGGGGGCACACGCGATGCGCCCGCCTTCGAGGACTGTCCCTGGCGGTGCGCTCGTCTCTCCTTGTTCTTCCTTGACGCGCAGGATTTTCAGTGGCTTGCCATCAATCAGCACAGTGCAGCTGGGCCAGGGCGTGAGGCCGTGGATGCGCGAGCGCACCATGTGCGGCGGCTGATTGAAATCGACCGTGCCATCGCTCTTGGAGAGTTTCGGCGCGCTGCTTCGCTGCGATTCGTCCTGCGGCTTGCCCGCCAGCGCGCCGCTCACGTACTCGCACAGCACGCTTTCAATCGCCTCCGGCCCGAGCTCTGCCAATCGGTCGTGCAACTCGCCTGCTGTTTCCAGCGGGTCGATGGTGATCGACCGCTGGGCGAGTATCAAGCCCGCATCCATGCGCTGGGCGAGCTTAATCACGCTCACGCCTGTTTCATGTTCGCCTGCCATCATCGCGCGCTGGACCGGCGCAGCGCCGCGATACTTGGGCAGCAGTGAACCGTGCAGATTGATGGCGAGGTCCGCAACCTCTATCAACGGCTCGCTGAGTTTGTGGCCGTAGGCGATGACGATGAACACGGGCGCCTCAGCAGCGCGGATGCGCTCGATTGAATCATCTTCATTCGGGTCTTCGGGCTTGAAGACCTTCAGACCTGCATCCTGCGCAAGTTCAGCAATCGGCGTCGGCGTAAGCACGCGATTGCGGCCGGCGGGGCGATCGGGTTGCGACACCACCATCGCGATGTCATGCTGCTGCATCAGGCGGCGGAGCGTGGGCGCGCCGAACGCGCCCGAGCCGAAGAAGACGATGCGCAGCCGATTATTCTCCACCATCAGGATGTGGAATGTAACGCATGTCGCCGCTTGCGGCTTAGCATGGGTCGAACTTCATTGAAGAGCGTGCGAAGCCGCAAGCGGCCTTACGCGCCGATCGCCAGGCGCTCCGCCAGGATCGGCGGCAACCCCGCGCGCTGCGTTTGCATCTGCACCGATGCGATGTCGTACTCCCTGCGAAGCACCGTGAATGTCCAGTCATTCAGATCAAGCACCGCGAAACTCGCGCGCGGATCGGCATCGCGCGGCTGGCCCACCGAGCCCGGATTGCAGATAAACCGCTTCGACGGATCAAGTTCCACCGGTTGGCCGTCCATCGGCAGATGCACGAGCAGATCCTTCGACTGGAGCGGCTCGCCGACTTCGTCATTGCCCGATATGCCGCACGCTTCGAAGACGATCGGCACATGTGTATGCCCGAGCAGGCAGATCGGCCGATCAACGCCTGCGAAGGCCATCGATGCGATGAACGCGTCATGCACGTAATCGGTCGGCGCGGGCGCGGGGCAATCGTGGATGCACATGATGTCTTTGCCGACATACTCGACCTGCTTCAGCCGGGTCAGTGCGGAAAGATGCAGCGGGCCGAGGGCAGTCCTGGTCCAATGAATGGCCGCCTTGGCGGCGCCGTTGAACTCCGCAGCCCGATCGGGGTCGATGACCGCTTCATCATGGTTGCCGCGCACCATCACGGAGCAGCAGCGGTTCACGAGGTCGAGGCATTCGCCGGGCGAAGGGCCGTACCCCACGATATCGCCGAGGCAGATCACCTCATCGACCGCCATCTCCGATAGGGCAGCGAGCACCTCTTCAAGGGCCTGAAGGTTGCCGTGAATGTCGGAGATGATTGCGTACCGGCTCATGAGTGCGGAAACGGCCGAGGGCCGATCAGAGGGCCCGATGGAGATGCATTGCCCGCCGCCCACACATGGCCGCCGGCACGTACTTGTTCTATCGGATTAGACGTGCGACGATTGCCAAACTTCCACAAAAAAGTCGCTTTTTGAAATGAGGACGGCGACCGCGGGTTGCGCAATGGCCGAAACAAACTCAAGTTTCTTCCGACGAATCTGCAGTTTCTGCTCCTAAAACTGCAGTTTCCTCGCGCAAAACTGCAGTTTCCTCTGCTGCGTTTTGCCAGAGGTGGCGATCCTGATGCGCTGGTCAATCTACGCAGTCGTCAGGTCGAGTCTGCTCATGGCAACTGCGCCCGCAGGTAGTGAATCAGGTCGATCTTCGTGATCAGGCCGTAGAAGTGCTCACGATCGGCCACGATCGCGACACGATCGGCCCTGAAGATGGGCATGAGGTCGTTGACGGAGGCGGTGGGCGGGATGGTCTCCAGCCGACGTGTCATGAAATCGCTGATCGGCCGTGTCTTGACATCGCAGTCATGAGTCATGGCGATCAATATGTCTGATTCATCGATGATGCCCACGACCTTGTCGTTCTCATCGAGGACGGCCATCTGGCTGACGCTGTAGAGGGCCATCATGCGGATGGCTTGGGCGAGGGGCGTGGACGTCTTGAGGGTGAAGTCCTCGCGGTCGAGGTGTCTGCGGGCGATGAGGTCGCGGATGTCGCCGAACTTCTGGCGTTCGAGGAAGCCCTGATCGATCATCCAGAAGTCGTTGAACATCTTGGAGAGGTACTTGGCCCCGTGATCGCAGACGAAGGTCACGACACGCTTCGCCTTGTGGGGGGGCTGCTCGCGGCAGTAGCGCAGGGCGGCGGCCACGAGATTGCCTGTCGATGAGCCCACGAGGATGCCTTCCTTCATGAGCAGCTGCCGCGCGGTGATGAACGCTTCCTTGTCGGTGACAGCAATGGCGCGCGAGACGATGGACAGATCGAGGATGTCAGGCACGAAGTCTTCTCCCATGCCTTCGACGAGCCAACTTCCGGGGGTGACCTTTTCGCCGCAGTTGACGAGGGGCGCGAGGATGGAGCCGGCCGGGTCTGCGAGGATGATGTCGATGTCGGGGTTTTTCTCTCGCAGGTATTTTCCTGCGCCGGTGAGCGTGCCGCCTGAGCCGACGCCTGCAATGAACGCGTCGATGTCGCCTTGCATCTGGTCCCAGATTTCAGGGCCGGTGGTGTCGTAGTGCGCTTGAGGATTGGCTTCGTTGCCGAACTGATTGACGTAGAGGGAGTTGGGCGTCTTCTTGGCGAGGGCTTCAGCCATGTCCTGGTAATACTCAGGGTGGCCCTTGGCGACATCGGAGCGCGTGAGGACGACTTCCGCGCCCATGGCGCGGAGATGGGAGATCTTCTCGCCGGACATTTTGTCGGGCATGACGACGGTGAGTTTGTATCCCTTCTGGCCTGCGACGAGGGCGAGCGCGATGCCGGTGTTGCCAGCGGTGGCTTCGATGATGTGGCCGCCCTTTCCGGGGGTGATGGTGCCGGCCCGCTCAGCCGCTTCGATCATGGCGACCGCGATGCGGTCCTTGATGGAAGAGCCGGGATTGGCGGATTCGAGTTTGAGGAAGAGGCGGCAGGGGCCGGTGTCGATCTTGGTGACTTCGAGCATCGGCGTGTTGCCGATCATCTCGAGGACATTGCGAAAGACGGGCGCGGCAGCGACCGGCTGACGCTGCGAGGCAGGCGATTGGAGCGAGTTGGACATGATGGCATCGTACCCCGTTTCGGCGATGAGAACATTGAAACACGGAGTGCCACGGAGAAGAGCAGGGATGGTGTCAGCGATCTCTGCTTCGCTTGATCTCCTCACCTCTCTTCTTCGTCTCTTCTCTCTATTCTTCTGCTCTGCTCCCTCCGTGGCCCTCCGTGTCATCCGCTCTCTATCGATGCGTTGGAAGCGTCCGCCAATGCTCCTCCACCCGCTTGGTCGAGACGCGCACTGCCGTGCCCAGTTCCTGCGCGAACAGCGCAATGCGAAGTTCCTCAAGCATCCAGCGATGCTCATCGAGGGGGGGCTCGTGCATGGATTGCCGTGCTGCTGATTCTTCGCGCTTGAGGTACCGCTGCCAGAGCGGTTCGTACTCGGCTGCGAGCCCTCGATCGCGCGTGAGTTTTCCGCTGGTGATCTTCGTGATGCGGCGGCGGTCGCCTTCCAGATAGCGCGGCAGGTGCATGAGGCGATTGAAAGGCGTCTGCGCGATGAATCCCTTGCCCAGCAGATGATCGAGATGCTGCTTGATCTCCCTAGATGATGGAGCGAGTTGCGGGGCGCGAAGTTCATCAAGCATGGTGCGCAGCGTTGTGGCCGTGGTGAGCGTGCGGCCGATGACATCGCACACCTCGCTGATCGCCGCATCCGTGCGATGCCAGCCGTCGGTGACGATGCGCTTAAAGCTCTTCCTGTCGCGCACTGAAGATGCCTGCTCATGGTCAAGAAACGCGCGATTGATGAGCGCTGCGAGGAGCTGCTGCGCAAGTTCCGCCTTACCGCCGCGGCCGAGCGCTGCGTAATCAAGGGCCATGCGATCAAGGTTCGGCAGGTGATGCGCGAGTTCCTTCATCTCGCGGTTGTGCGTGAGCATGATGAGCCGGCGAAGGCCGCTGCGCATGGCATGCTGCGCCTGCTGCGGCGTTTGCATCGCGCGGATGACAATGGCATCTGTGTCGTCAACGATGGCGGGATACGCAGTGACATCAATCCCGCCACGCTTCATGGTGATCGCTTGAGGAATCTCACCAAAGTCCCACGAAGTGAATCGCCCTTCAGGAAGCGCGCCACCCAAGCCGGGGCCAAGCGAAGCGTCGCCCCGGGTCGAGCTGCGCACCTGCGCCGCGACTTCGCCAACATCGCGCCCTTTCGCAAGCGTCTTCCCCGCATCATCAACCGCGCGAATGTTCATGAGCAGATGCGCAGGAAGATCAACGCTGCTCCACGCATCGCGGGGCACCTCTATGCCGGTCAAGCGATGCAGCACATCGCCCAGCGCATCGAGGAGCGGGCCTTCGCCAAATCGAACCATCTCGTTGCACGTACTTGCAAGTTCAGCCGTCGCGCCTGGGGCAAGATCGCGGCGAATCGACTTGGGAAGTGATCGAATGAGCGCGCCGATCTTCTCCTCGATCATGCCCGGCACCAGCCATTCGAGCCGCTGCGCGGGAACCTGGTCGATCATGGAAGCGGGCACGGTAAGCGTAACGCCGTCCTCTTCATGGCCGGGTTCGAAGCGGTAGGTGAGCGGCAGGGGAGCGCCGTTGACAATGAGCCGCGCGGGATAGCGCTCGGCCGTAACATCGTCCGGCTCGTTGGCGAGCAGGTCTTCGCGCTTGAGGAAAAGGACGCGCGGGTTCTTCTTCTCCGCCTTTCGCCGCCATGCTTCAAACAAGGCGCCGCTGTACATGCCTTCTGGGATGATCGGGTTGTAGAGTGCGAAGATGCGTTCATCATCAATGAGCACTCCTCGCCGGCGAGCTTTGCTCTCAATCGCTCGAAGGTTCGAGAGCAGTTTGCGATTGTGCTTCGCCCATGGGGCATTGGTGCGAAAGCGCTCTTCGACCAAGCCGCTGCGAATGAAGATGTCGCGCGATACTTTGGGATCGATCGGGCCGTACGCAGCACGGCGGTTCTTGATGATCTCCAGGCCAAAGAGCGTCACCGTCTCGAACGCTGCGACATCAGATGACTTCTCGCGCCAGTGCGGCTCTTCGTAACGCTTCTTGACAAGATGCGGGGTAAGGCGTTCGAGCCATTTGGGAGAGATTCGCGCGACCGTGTGGGCATACGTCTTCGTCGTTTCAACAATCTCAGCAGCCATCACCCACTGCGGCGGATTCTTGAACAGGCCCGAGCCGGGGAAGATGTGAAACTTCCTGCCGTGTGCGCCGGAGTATTCATGTGTTTCCGGATGCTTGACGCCGATTCTGCTGAGCAGCCCCGCAAGAATTGCACGGTGCAGCGAGTCGGAGCGGCTGTCGGCTTTCGGCTGTCGGCCCTTGACTTTGGACCTGTGCCGACGGCTGGCAGCCGACGGCCGAGAGCCCTCCGTCACTTCCGCCTCTGCAATCAAATCCCGCAACTGATGATGCACATCCACCCATTCCCGCATGCGAACATAAGACAGAAAGTGGTCACGGCACCATTTGCGCAGGCGGCTTTGCGAAAGTTCACGCGATTGCGTTTGAAACGCCTGCCAGATGTTCAGCAGCGTTACGAAGTCGGAGTTCTCATCCCGAAATTCGCGATGCGCCTGGTCGGCCGCTTCCTGCTTCTCATGCGGCCGCTCGCGCGGATCCTGTATGGAAAGAGCCGCTGCGATGATAAGCACATCATTAAGTGAACCCTCTTCGCGCGATGCGAGGATCATCCGACCCAGCCGCGGATCGATCGGCAACCGCGCAAGTTCGTCGCCCAGCGGCGTGATCTCGCCCCATTCGTCTATCGCGCCCAGTTCGTGCAGCGTGGAATAGCCATCAGTGATCATCGCCCAGCGCGGCGGCTCCACGAATGGGAAGTCCTCGATGCGACCCAATCGAAGCGACTTCATCTGAAGGATAACGCTGGCGAGGTTGGCGCGGAGAATCTCGGGCGGCGTGTATTGCTCGCGCGCGGTGAAGTCGTCTTCGGAATAGAGGCGTATGCACACGCCGGGGCCGATGCGGCCGCAGCGCCCTTTGCGCTGATCGGCTGAAGCGCGGCTGATCGGCTCAATCGGCAATCGCTGCACACCGTTCCGCGCCGAGTAGCGGCTCATCCGCGCTTTGCCTGAATCAATCACATAACGTATGCCCGGCACGGTCAGCGAAGTCTCTGCGACATTGGTGGCGAGGATGATGCGGCGCTGCTTATGCGGCGCGAAGATGCGGTTTTGTTCCTCAGCGCTCAGCCGTGCAAAGAGCGGCAGCACTTCTGCAGCATCGCCAAGATGACCGGCGAGCGCTTTGGACATCTCGCGTATCTCGCGCTCGCCGGAGAGGAACACCAGCGCATCGCCGGGCCCGTGCGCAGTCGCTTCATCAACGGCATCGATAACGCCACGGCGCAGATCGCGATCATCCTCTTCAGGGTCATCTCTCACCAGCGGCCGGTAGCGTACTTCCACCGGGTATGTGCGGCCGGAGACTTCGATAATCGGCGCGGTGCGCGCCCCGCCGAAATGCTCACTGAACGTTTGCGGGTTGATTGTCGCTGAAGTGATGATGACTTTGAGATCCCGCCGGCGCGGTAGCAGGCGCTTGAGATAGCCCAGGAGGAAGTCGATGTTGAGCGAGCGTTCGTGCGCTTCGTCAATGATCAGCGTGTCGTAGGCGCGGAGCTGCGGATCGCGGCGGGTCTCGGCGAGCAGAATGCCGTCAGTCATGATCTTCACCGACGCATTGCGGCTGAGCGTGTCGGAGAACCTGATCTTGTAGCCCGCCACCTGGCCGAGCGGCGTTTGCAATTCATCAGCAATGCGGGCGGCAACACTTCGCGCGGCGATGCGGCGCGGCTGTGTGTGGCCGATGATCCCGCGCCCGCCGGTGCCGCGCCCCATGGCGAGGCAAATCTTCGGAATCTGCGTCGTCTTTCCTGAGCCAGTCTCGCCGCAGACGATCACGACCTGATGATCGCGGATGGCGCTTGCGATCTCGACGCGCTTGGCGCTGACCGGTAGATCATCGGGAAAGCCCGGCACGCGCACGGCCTGCTGCTGCAGCTCATGCTGCTGCGGTCGCCGGCGCATGGTGCGGGAGGTTCGAGTTGGCCTGCGCGGGGTGTCCATGGAAAGAGCGTCGATTCTAAGGCGTCATGATGGAGAAGTCTGATCCGGCCAGTAGCCGCGTGCCGGTAGGCCGCGGTTGAGCTGGCAGCAGCGTCTGCGCCGCATCTTCTGCTCGATCGCACTGATTCGCTATAAGGCGCTCTGCGGTGCGGCGGCAAGTTCAAGCGAATCGAATCGCGATGCATGAGCGCGCTCGAACGCAAGACCTGCAATCATCGCAGCGTTATCGAGGCAAAACTCGAGGCGAGGAAGGCGCACGTCCAAGTTGCGCGCTTTGCCGAGTTCTTCGAGTTCATCTCGCAAGCGGCTGTTGGCGGTCACGCCGCCGCCGGTGAGCAGCGTGCGCACCTTGTGGACCTTCAACGCTCGTCGCACCTTGCGCATGACAGCAGTGATCGCCGCCCTTTGGAACGAGGCAGCGAAGTCGGCCTTCTGCACATCATCAAGTTCCTGCGGCGGAGCGGCCGGGCTGCGCGAACCTCCGGGCGTGCCCTGCACCGCATACAGGAGCGCCGTCTTCAAACCGCTGAAGGAGAAGTCAAGACTTGTTTTGTCGAGCATCGCGATGGGGAACTCGTGCGCATGTTCATTGCCGAGTCGCGCGAGTTTGTCGAGCCGGGGACCGCCGGGGTAACCAAGATCGAGAATTGTTGCGGCCTTGTCGTATGCTTCGCCGACGGCGTCATCAATCGTTCTGCCAAGACGCGTCACATCGAGCCAGGATTTGAGCAGAAAGAGCGATGTATGCCCGCCGGACACAACAAGACCCAGCGCAGGGAACTCGGCATCCCGGTCATCAAGGACGCCTGCGTAGAGATGCGCGTGGACGTGGTCGATTCCGATCAATGGAATACCTAACGACCACGCCAGCGCCTTGGCAGCGCTCACCCCGACAATGAGCGAACCGATCAAGCCGGGACGGTTGCCCACAGCCACGGCATCGAGGTCGTCGTAGCGCACGTCGGCAACGTCAAGCGCTTCGCGCACGACCGGTGTGATGCGCTCAAGATGCGCTCGGCTGGCGATCTCGGGAACGACGCCGGCGTACTTCTCGTGCAGATGGTGCTGCGTGGCGACGACGTTGCTCAGCACCTCCCGGCCATCGCGCACGACGGAGGCGGCGGTCTCGTCACAACTCGTTTCGATGCCGAGAATCAGCGAGACACACCTCCTGCAGCGTGCGTCCGCACAGGCGAGATGCCGGTGCCACCAGTTCTTTGCAAACTGCGTTCATCCGCATTCATCAGCGGTTTCACCTGACCATGCCTACTCTTCGACGCGCGAGAGCCGCAACGATTGCAGGGCGAGTTCAAGATCGCCGCCGTCGATTCTGAATGTGCCGACCTTGTTGCCGTGCCGGTCGCGCAGCGTCACTGTTCCAAGTGCAAAGTCAATGTCGTCGGGGATCAGATCCTCGCGGCCGGCGACTTGCGCCAGGTCGTCGAGTTCCTTCATGCGCTCTTCCACCATTGCCAATCGCTCGAGGAGCCGGCTGCGCTCATGGGCGATGCGCTTGAGTTCCTCATCAAACGCAACGTGCGTCGCCTCATCCTCGCCGGGTGAAGGCCATTGCTCTCCCCGCATGCGGGTTTGTATTGATTCCACCGCCGCGACGAGTTGTTCATCAAGCAGATGATTGCGGATCCATTCCGGATCAGCACATGAAGGGGCCCCGTTCGATTCCTGAATGATCTCGTAGTCGCGGCGAGCGCGGAGCATCGCAAGATATTCCTCGTCCGAGACAGGCATCACGAACCCGGGGTCTGGATCGACGCCCCAGACGGTGCTCTCCGGCATGCGGTTCAGATCGCGTCCGCTCGGGAGGTGGTAGTGAGCGATCGTGAGTTTGAGCGTGCCCTGATCAAACGGGAGCTGTCGCACTTCCTGAACGGACGCCTTGCCGAACGTCCGGGTGCCGAGAACCTTCGCCCGGCCGTTCTCTTGAAGAGCGCCGGAGACAACTTCGCTAGCAGATGCAGAAGCACTATTCACGAGCACAACCATCGGGAAGTGCGGCAGTGTTCCCTCCTCTTTTGCCATGAACACCTCGCCCTGATCGAGGCGGTCATGGCTGCTTACGATCACGCCCTTCTCGAGGAAGAGATCAGCCACCGCGACCGCAGCGCGGAGCGAGCCGCCGGGATTGTCGCGGAGGTCAAGAACGAGTCCGTTGAGGCCGCGTTCATTCGCGCTGGCAAGCGCTTGCACCAGATCGTGGACGGTTGATTCCGTAAACTGTGTCAGCCGAACATAATGGATGCCCAGTTCCTCATCGACGCAGTAGATCCATCCGCCGTTCGCGCCAGGTTTGCGCAGGAGACCGCGCACCGTCCGAGTGACGATCTGGCGGCGTGTAATCCAGAGGTCTTCCTCGCTGCCGTCAAGGTGGCGAACGCGGATCGCGACCTGCGTGCCGGGATCACCCAGCAGTCGATCAATGGAGTCCTGGATCGGCACATTGAACGTGGACTCGCCGTCAATCTCAAGCACGATATCGCCTGCGAGGACGCCTGCTTCCAGCGCGGGTGAGCCCTCCATGGGGGTGACGATCGTTAAATAGCCGTCGATTGTGTTCACCTCCGCGCCAATGCCGACGTACCGTCCGTGCAGCTGCTTCTCGAAGTCGGCACGGTGCTCCGGCTGAACATAGATCGTGTGCGGATCACCGAGCGACGCAATCATGCCTTCGATCGTCGCCCGCTGCATTTTTTCAAGGTCCGGTTCCTTCACATGCCTGCGAATCAGGATGTCACGGATATCGATGATGGGATTGAACCAGTCATAGGTTGCGCTGCGGTCAGCGATCGCAAGCGGCAACTGGACCAGCATCGAGCCGGCCAGCAAGCCGATGAGAACGGGGGCAATGATTCGTTTGATGCGCATGGTGTGGTGTGGAAGGGCTGTCAGTGGTCAGCTCTCGAGACTCCGCTGGAGTGCTCACTTCAGGTCTCGATCATAGCGCGGAAGAAACGCGCCGCGGTTGGGACCGCTCTGGGACCAACGCACGAACCGACGTGATCATTTCATGCTCATTTGAGCCGGCTAGAATGACCAGTCGGCCGCCCCGGCTCGCTGGCTCCGGGCAACGCTTGGGCGAAATCCGAAAACCTTCTCAATGTCGCAACCGCTTCGTGAACAACTCAAGGTCGTAGCAGAGCGCGCGGTGCTTGTCGCGCTGCATATGCCCGGCAGGTATATTGAAGAGCGCGACCCGCTCGGCGAACTGCGGTCACTGGCAGAGACCGCAGGCGCTGTGGTCGTCGGCGAGATGATTCAGAAGCGTCCGCGCGGCCTGCCTCACCCCGGGACCTACCTTGGCAAAGGGAAAGTTGAGGAGCTTGCTGAGCTTGTCAAAATGACGAAGGCGACGCTCGTCATCTTTGACAATGAGCTCTCGCCCAGCCAGATTCGCAATCTTGAGCAGATCATGGTCAAGCACTTCGCGGAAGACGATACCGGTCGGCAGGCGATTCCGCCGAAGATCATTGACCGCAGTGAACTGATCCTCGACATCTTCGCCAACCGAGCGGCCACCTCCGCTGCGAAACTCCAGGTCGAGATTGCGCAGCTCGAATATACGTATCCCCGGCTGCGCGCGATGTGGAGCCACCTCGAGCGCATCGTCGGCGGATCGCCCGTCGGGATCGGTACGCGCGGCCCGGGTGAGCAGCAACTCGAAATCGACCGCCGAATCGTGCAGCGCAGACTTGCTCAACTCAAACGCGAGCTTGCGGAGGTCCAAAGCCGAAAGACGCGCGAAGTGCAGCAGCGCAACATCGATCACTTCACGGTCGGCCTGGTCGGGTACACCAACGCCGGTAAATCGACATTGTTCAACCGGCTCACCGAGGGCGGTGGCGCATTTGCACACGAGAAACTCTTTGCGACGCTCTCAACCCGCGTCGAGAAGTGGAAGATCGAAGGCGGCAATGAGGTGCTGCTTTCTGATACCGTCGGTTTCATTCGCGATCTGCCGCACCATCTTGTCGCATCCTTCCGCTCAACGCTTGAAGAAACGATCTACGCGGACATGCTTATCCTCGTGGTCGACGTCTCAGACTCGAACGCGCTGATGCAGTTGGAAACAGTGCAGAAGACGCTCGACGAAATCGGCGCGCAGGGATCGAACCAGAAGCGAATCATCGCGCTGAATAAGGTTGATCGACTGCAACTCGGGTCTGACGATCGCAGCGATGAAGACCCGGATCGAACCGCCGGCAACACGCATCGCGCCAACCCCACCCTCACTCAGTGGCTCGCCGACTATCCCGACGCCATCATCATCAGCGCCAAGACAGGGCTTGGCCTTGATCAACTTGCTGCGGTAACGCTTGATCACCTGCTCGGTGGCGTGCGTGAGGTTGAACTTCTTCTGCCGACCAGCGACGCGCGGTCGATCGACTTTGTGGAACGCCGGGCGGACGTCCTCGACCGACGGTACGAGAACGGTCAGGTGTCGCTCAAAGTGCGACTGGGGCGGCGTCATGTCGATCAACTTCTGGCCAAGGGGGCGCGCATGACGATCAACGGGTTGGCGCCGCATGCGGCGCTTGAGCGCGAGTGGAACGTGTCATTCAAGAAGGCGCACGCCTTGCCGACTCGGCCGCATGAGAACTATTGATCTGGTACGAGGCCGCACCTGCATATGAGTGACATGGACGATCTGCACGGCGGCATCGATCAATTCGGCAAGCACATTCCGCAAGCGGTTCGGCGCGACATCGAGTCGTGGCGGCTGCATCCGGAACTCGCGCCGCTCTACAGCAGTCTCAACGCGCATACCGATCGGCACACGTTCCTGAACTCGTATGCTGAGGCGCTTGTTGCGAGGCATCTGCTCAAGCATGATTGTTCGCTGCGATTCGAAGTGCCCACGCCGACCGGACGCAGGGCGGACTTTGAAGTCGTTTCCAAAGCGCATGATGTTCGTTTCTTTCTGCACGTGAAGCGTCTGAACACGCAATCACCGCCGCGCGCGCGGTTGACGGTTTCGTCACGGTTGCGCGTGCTTGAGCGGGTCAAGCGGCCGTACATCGTCAGCGTGCGCTGGCGCGAAGGGCTTGCCGCAAGGCAGATGCAGCACTTCGTCACGCTCGCTGAGCAATTCATCGCGCACCACGGTTCGCGCATCGGCGATGAGTTGACCGTGCGCGATGAGTGGACCAGTCAGGAAATCGGCTGGGTGCGCATCATCGCGCCTTCAGATGGCTCGCACGTCACACTGGTGATCGGCATGCCATCGACTGGCAGCGGGGGCTTCACCGATGAATCACCTCGCATGAGGAAACTGCTTCGCAAAGCGTACCTGCAGTTCATGCCCAAGGCGCCGAATGTGATCCTGATGGGCACATCGCACGAGCGCGATGTCGCAGAGTTTGAAAGCGCGCTGCTCGGATCGCACATCGAGAGGTGGGATGAGCATCCACCGAAGGGCAGCCGCATCGCCCACGGCCGGGCCGAGGACGGCTTCTGGTCCGGCCGCGGCTTCGAACGCTCACAAGTCGCCGCATGGTTTCGATTCTCGATGAAGGACACATCCCTCACCACCAAACTCTGGCTGCGCCCGGGATTTGAGAGCGAAAACCACGTTCAACTCAGCCCACTCTTGCGCGAGTTGTTCGAATAAAAGAGGGGGGGCAGTTCGCAGTTGAGACCGCCTTGGACTGTGCATTGGGCAGTCAGCGCGGGGGGTGGGGAATTGCCGTTCCGAACGGGCGCGACGGTTGACACTGAGTCCGGTGCTCGTTAGCATCCGCTTCAGTAGTTAGGGATTCAACACTAGACGGCGATCCACCGTTAGCCGTCCGTATGGACAAGCACTGTGAGGTGCAGTAGTCACCCGTGCTTTCAACATCTCAAACCACGCTCAGGTGAGCGTGGAACTTGCAAAGGGGATTCGGTCTTGTCTACCAAGGTATTTATTGCAGGACTTTCCTTGCTCGTCATCTCCTTCCACAGCGCGGCAGTGGCCGCGGCTGAGGAAGCCGGCGCCATCTCATCTGCTCAACCTGCCGACGTTCATTACCGTGTGACCGGATTCGACGCGCGGTACGTACACATGCTCGCTGGATTGCCGCTGATGGAGAACTTCCTCGGCGGCGTCGAGGTTGAACTTGCTCAGATCAACGGCGTGTACAGTGCGCCCCTCGGCGACGGCGATCTGACGACGATCATCCTCGGTGAGGTGACGCCCGAAGCGCCGGTGACGCTGACCGGAAGCGCGGTGGCCGCAATCGCTGAAGCGCTTGCTGAGGCAGTCTCGAATCATCCCAATGTGGGCGGCGCGACGATCTTTGCGGCAGTTGATCCTCGCGACATTGATCCGCAAACCGGTCGCGATCTTCGACGTGGGACCGGGACACTGCGATATCGACTCGAATACACCGGTGATGCCTTCCTTATCGCCAGCATCGAGCCGATTTACGATCAGCTGTACGATCCTGATCCGCGACCATCGGTCGATCAGCTCAAGCAAGACGTGCGCGTCGAGCTCACGCGGGTGGAGGAGGGGTTCGTCGCGTGGCGGCCGGGTGTCGTGCCGGAAGAGTACACGCTCGCTGACTTGCCGCAGGCGGGCTATACGCTCGCTGCTGTTCAGCAGATTGCTGAAGCGGTGAAAGACTACCTCGGCGAAGATGCTCCCGGACGTGGGTTGATCGGCATTACGGTACGACCTGCTATCGAAGGCGATGTCATTCGGTTGCGTATCGTGACCGGCGAAGTCGCTCAAGTGCGTACGCTTGCGTCCGGTCAACGAACCGGCGCAGAAGGACCCGCACGTGTCAATCACCCCTTGCACGATCGCATTCGTGAGAACTCACCCCTGCGTCCGGGCGAGGGCGAGATCGCCGGTGACTTCCTCAACAAGCGCGCGCTTGACGAGTACGTCTACTTCCTCCAGCGCCATCCTGGTCGGCGCGTCGATGTGGCGCTTGCTCCGGGGCAAGATCCCAACACGGTCAACGTCGACTACCTGATTACCGAGAATCGGCCGTGGCTCCTTTACGGACAGGTTTCAAATACAGGGACGCGGCAGACGGGAAGGTGGCGGGTGCGTTTCGGCTTCATGCACAATCAGCTGACGAACAATGACGATGTGCTGACGCTGGATTACAACACTGCCGAGTTCTCGGACACCCACGCCTTCAGCGGTTCGTACGAAGCGCGTGCGTTCGATGCAGATCGGCTCCGCTGGCGCATCCACGGCATGTGGAGTGAGTTCGCAGCGACTGACGTCGGCATCCCGTTTCTGGAGTTCAATGGCGAGTCATGGATGGTTGGTGCCGAACTCATCTGGAACGCACTGCAGGATCGGCAGCTTTTTGTTGACGTGATCGGCGGCGCTCGCTTTATGCACGCCAGCGTTGAGAACCTCTTCGTCTTCCCCGGGTTTGTCTTCCCGATCAGCGAGGGGGATGAAGACTTTTTCATTCCATACGCCGGATTGCGGCTGCAGCGGACCGATGACACCTCGAACATCTTCGCTTCATTGATGTTCGAGGGATCCGTCGGCTCAGTGACCAGCATCGACGGCGACGACCTGCCCGGGCTGGGGCGTCCGTTCCCGGACCGGGATTGGATGCTCATGGCGTGGGACACTTCATGCTCCTTTTTCCTCGAACCGCTCTTCAACCATGAAGCATGGAGTGATCCTTCGAGTCCGGAAAGTTCCACGCTGGCTCACGAGCTCGTGCTTGGTTTCAAGGGTCAGTACGCCTTTGGCAATCGGCTCGTCCCGCAATCCACCATGGTCGCAGGCGGTATGTTCAGTGTGCGTGGCTATCCGGAGTCGGTCGTCTCGGGCGACACCGTGATTATGGGATCCGCGGAATATCGCTTCCACCTGCCGAGAATCTTCACGCCCAGCGAGGACGCCGGCGACTTCTTCGGGCAGCCCTTCAGATGGTCGCCGCAGAACGTTTACGGTCGCCCTGACTGGGACCTGATCCTGCGTGGTTTTGTCGATGCCGCTCGAACCATGAATAGCGATCGTCGCGATTTCGAGGTTGACCACACACTTATCGGTGCTGGGGTCGGCATCGAGGTAGCCATCCGCCGAAATTTCAACGTCCGAGTAGATTGGGGCTTTGCCCTTAACGGGCTGGAAAACTCGATCGGCGAGTCAATCGTGAACTCTGGATCAAGTCGAGTTCACTTTGCAGCAACGATTTTGTATTGATATTCCTGAAATCTGAAGTACATTAGGGCAGTGCAAGTGAGGTTCTCTTGACCTCACCGAAGATGTCAATCGCTACACCCGGAAGGAAATTGTCAGATGAGCAACGGCGAAACGCGGTCTTTCGTTGATTCCAATCTCACCACTGTCGGTCGTTCTGCGGCACGGCCTCGTCGAACTCCGCTTCGGCGGCTCGCCCTGTTGGGCGCATCTGTTGCGTCGCTCGGATGGCTCATGACCGGTTCGCCGCAGCCAACTGCCGTCGCCGGTCCTGAAGGAGCAAATGTTCTGCAGGGCATTGCCGGCATCAGCCAGATCGGCAACTCGTGGTTTATCACCGCCAGCAACGGCGCCGTCATTGAATACTCCTCGTTCAATATCAGCCCGCTGGAGCTCGTCCAATTCCTTCAGCCGGGCAGCAATGCGGCAGTCCTGAACCTCATCCCCTCGGGCGGCCCGACGACCATCGACGGCTCGCTGCTCTCCAATGGCATTGTCTACTTCGCCAATCCGGACGGAATCGTGTTCGGCAACAACGCCTACGTGAACGTCGGAGGCATCTATGCGGCTGCCGGGAGCATCAACATCAATGATGTTGACGGCTTGGGCACTTCGTTCGAGCAGGCCATTCAGGGCGGCACGCCAATCGGCTTCAATCTGACCGGTGACATCAATGTGCTGGCCGGCGCGGATATTCTGGCTGGCCAGCCGGGCGCTCATCTGCTCGGACAGCGCATTGTCAATGCAGGAACCATCTCAGCGGATGCGGGCGGCATGATCTCGCTCATTGCCCATAACGGGCAAGTAACGCTGAGCACTGCAGGGAGTCCCAACGGTCATTATTACGTTAATGTCGACACCGGCTTTGGGGCTGACAACGGTAACATCGGCGGCACTGGAATCGTGAACCAGGGAACGCTCTCGTCCAACGGCGGACAGGTTGTTCTTGGCGCAAGCGACGTGTATTCGTTGGCCATTCGCCTGGAAGGGAGTGGAATTGCAGCGAATCCAGATATCGAAGGCGATACCGTTGTGTTCCATGGGGATGTTGAACTGGGAACGGACATCGCGATTCAAGCGGACGACACCATTTCGTTCAGCAACGATGTCTTCGGCGACAACGGTAACGAAAACCTCACGCTGACAAGCGGCACGAACAGCACGGTCGATGGCGCTATCCACACGCTGCAGGATCTGACAGTTCACGACGGCACGCTCTCTGCCGGCTCGATCGCCATCGGCGGCGAACTGGCTTCGACGAACGCAGCGAGCGTTCAGTCAGCCAACGGTATCAGCGCGGCTTCGACAGATATCGTTGGCAATCTCTTTGCCAATAGCGGCCAGATCGCGATCAGCGGGCTGATGTCGGTTGACGGCAGCGTTACTGCCGGCAGCGGAAGTGTCAATGCGGGCTCGGCAGTAGTCGGCGGCACCACGTTTGCCTTCAACAATGTGCAGATCGGCGGAACCGCGTCCTTCGGCGACGACGTGATTGCGGTCACAGGCGATATCAATATTGATGACAACGTAACCCTCACTGGTGATGTCCATTTGTCGGCCGCAATAGGCACCATTGATATCGATGGCGATGTGAGCGGTGCCCATAACCTCCAGTTCACGAGCAACGCCAATGAAAGCGGAGTTACTGTGAACGGCGCGATTGCAGGCGGCGTTGTCGACCTCAGCGTCAATGGCGGCGACCTCGCCGCAGACTCGATCGATATCGCTGGCAATCTGCTTTCGGCAAACGGCGTCGACATCACCACAAGCGGCGCAGCGGGCACCGATGTTGATGGCACGGCCTCGCTGGGCGGGAACCTGACCGCTCAGCAGGGCAATATCGACATTGCGGGGCAGGTGACGATCACGGGCGCGAACGTTGAGATGAACGCCAATGATCAGATCATCCTCGGCGCGGGAGTGGGCGGGAATGCCGGAACCGAGAACCTGACGCTGACCAGCGGGACGAACTCGACAGTGGCGGGCGCGATTGACAACCTCAACGACCTGACGGTGAACGGCGGCGACCTCGCCGCAGACTCGATCGATATCGCTGGCAATCTGCTTTCGGCAA
>CAZFZT010000016.1:0-2706 GCA_964523675.1 uncultured Isosphaeraceae bacterium
ACGGTCTGCCCATCGGCGGCGTGCTGGCGACCGACAATGCGGTCATTCCGTATGCAGTGGGAGTCGACATCGCCTGCCGCATGAAGATGACCGTGCTCGATCTATCGGCCAAGATGATCGAATCCGAGAGCGAGCGCCTGATCGGCGCGATCAATCGCGAAACGCGCTTCGGCATCGGGGCAAAGTTCAACAAGCCGCACGAGCATCCTGTCATGGATGCGGATTGGTCCGTCACCGCGATCACGAAGCAGAACAAGGACAAGGCGTGGAGCCAACTCGGCACGAGCGGTTCGGGCAATCACTTCGTCGAGTTTGGCACGCTCACACTCGAGAAGGATGACCTTGGCCTGGATGCCGGAACGTATCTTGCGCTGCTTTCGCACTCCGGCTCGCGCGGCAGCGGCGCGAATGTTGCCGGCTACTACTCGCGGCTGGCCATGTCATTGCATCCGGAACTGCCGAAGCACCTCAAACATCTGGCGTGGCTCGACCTCGACACCGACGCAGGTCAGGAGTACTGGGCAGCAATGAACCTGATGGGCGAGTACGCAGCGGCCAATCATGCAGTGATTCACAAGATGATTGCGCGGCATCTGAAGGCGGATGTGGTTCTCGATGTCGAGAATCATCACAACTTCGCGTGGAAGGAGATGCACGACTTCGGCGACGGCCGGGGCGCTCGCGAGGTGATCGTCCACCGAAAGGGCGCGACGCCTGCGGGCAACGGCGTGCTCGGCATCATTCCGGGTTCGATGGCTTCGCCCGGCTTCGTCGTGCGCGGCAGGGGAGCGCCCGCATCGCTTGAATCCGCCAGCCACGGCGCGGGAAGAGTCATGTCGCGCACCGCCGCCAAGAGCCGCTTCACCTGGTCTGAGGTGAAGAAGCAACTCGCCCAGCGCGGCGTGACACTCATCAGCGCGGGCATCGACGAAGTGCCCGGCGTGTACAAGGACATTCACGAGGTGATGAATCAGCAGCAAGACCTGGTTGATGTCGTGGCGCGATTCGACCCGCGCATCGTCAAGATGGCGCCACAGGGCGAACGCGCGGAGGACTGAGGTGTACGGACGAGCCGTATGCTGGCAGGCCGTGGTGCGGCCCGGCCGGCGCAGTGTCGCCTCAACCGCGGGCTTCCGCCACGCGGCTACTGGCTTGGCTCCTTGCTGATGCCGCAGATCACTCGCGCGCTCGAACTCGTATCATCTCCACCGCATGGTTCTTTCCGTCCTCGCCCTCATCTTCGTCGGCCTTGCGATCAGTTGGCCTTTGACGGCCCTGCTTATCCGCGTGGGGCATCGGGCCGGCGTGCTTGATTCGCCCGGCGCGGCTGGGCATGTGAAGACGCTGCGGCCGGTGCCGAACATCGGCGGCATCGCGATCTTCGCAGCGATCTTCGCACCGCTTGCTGCGGGGATTGCGATCGTGTGGGGCGTCCCCAGCGAGGAGATTATCGAGGTCATTCCCGCCATCGAGCCGCACCTTGACCGTGTGCGCGAGACGACGCCGACCGCGCTGGGCCTGCTCATCGCCATGCTGGCGTTGCACATTCTCGGGCTGATCGATGACCGCCGCCCGCTCGGCGCGATGCCCAAACTTGCGGTGCAGTTCGCCGTCGCCGCAGCCATGGCTGTGTTCTTCGATGTGCGGTTACTGACTGCACTTGATCATGTCATCGGCTTCGCTCCGATACCCAGCATCATCTGCAGCGTGTTCTGGATCGTGCTCATGACGAACGCGATCAACTTTCTCGACAACATGGATGGCCTGGCAGCGGGCGTCTGCGCGATCGCCGGCGCCTTCTTTATGGCCGCCACCATCCTCAACGCGCAGTGGTTCATAGCGGCGACGCTTGCGCTGATGATCGGCGCGCTGATCGGCTTCCTCTTTTTCAACTTTCCAAGCCGGGGCGGCGCACGGATTTTCATGGGTGATGGCGGCTCGCTGGTTCTGGGTTTCCTGCTGGCCGTCCTCACCGCGCGCACAACGTTTTACAACCCGGAGGATCCGGCGTATGCGCTTGGAAGCGGGTGGTATGGTGTGTTCATGCCGGTGATTGTGCTCGCCATTCCCATCTATGATTTCATCACGGTGACGGCGATCCGCATCAGCCAGGGCCGCAGCCCCTTTCATGGCGATCAACGGCACTTCTCCCACCGCCTTGTGCAGCGCGGACTGTCGAAACGCGGCGCGGTGCTGATGATCTGGGCGGCGACTGCGGTGACGGCGATCGGCGGAATATCACTTGGTTCCTTGCAGCCGTGGCAGGCGGCTCTCGTCGGCGCGCAGACGATCCTGGTCCTGATCGTGATCGCCATGCTCGAACATGCCAGCCGACGAAGCGCCGAAGCCCCTCCCAGCAAGGGCGAGCGCGGATGAGCGCGCCCGCCGATGCACATGGCCGAAGCACTGCACGCGCGCTGCGATGGACCGGTGCGCTCGGGATCGCGGCGATTGCCCTGCTTCGAGCATTGACGGCCTTCGCGCCGCAGGTGTTCTTCGATCTTGATCCCGCGATTGATCCGTCGCCACTGGCTGCGCTCGGACCGGCTGGAAGTCTGTGGCTGGATGTGCTGCTTGTGATGGCATGCGCAGCCGCGCTGCTGGGTGAGTCACTTGCCGGCCGGCCGCTCGAGTGGAAACTGCTTCTGCTCGCTGCGATTCCCGCGCCCGTTGTGCTCTGGCATGGCTGGCATGACCTGGGCGACC
>CAZFZT010000016.1:2716-47118 GCA_964523675.1 uncultured Isosphaeraceae bacterium
CCTCTGGCGCGGTTCGACGTGGCTTGCCGGCGCGTTCGCCTTGGTCGCCACCGCGCACCTTGCGCGAGAACGCATCATGCGCACCGTGTTGATCGCGGCGCTTCTTGCCCTCATCGGACCGCTGTTCGTGCGCGGCGCTGCGCAGGTGACGATTGAACATGCCGCCACTTTGGCGCAGTTCGAGCAGAACAAGGAGCAGTTCCTGATGCAGCGCGGCTGGGAACCCGACTCTCCAGCGGCGCAAATCTATGAACGCCGCCTGCGCCAGCCGCAGCCCGTCGGATGGTTTGCCACTGCGAATATTTACGCTTCCGTCATGGCGGCGGCGTTCGTCCTACTGCTCGGCTGCGGCGTGAGTCTGCGCGGCAACCGAATCATGTTGATGCTGGTGGGCGCGGCTGGGCTGCTCGTTCTCGCTGCGCTTGGGATGACCGGATCGAAGGGCGCGGCGCTCGTGGCTGGATTCGCAGCCATGGCGCTGCTTGCGCTGCTGCTTCCGCCTTTGAGAAGGGGGAGGCGGCGAGTGGCGACGACGCTCTTGATCGGCCTGCCTGCCCTGGCATTGCTCGGCGTGGTGGCGCGCGGCCTGCTCCTGCCTGAAGAGTTCCTCCACGAACGCAGTCTGCTCTTCCGCTGGCACTACCTGGTCAGCTCCTTTGACATCTTTCGCCACGCCCCTGTCCTGGGAGTCGGGCCGGATGGGTATCAGCAGGCGTACACGATGTTTCGCCACCCGCGTAATCCGGAGGAAGTCATCAGCGCCCACTCGGTGTTCGTCGATTGGCTGTGCATGCTGGGTCTTGCGGCGACAACGTGGATCGTGCTGCTTGTGGCGATGCTCGTTCGCGCAGGTCGAGCGCTTCAGCATGAACCGCAGCGCGGCCGGACCGACGACATCAACCAGGAGATGCGGCTCTTTGCGGCCGGTGTGACCATCTTCGCGCTCATCCCTGCGATCGCGGTCGAGCAGCATGTACTTGATGGACCCCATCTCGCACTGCGCGTGGGGGGCATGGGACTTTATCTGATCCTTGCGATCTTCTTTGGACGCATCCTTCCTGTGATGAGCGATCACGCGCTCCGGGTCGCCGCCGCAGTGGCCGCAGCGGCGCTGCTCATGCATGGCCAGATCGAGATGACGTTCTTTCAGCCGGGTTCAGTGGTGTGGGCCTTGTGCCTGGTCGGCATTGCCGGCAGCAGATCGGCGACGCCTTCCGAGGTATCGCTGTACAAAGTGCGTATCCAGAAGCGGGATTGGGCGGCATCGGCAGCGCTCGCGCTGGTGGCGCTTTGGATTGCGCTCTCCGCCGCATGGCCGGCCGCTTTGCAAGCCGCGCGCATCGCAAACGCTGCCGCCGCGCTCTATGAACCGGCTGATCGTGCAGCGGAACGCATCGCCCAACGCCGCAGCGCAGCCGCACAACTGGTTGACGCCTATCAAACGCTCACGAGCAACGTCCTGCCGCTTCATGCTGCGATCGCGCAGCTCGAGAAGGCGGCTGAGGAGCCGATCGACCCCGGCGCGCGGGCACAACTGCTGCGCGAGGCGATTGACATTGCAGACCGCGCAGCCGCACATGGGCGATCGTCGACGCTCGGCATTCGCGCAGGGCTTTACGTTCGTCTGGCATTGACGACGGGTGAGGCAAGGCATATGGAGCCGGCGATCGATGACCTGCGACGAATCACGAAACATGACCCTCACGGCATCCAGTCTTGGCGCGACCTTGGGCATGTGCTCTGGCTCGCAGGCCGGCGTGATGAGGCCGCGCGGGCCTATGAGCGGGCGCTTCAGAACAGTGCCGGCTCCGCGCTTGATCCGCTCAAGCAACTGCCTCAAGCAGAGCGCGATGAACTGAGGCGGCGCGTGGAGGAGGGGCAGCGATGACACGAGCGCCGACGTATGATGAGACAGTCGCGGTGTGTGATTTATGAGAAAGCCAGGCACTGATGAAAACAACGTGCAGATGTCGGATGTCCTGTGCGACTTCTGCCGATCCGAGTGGACCGATGAGTTGCCGATGGTCGAAGGTCATCAGGGCAGCTGCATCTGCGGCAAGTGCCTGAGCGTGGCGTACACCGAGGTGGTTCTACACGGCGGGTCGCGTGCGCCGGACCATTACAAGTGCGTTCTCTGTCTGGAGGCGAATGAAGATCGCGCTGCGCTCGGCCGCGCGGATGAACCGGGTTGGCAAAGCCCGCTGCATGAAGAAGCGGTCGCCTGCCGCCGATGCATCAAGCAATCGGCTGGGGTGTTGCAGAAGAGCAATGAATATGAGTGGCGCAAGCCGATGGAGTGAGAGATGGTTCCCGGCATTTCACTTGCGAACAAGTGTCAACTGCTCTTCGGCGCGGCTGTGGTCGCGATCGTGGCGGCGGCGCTGGCGGTGCCGTGGTTCATCACCCCGCGCATCGTGCGCGAGGGCCAGTTCGAGATGGCGCGGCAGCATGCGGACGCCTGGCTGGCCGGCGAGATTCACCTCGGGCATCTGGAAAGGCAGCGCGGTGTTCCGGCGCCGATCGAGAAGCGCTTCGCTGACGCTGAAAGCGACGCGCTGTGGATCGCGCTGGCCAGGGTGGAGGACATCGAGCGCGCGGAAGAGGTTGACCCCTTCCTGCTGACCGCGCTGAGCCGCGCACGGGAGGATGAAGCGTATCGCGAGCAGTTCACCATTGCTCGTGTGGATGGACAGACGATCTATCGATATGCACGCGTGATCCGCGAGTCGCAGCGGCGCGCCATTCGCGATCCCGCCTTTTCAGGGTTCGCACCAACAGCATTCGATCCATCGGTGGCGGATCCCGTCCGCGCGATTCTGCTCATCGATCATCGCAGCCGGCTGGCCGAAGGGCGGCTCCTGCGCAGCCGCGTCTTCATCGTGGCGGCCGGCCTTGCTGCGATCCTGCTGGCCATTCTTGCGTTCTATCTCATCCTGACCAAACTCATTCTCTCACCCGTGCGCAAGCTGCGCCAGACCGCCGAGCGCGTGCAGGAAGGCGACCTGACCATCAGGTCGGAGATTCAGACGGGCGATGAGTTCGAACAACTCGCCGAAGCGTTCAACTCGATGCTGGAGCGCGTCGCCCAGAGCCAGGCGCAGCTGCGGCAGATCAACGAGCAACTGGATCTGAAACTCAATGAACTGGCGGAGGCCAACATCGGGCTCTTTGAATCGAACCGGCTCAAGAGCGAGTTCCTCGCCAACGTCAGTCACGAACTGCGCACGCCGCTCAATTCGATCATCGGCTTCGCGGAACTGCTTGATGAGATCGCCAAAACGGAAGGCGCGGCCGACCCGAAGCGCGTCCGCTACATCACGAACATCATCACCAGCGGCCGGTCGCTTTTGGAAATGATCAACGAACTGCTCGATATGGCCAAGATCGAAGCGGGGCGAATGGAAGTGAGCATCGAGCCGACAAGCGTGGGCGATCTGGTGGAAGGGCTGGTGACCATCATGAAGCCGCAGGCTGAATCGAAGAGCGTTCACCTGCAGACGAACATCAGCCCGAACGTTCCGTTGGTCGAAACCGATCGCGGGAAATTGCAGCAGATTCTGTACAACTTCTTATCAAACGCCATCAAGTTCACGCCCCCCGGCGGGCAGGTGACAATCGCTGCGACGCGCCTCACCAGGCAGGACAATTCGCCGGGCGCGCGGATCAGCGTGACCGACTCCGGGCCGGGCATCGCCGAAGACATGCAGGATGTGATCTTCGAGAAGTTTCGACAGATCGACGCAAGCCACACGCGCGAGCATCCGGGGACCGGATTGGGTCTGGCGATTTGCAGGGAACTGGCGCAGATGCTCGGCGCAGCGGTGTCCTTCGTCAGCGAACCGGGCAAGGGCGCGACGTTCTACGTCGACTTGCCGACCACGCACCGCGCAGAAGAACCGTTGCCCCTGATGGAGTAGGCGCTGAGCGACGTGGTGTGAGCCGCGCTCATCCCCAGTTGGCGAGCAGGATGAGCAGGTCGGCTACGCCGACGTTGCAGTCGTCATCAAGGTCAGCCGCGCATGTGCCGTCTTTGCCGGGGGTGCAGTCGTCACATTCACCCCACGCAGCGAGAAGCAGAAGCAAATCAGGCACGCCGACGGAGCCGTCTCCATCAAGGTCGCCCGGCGTGACCGCGCAGCCGACGCGCGCCGCAACGCGGAACGCATCCTCGCCGCCGACGCTCGTGAACAGCCCGCCCATGTACATCGCCGGCGGACCGCCTGCTCCAAACGTCTTCGGCACGAGCAGCGACGTCACATCAAGACTCGCGCCGCCATCCACATCATCCCATTGCTGAAGCGCAGCATCCCATCTGGCAATGCGATTGAAGGGCTGACCGTCGATGGAAGTGAACCATCCGGCCGCATACAGCGACGGCCCTGAGCCGTCGTCAAACACCGCAACCGCGCGCACCGCGCCGTTGACGCTCTGCGCCAGCGGCTCCCATGTGCTGCCGTCCCACTTCGCAACATTCGCACCGGGCTGTCCGTTGACTTGGAAGAACCACCCGCCGACATACAGCGCCGGACCGCCCGGCTCGCCTGCATCGACCGATGTGATGCCATACACATCATCACTCACGCCGATGCCGAGCGGCGAGAACTGCTTGCCGTCCCAGCGCGCGACCCGCGCGGTTCCCGGCACGCCGTCGGCTATGCCGAAACTGCCTGAGATATACAGTGCGGGTCCACTGCCATCATCGAAGACGGTCATCGCAATGACGGAAGGAATCGGGAACGGGCCTTGCCGCACGCCGGTGTTGAGTGCGGACCACTGCTTGCCGTCCCACTTCGCAACATGATTGACCACATTACCGCCCGCATGCGTGAACCACCCGCCTGCAAAGAGGGCGGCGCCATTGCCATCGTCGAAGACAGCCAGCGACTCGACGGTCCAATCGACTCCGCTGCCCAGAGGCGACCATTGCTTGCCATCCCACCGCGCGATGAACTGCGTGCCGGGCACGTCGCCGGCGTTCGTGAAATCGCCGCCGACGATGAGGTCGCCATCAAACTCGATCATCGCCACGACGCCTTCATTTCCGTTTTCGCCACTGACGCCCGAGCCCAGCGCGTGCCACTGCGTACCGTCAAAGAGCGCGATGTTCTGAGCCGCAATGCCGCCGATGGACTGGAAGTGTGCGCCGCCGGCGACGAGATTGCCGTTCCATTCCGCAATGGCGCGAATCTGCGGATGAGGAAAGCCCTCACCGGGCACGCCCGGCTGACCGATCGAGCCGTCCCAGTGCGGCGCACATGATCCGCCGGCTAGAGCAGCGTTTGACACCGTGAGCAAGCCGGCAACCGCCACGACACATCCGATTCCCTTCCATTGCAACTTCTGCATCAGTTCCTCCTTCTCCTTTATTCACTTCAGCTGACAATTCGATCGATTCATGGTAACAGCTTTGTCGTCCATGTTGAAGTGCGACACGCTCTTTTGAGCCCATGATGACTCCGCCCGCCGAGGGCCCCTTCGCGGTGAACCACTATCGCTGACCGATGGCTCCGCCGATGATTGGCAGGATGATGAAGTACAGCACCAGCGTCACTAAAGCTATCCCGATGAGGTTCATCCAGAAGCCGGCCTTGGCCATTTGCGGGATCGTGAGGTAGCCCGAGCCGAAGACGATGGCGTTGGGCGGCGTGGCGACGGGCATCATGAACGCGCAGCTCGCTGCAATCGCGCACGGGAAGATCAGCATCTCCGCGCCCACGCCAAGACCCGGCGCAAGCCCAGCAAGAATCGGCACGAGCGTGGCTGTCGTCGCGGTGTTGCTGGTGAGTTCCGTCAGGAAGATGACGCCTGCGGTGACGGCGAGGACGAGCACGATGATGGGCACGCCGCCCATGTTCGCCGCGAGCGCGCCGAAGAACTCGGCAACTCCATTGGCCTGTACAGCCGCAGCAAGCGAAAGCCCGCCGCCGAAGAGAATGAGAATGCCCCACGGGAGTTGCTTGGCGGTGGACCAGTTCATGACAAACGTCGAAACGTCGAAAAATCGAAACGTCAAATTGGGGGCGCGGCTTCGCCGCGAGGAGTCGCCTTCGCCCTCGCTCACTTTCGACGTTTCGACGTTTCGACGTTTCGATGTTTCCCCGCCCTCGCTCACTTTCGACGTTTCGACGTTTCGATGTTTCGACGTTTGAACGGGAATCACAAACAGCGCCAATGCTGCAATGATCGCAATTCCCGAATCGGAGAGTCCCGCCAGCGGCTGCCATGCGTCATCGCCCTCGCCGAACGTCAAGCCGGCGAGAAGCGGGCGCGTGATCCAGAGGAAAGCCGTGCAGAAAAAGACGATCATCGTGACCCACTCGCCCGCTTTCATCGGGCCGAGGGCGCGGAACTCGCGTTCGATCATCTCGCGACCGCCTTCGATCCTCTTGATGCCGATCGGATAGAGCACCCACGTGATCATGGCCCAGGCGAGCGGCAGGAAGATGAGCGTCAGCGGCACGCCGAAGCTCATCCACTGGACAAAGCTGATCTCAACGCTGTATTCGCGCGACAGGAACCCGACGAGTATGCCGTTGGGCGGCGAGCCGATGATCGTCGCAATGCCGCCTATCGACGCGGCATAGGCGATGCCCAGCATCAGCGAGAGCGCGAAGTTGCGTACCGAAACGTCGAAGCGTCCAAACGTCGAAACGTCGAAAGAGTCGGAATCGATAGCGCCGGAAGTCGTAGAGGCATCGGCGCGATCCTGCGTGGTCGGACCTCCATCATCCGCAGGCGCATCGTCATTTTCGACGTTTCGACGCTTCGCCGTTTCGACGTTTTGCCTCACGAGCGCGACAACGCTCAGCGCAATCGGCAGCATCATCGCGGCCGTTGCCGTGTTGCTCACCCACATGCTCAGCACGGCCGTAACCAGCATGAAGCCGCCGATCATGTTTGCGGGCTTCGTTCCCACGAAGCGCAGGACGATCAGCGCGATGCGCTTGTCGAGCCCCCAGCGCTGCATGGACAGCGCGAGAATGAAGCCGCCCATGAACAGGAAGATCAGATCCGCGGCATACGGCGCGGTGGCTTGCCCGATCGAAAGAATGCCCAGCAGCGGAAAGACAGCAATCGGCAGCAAGGCGGTGGCGGAGATGTCAATGGCCTCGGTGAGCCACCACGTCGCCATCCACGCCATGACGGCAAGCGTCGCACGGCCGGCGTGGGTGAAGTTGATGACTTCGCCATTGATGTCGGTGTACTGTGCCGGCAGCAGGATATAGAGCAAGATGGCGACGACCGGCCCGGCGAGGAGACCGGCAAACTGAATGAGGCGGCGGGTCGTCGTCAGCTCGTCACTGGTCGGAACAGTGCTCATGGGTGCGCGCACTGTAACATTGCAGCTACGCAGCCGCTATGAAAGTCGTAGACGAAGTTTCCTAAAAAAGAGCGCACGCCTTGTGAGCGACCTTGATCTTCAATCGCCGCTTCACTACACTTAGCACGCACTAACGGATTTGCGACTGATGACGCCTCGGAACTCGAACAATCTTGATGCCTTGCTCGGCCAGGATGAGCAGTCGGCCGCGGCCCGCCGGGGCATCTCACGCGCTGAAGCGGCGGCTCGTACGGCGCGCGGCTCGGCCGGCCGATCGAGTGACGACGCTGAGGCCAGGCGCATCGCCATCCTGAAGCATGAACGGCGCAGGGCGGCCGCACTTGCGCTCAAGCAGCGATCCGGCCAGAACATCCGCCGGCATGACACGATCGATGCGCCCCAGCAGCCGCAGCAGCTTGCGACGCAGGGTACGCTTTGGCGACGGCTTCTGGCGTTCTTTCGCCGTACAGGGTGAAATCAATCATCCTCGTCGCCGCCGCCTCGGCTCTCCTGCAATTGCAGAAGCCGCCAGACGAGCAGCCCGACGGCCGACATGCCGATGATGGCCAGGACCCAGCGCATGCCGGATCGTATCATGGCCGAATGTCTGATGCGGTTACCGATGATGCTCGCGAGGAGCTTGATGCTGCCACGGAACTGTGGGAGCACATCGCGGCCTATGCGTGGGACCAGTACATCACCTTCGGCAGAGGCGTCGTTTTGGCAGAGCGAGCCGATCTGCTTGCGGGCCGTGCTGCGGCTGGAAGCGGCGAGCCGCTGCAACTCACGCTGGGCTACGTGCCGCTGACGGATATTCCCACGGGAGATGATTACCGCGCGTTGTTGCGGACGATCGATCCTCACCGGCAGGTCGCCCTTCTGGTGAGGCGCTTTGCTGATTCGAGTCATCCTGATGCGGAGCAACTCTATGTTCTGGAGATGCTCGAGGGGCGGCGCAACTCGCCGGAGGAATGTTACTTTGCGCGCGAGCGGCTGCATCGCGGTTGATGCGGCCCGAAGGTGATCGCCTTGTGAGAAGCCCCCGCAATTGCGGAATGCCGCTCGATCACGGAGAATCCTCCGCGCCTGTTATGGATCTCCTGTGGAACGCAATTCAGGATTCGCTGCCGGCCACCAACCCGGTGATCGTTTTCGCCGCGGTGATGGTGATTGTGCTGCTCGTGCCGCCGGCGCTACGGCGCGTCGGCGTCCCCGCGCCCGGTCTGGTCGGGCTGATTCTTGCAGGCGCGATCGTGGGGGAGCACGGCTTGAATCTCCTGGAGCGCAGCAAGACCGTTGGGCTGATCGGAACGGTGGGGTTGCTTTACCTCATGTTCACGGCTGGGTTGTCGATGGATCTGGGGCAATTTGAGCGAACGCGCGGCCGCAGCATCGGCTTTGGCTTGTTGTCGTTCTTCATCCCGCAGCTGATGGCCTTTGGCGTGGGCATGTTTATGCTCGAGTTCACCGCGCTGCAGGCGGCGCTGCTCGGCTCGATCGTCGGCTCCCATACGCTGCTCGCTTATCCGGTCATCAAGCGGTTGGGCATCACGCGCAATCGCGCGGTGACGGTCGCGATGGGGGGCACGATCCTCACAGACGGCATCGCGCTCGCGGTCCTGGCGGGTGTCGTCGCGTATCAGACCGCTGAGGATGGCATCGGAATCGGCTTCTGGATGCGCTTTGCCGGCTTGCTGCTTGTCTTCGTCGCAGCGGTTGTTTTCGGCCTGCCCGCGCTCGGTCGATGGTTCTTTCGCACGGTGCGCGAACGCGGCGAGATGGAGTTCGTCTTTCTGCTTGCTGCCCTGTTCATCACGGCATCGCTGAGTCAGTACGTGGGCCTCGCGCCGATCGTCGGCGCATTTCTCGCAGGGCTTGCGCTCAATCGGCTCGTGCCTGATACAGGGCCGCTGATGAGCCGCGTGCATTTCGTCGGTGAGGCGCTGCTCATTCCGTTCTTTCTGCTCTCGGTGGGCATGCTCGTCGATGTGCGAGTGCTCACTGGGAGCGCCGAGGTTTGGGTCTACGCCCTGGCCTTCTCAGCCATGGTTTTTATCGGTAAAGCTGGAGCGGCAAAGCTGGCGGAATTGATGTTCGGCCTGCGATCGAGCGAGGGCTGGACCATGGCCGGCCTCACTATCCCGCAGGCCGCAGCCACGCTCGCCGTCACTCTCATCGGGTTTCAGATCGGTTTGTTCAATGACATGGTGGTCAACGCGGTGGTGGTGTTGATGTTGGCGTCCTGTCTCGTCGGACCGTGGATGGTCGAACGCTTCGGCCGGCGAGTCGCTCTTGAAGAAGCTGACGAGCCGATCGAGACGGGTGATGGAGGCCCGCAGCGCATTCTGGTTCCGCTTGCGAATCCTGCGACCGCTGATGCGTTGATGGATGTCGCGTTCATGCTGCGGCGCGCCGATTCACCGGAGCCCATCTATCCGCTCACCGTCGCACGTGATGGGCCGGATGTGGAGGAACAGGTGGCGGCAGGGGAGCGCCTGCTCAGCCATGCTGTTGTTCATGCGGCAGCGGCTGGCGCGCCGGTGCTGCCCACCACGCGCGTTGATTACAACGTCGCGCAAGGCATTGAACGCGCCGTGCGCGAACGCCGAATATCCACGCTCATCATCGGATGGAACGGTCAGGTGACCTCGCGCCAGGCGGTGCTCGGCAGCATTCTCGACCAGATTCTCCAATCACCACAGCAGACGATGGTGATCTGCCGCTTTGCCGATGACGCCCCGCCGCTCAACACCACGCGCCGAGTGCTCGCCATTGTCCCGCGCTTCGTGGAACGCGAACGCGGCTTCGGTGAGGCGCTGCGCATGCTCAAGACATTGGCCAAGGAAGTCGGCGCAGCAAGCGTCCTGCTTGCCGCGCCGCGCATTGCCATTGAGCGCGTGGGCAAGGCCGCTGAAAGCTGCCCGCCGCAGATCGATGTCAATCCACTGCCGATCCAGCCGGGAGCGTCCCTGCTCGAATCCATCGAAGCTTCGCTGCGTACCGATGATCTGGTGTTGCTCATCAGCAGCCGGCCGGGACGATTGTCATGGTCGCACGAACTTGCGCGGCTGCCGCATCTGCTGGCGCGAGAACTCCCGAAGCAGAACTTTCTCATTGTGTATCCCTCGGAAGCACAGCCGCTGCGGACGGCTGAGCGGCCACTCCGCAGCGAGCCGCTTCTGAGCGAGGTGCGCATCGGCGTCGATGTGCCGGGCGATCGAGTGGACGCTGCACTCGAACAATTGCTCAAGCCGCACTTCTCCGATCGTCTGCACGTTCTGACCAACATTCACGCGGAGCTCATGCGATCGATGAGCGAGATCGCCATGGAAGTGATGCCCGGCGTGGTGCTGCTGCACCGGCATGTCGAGCGCGTCACTTCGCCGATCGTCTTCATCGGAATCTCTCAATCGGGTCTGAGCGTGCCCGGCGTCAAGTCGCCGGCGAAGGTGATCCTCGTGCTGCTGAGTCCCATCGATCTGCCGCCTGATGAACACCTTGCCGCCCTTGCGGAGATCGCGCGCATGATGAGCCAGCCGCGCGTGCTCGATCAACTGCTCGCTGCGACCAACCCCAAGTCAGTCATCAACGCACTTGCGCCCCAGCCCTGAACTCAGGGGCGCGCCGCCTCGCTCTCAGCTGATTGCGTGCCGCGCGCTTACCGCATGCGATGCAAACTGCACGATCGAATCGGCGACGTGATCAAGTTGCTCCGTCGTCAGCTCCGGATAGATCGGCAGCGCGATCGTTTCGCGCGCAGCCGCTTCCGAAACCGGCAGGTCGCCATGCGCGTAACCAAGGTCGGCAAAGCATTCCTGTACATGCAGCGGCACGGGATAGTAGATTTCGGTGCCGATGTTCTGCTCGCTCAAGTGCTCACGCAGCGGATCTCGCATCACAGCGGGCACGCGGATCACATACTGGTTATAGATGTGATGCGCCTTGCCCCGGCCCGGCTGCGGCGTGGCGATCGGGAGTCGATCCTCGTTCACACCATCGGCAGAACTGGTCGCGCCGGCCTCTTTGAAGGCGGCATCATAATGCGCTGCGTTTCGCCGACGACCTTCCGTCCATTCATCGAGGTAACGCAGTTTCACGCGCAGCACCGCCGCCTGTATCGCATCAAGCCGCGAATTGACGCCGACGTACTTGTGGTAATACTTCGGCTTCATGCCGTGCATGCGAAGCATGGCGAGCTTCTCCGCCAGCGCATCGTCATTCGTGGTAACGACCCCGCCGTCGCCGAACGCGCCGAGGTTCTTCGACGGGAAGAAACTGAAGCAGCCGATGGCGCCGCGCGAACCCGCCTTCGCGCCCGTCAAATCTTTCGCGCCAATCGCCTGTGCTGCATCTTCAACAATCGGCACGCCGAACTCCCGTCCGATCTCCAGCATCGCATCCAAATCCGCGCACTGGCCGAACAAATGCACCGGCATGATGGCCTTCAATCGCGTGCACTTCTTCGCAGCCGCTCGCACCAGTTCCGGATCAATGTTGTACGTTACCGGATCAACATCAACGAACACCGGCGTCGCGCCGGCCCGAACGATGTAGCCGCCGGTCGCAAAGAACGTGTACGACGGGCAGATGACTTCGTCGCCGGGGCCGATGCCGAGCGCAAGCAACGCAAGTAGAATCGCATCCGAGCCCGAAGCGCAGCCGACCGCGTGCTTCACATTGCAATATGCGGCGATGTCCTTCTCGAACTGCTCGACCACAGGTCCAAGGATGAAGTACTGGCTGTCGAGAACCTCGTGGATCGCGCGATCGACTTCATCCTTGATCGATGCGTATTGGGCCTTCAGATCGAGTAGTGGAACGCGGGGGGGATGACTCATGCGAATCTCATTTCAAGGAGCCGCGTGGCGGAAGCTGCGGCGTTGGAGCCGACATTCTATCACACTGCCTCGACTCGCCTGATACGGTACGATACGTGCATGAGTACCCACGCGAGAACCTTCTTCGACGCCCATCGCACCACGCTTGATGCGGCCGTCCGCGCCATCGGTGAACGCGGTTACTTCAGCGCGTACCCCGAAGTGCCCAGCGGCAAGATCTACGGCGAAACCGCAAAGGATGACGGCATCAATGCCTTCAAAGCCGCGCTCAACAAACCCTTCACCTTCCGAACCCCGCTTGGCGGTTTCGCGCGGGGTACCACGGGCGCGGAGAAGTCGCCATACGGCTTCGACCTCGGCGTCACCTACCCTCAGATCAACCTCAACAACGCAATCGAAGCAGCACTAGGCGCGATGAAGCAGTGGGCCCAGGCCACGCCCGAAGAACGCCTCGGCGTGCTCCTCGAAACGCTTGCGCGTCTCAACAAGCGATCTTTCGAAATCGGCTCAGCCGTCATGCACACCACCGGACAGGGCTTCATGATGGCCTTTCAGGCCGGCGGGCCGCACGCGCAGGACCGCGCTCTCGAAGCCCTCGCGTATGGCTGGCAGGAAATGACACGCCACCCGCGGAAGACGACGTGGCGCAAGCAAGTCTCAAAAACGGATTTCGTCACGCTCGAAAAATCCTTCCACATCGTGCCGCGCGGCGTGGCAGCGGTCGTCGGCTGCTCCACCTTCCCCACATGGAACTCCTACCCCGCAATCTTCGCCGACCTCGCCACGGGCAATGCCGTCATCATCAAACCGCATCCGGGGGCGATCCTGCCGCTGGCGATCACTGTCGATGTCATTCGTGAAGTGCTTGCCGAAGCCGGCTTCGATCCCGATCTGTGCATCCTCGCGCCGGATACGCACGACAACCCCATCACCAAAGACCTTCTTACACATCCGGAAATCAAAATCATTGATTACACCGGCGGCTCCGACTTCGGCAGTTGGATCGAAAGCAATGCCAAGCAAGCGCAAGTCTTTACCGAGAAAGCCGGCGTCAACTCCGTCATTCTCGACTCGTGTGATGACCTCAAGGCCGTCACCGGCAACCTCGCATTCACCGTCTCGCTTTACTCCGGCCAGATGTGTACGACGAGTCAGAATATCTTCATCCCCAAGAACGGCATCAAAGTGGGCGGAGAAACGAAGTCATTCGACGAGATTGCAAAGGCCATTGTGGGGGGGGTCAACTGGTTCCTCAGCGAACCCGCCCGCGCTGTCGAAGTCCTCGGCGCTATTCAGAACGAGAACACGCTCAATCGCATCGAACAAGCCATCAAGGACGGCGGCGAAGTCCTGCGCCAAAGCGAGAAGATCCAAAACCCACACTTCCCCAACGCAAGGCAAGTCTCGCCGCTCATACTGCGCGTGGACGCCTCGCAGCGCGACCTGTACATGCGCGAGATGTTCGGCCCGATCGTGTACATCATCGAAACCGAATCAACGCAGCAGTCGATTGACCTTGCGCGCGAGTCGGCAACGAATCTTGGCGCAATTACGTGGTCTGCGTACTCAACGGATGAGCACACTCTCGCGCAGATTGAAGAAGCAGCGCTTGATGCAGGCACGCCGCTCTCATGCAACCTGACCGGCCAGATATGGGTGAACCAGTCGGCCGCGTTCAGCGACTTCCACGTCACCGGCTGCAACCCCTCCGGCAACGCCACGCTCACCGACGGTGCGTTCATCACCGGCCGCTTCCGCTGGATGCAGAGCCGCATTCCGGTTCAAGTTGCGAGGGAAGACGATGCCGCCGCGAAACCGCAAGCGGTCGCCGGAGCACGCGCCTGACACATAGCCCCGGCCTTGGCCGGGGATGGCGTGCGAACTCGTTCACGCACGGTAAATGGAGCGCCCACCCCGGCCAAGGCCGGGGCTATATTGACGTGAATCATGCGTGAAACCGAAGTCCTCACAAACATCCTCGGCCAGCGGGTGCGCGTTTTCACCAACGACCACATCGGCACGAAGATCCGCGTTCAGGGACTCTACGAAAAGGAGAACCTCTTCCTGCTGCGCAACGTGCTCGAGCAGTTGAGGCAGCCGATTGTCCTCGATATCGGCGCGAACATCGGCAATCACTCGATGGCTCTTGCCGCCTGCGCTGCGCACGTGCATGCGTTCGAGCCGCTGCCGGCCGCCTTCGCGCTGCTGGATGAAAACATCCACGAGAACAACCTGCACAACGTTCACGCGCACCCCGTCGCGCTTTCCGATGAAGAAGGCGACGCAACGTTCTATCATGTGCGAAGCGGCAACGTCGGCGCCTCCGGCTTCGATCTGCGGCACAATGACGCCGAACCCGTCACCGTCCAGAAGCGCATCGGCGACCGCATCGTGCGCGAACTCGGCCTGACGCGGGTGGACCTTATCAAGATCGACGTGGAAGCGCACGAGGCCTTCGTCCTGCGCGGCTTGATGCAAACCATCAAACAGCACCGGCCGTTCATCGTCATGGAATGGACCGATCCGCTGACGATTCAGCGATTCGCCGACATGGGGTTGTGGAAGTCCCTCTTCAGCGACTACCGCGTGTTTGTACTGGGCAGCAACTACGATCGGGAATATCGGCGTGGCGAGCCGCTCGCGTTCCTGCGGCGGAAACTCTGCCGGCTCATCAAGCCGCGCTCCCTGGTGCTCTACCCGTTCAATCCCGCGCGCCTGTACAAGAACCTCCTGCTCGTGCCGCCTGAGAAGCGTCAGTACCTGCCAGAGGTCTTGCGGGTGAAGGAGCCGACCTCAGTAGCGTCAAGCGAAGTCGCATGCAATACATAGCCCCGGTCTTGGCCGGGTTGATTCTCCGGGTTCCGTTCGCGCCGGGCACGTGCGAAGGCCACCCCGGCCAAGGCCGGGGCTAACTGTGAGTTGTTCGCTACCATGTTCCACATGCCGGAGGCGAACGCTGTGAATCAACCGAGCCGGCGATGGAAGCGAATCGCGATCCTCGCGCTGCTGCTCCTCGCAGGCGGGGCGGTGGTGAATGTCGCGGTGGCGTGGGGGTTTACGGTGTTGCCATCGAAACCTAAATCCGCCCATTCCTTTCACTCCCCCTCTGAGGATCCATACTGGAAGATGGCACGGCTTTCTGGCATCGCATTTGATCGGCTAACATGGCATCCAACTGCGTATCGACCTGTTCCGAGGGGCTTCCTTGGTAATCCGCCGCCGAACTGGAGCCGCATGAACTGGACCGACCGAGCGCCGAATAATGCGCCGACTCGATACTTCATGGAGGATGCACGCGGCTGGCCGATGCTCAGCGCTCGCTCTTCGACGTGGGTGGGTCCGACGGACGGCGCCATTTCCACTGATGGTTATGCTCTCGACGAGGCGATTATGGGTCAGGATCGCCTTGCGTTGCGCGTCGTTCCTCTTCGCCCACTGTTTGCCGGCTTCATCATCAACACGCTGTTCTACGCACTGCTCCTCTGGGTGCTCTTTGCGACGCCGTTCGCAGCGCGCCGCATGCTCCGCCGCAGGCGCGGCCAGTGCGAGACCTGCGCGTACCCGATTGGCGTGAGCTCTGTGTGCACCGAATGTGGCGCGGCGGTTCGGCCGAGAGAGCGCATGCAAAACGAGCCGCGCGCGTAAGCAAGCGGAGCCCTCGGTCAAAACGAGCCGCGCGCGTAAGCAAGCGGAGCCCTCGGGCGTTCCCGTGCGTTCGACAGCACCGCTCCCTTACGGTCGCGGCTCTTTACCCCTCGGTACTCGCTCCTCGCTCCTCGGTACTGCTGTACCATGCCCCCATGCCGTGCTATGAGTTTGAGGGTTGCAGACCTGTGGTCGATCCGAGCGCGTTCGTGCATCCGAGCGCAGTGCTGATTGGCGATGTCATTGTCAGCGCAGGTTGTCTCGTCGGACCATGTGCCTCACTCCGGGGCGACATCGGGCGCATCATCATGCAGCGCGGCTCCAACGTGCAGGACAACTGCACCGTCCACTGCTTTCCCGGCAAGGATGTGGTGATTGAAGAAGATGGGCATGTCGGGCATGGCGCGGTGCTGCACGGCTGCCGCGTCGGGCGAAACGCGATGATCGGCATGAACAGCGTCGTCATGGACGATGCCGTGATCGGCGAGAGCGCGTTCGTCGCGGCAATGAGTTTCGTGAAGGCGGGCTTCGAAGTGCCGGCAAGAACACTCGTTGCTGGTGTCCCTGCGAAGATCCTGCGCGAACTTTCTGATGATGAAATCAAATGGAAGAGCGAAGGCACGGGGTACTACCAGCACCTGGCGCGGCGGTACCTGGCGACCATGAAGGAAGTCGAGCCGCTGCGCGAGGTGGAGGAGAACCGGGGGCGCGTGCCTGAACTTGTGTATAAGCCGAAGCATGAAGCGTGAGAATCACCGGAGAGACGCAGAGGCACAGAGAGAGCGTTTTGATAGACTGTTTTGAGGACGGTGGCACGGGCGAGACGCCCGTGCCACTGACATCATCTCTCTCTGCGTTCTCTGCGTCTCTGCGGTGAATCTAAGGTTTCGACATGGCAAGAGAATTCAAACTCCCCGATCTTGGTGAAGGCGTTCATGAAGGGCAGATCGTGCGTCTGCATTTCAAGGAAGGCGATCATGTGAAGGAAGATCAGCCCTTGATGGAAGTCGAGACGGACAAGGCGGCGGTGGAGATACCGTGTCCGTTCACGGGTGTGATCGAGAAGTGGAACGTGAAGGAAGGGCAGGTCGTGCATGTGGGGGATGTGATGGTGCGGTTTGGGGGTGAAGGGAAAAGTGAAGTGAAGGAGGCGGCGGCGCGGGCTAAGCCGCAAGCGGCTGTTGCGCAGGCGATGGCCGCGACGGTCGCGGAGCGCGCCGGCGGAAGCGTGGGCACACGCGCCCCGGCTTCGCCGGCGGTGCGGAAACTTGCGCGGCAACTTGGCGTTGATCTTGATTCGGTGCAGGGCTCCGGGCCGGGTGGTCGCGTTTCGCGCGAGGACGTCGAGCGCGCGGCGAAGGGGGAAGCGAAGCCAACGACAGTCGTGACGCCGGTTGCGCGGCCGGCGCGGGCTAAGCCGCAAGCGGATTCGATCGGCGGCCTGCCGGATGGTAAGGATGACACCGACCAGTACGGCCCGGTCCGGCGCGTGCCGATCACACAGGCGCGTAAGACGATTGCGAACGTCATGGCCCAGTCGTGGTCAACGATCCCTCATGCAACTGATACGGATGATGCGGATGTGACGGAACTGGAGAAGCTCCGCCGCGGGTATCTCTCGGAAGACCGCGAGGGGGGCCCGAAGATCACGATGCTGGCGTTTGTGATTCGCGCGGTGGTCCGCGCTCTGGAAAAATTTCCGGAGTTCAACGCGAGTTTCGATGCAGAGAAACAGGAGGTCATCTACCGCAGGTACATCAACATTGCTGTGGGCGTTCACACGGAGCGCGGCCTGATCGCGCCGGTCATTCGCGATGCGAACACCTTGAGCGTTACGGACATTGCGATCGCGCTGGATGAAATCGCCAACAAGGCCCGCAGCGCATCCTTTGCAGTCAACGACACGCGCGGCGGGACGTACACGATTTCCAATCCGGGAGCGGTGGGGGGGAGCCGGTACTCGACGCCGATCATCACGCCGCCGCAGGTGGCGGTGCTCGCGATCGGGAGGTCGAAGTGGATGCCATGGGTTGTTTCCCCGTCCCTTGATGGAGGGGGTCAGGCGGTGGGTGAAATGCGGCGCATCGAGCCACGGCTCATCATGCCGCTGTCACATTCGATCGATCATCGTTTGCTCGACGGCGGCGTCGAAGTGCAGTTCCTGCGGCATGTGATTGGTCATCTCGAGAATCCGGGCCGGCTGGTGCTTTGATCTTTTTGTGATCGCTACCCGGGGCATCGCTTGGGCGACGCCCCCGGAAGCGCGGCTTCTGCGCTTTGCCCCGGCTTGTGTTGCGCGGGTCATGTACCATGAGCGCATGGTTGTTGGCGAATTCACCATTGAGACCGAACTTGCGATCATCGGCGGCGGCCCGGGCGGGTACACGGCTGCATTTCGCGCCGCCGAACTCGGCGTGCAGACGATGGTGATTGATGAGCGCGATGAACTGGGCGGCGTGTGCCTGCATGCCGGTTGCATTCCTTCGAAAACGCTGCTGCACATCGCGGAGGCGATTCACACGGGCGAGGAAGCGGCACAGTTCGGCGTGTGCTTCGATCGGCCGCGTATTGATCTTGAGAAGATGCGGGCGTGGGTGAACAAGAGTCGGGCGACGCTCGCCAAGGGGCTGACCTCGACTGCGAAGAAGCACGGTGTTGAGTTCGTGCAGGGCAGAGCGAACTTCGAGGATTCGCGGCGGCTGACTGTCGTGGGCGGCGAAGGCGGCACGGCTCGGATTCGCTTTCGCAGGGCCATCATCGCCACAGGCGCACGATCGCGGCCACACCCTGTCCTGCCCTTTGACGGCAAGCGCGTCATTACTGCGGCGGAAGCGCTCGAACTTCCGATCGATCAATGCGGCTCAACGAATTGCCGCGTCCTGATTGTGGGCAACAACTACAACGCCATCGAACTGGCATGCATTTATTCAGCGATCGGGTGCGCTGCGACGCTCATCACCAGGAGCGATCGCATGTTGCCGGATGCGGATGACGATCTGTCGCGCCCCCTGCTGCGGCGGGTCAAAGAACGCGCCGAACACTTTGCGACCCAGGTTCAGGTCGAGAGCGCTTCCGAGAGTAACGGCCGGCTCGATATTGCCTTCAACGGAGCGGATTCGCCGAAACGGACTGACTTCGACCTCGTCATTATCGCTTCTGAGCCGATGCCGAACGTCGATGGTCTTGCGCTTGAGAAGACCGGGGTTCGGCTGGATGAAGAGGGCTTTATCAGTGTCAATCCGCAGCAGCAGACCGCCGACCCGCGCATCCTTGCGGTGGGGGATGTCACCGGGCGGCCGATGCTTGCGGATCATGCAATGCTCGAAGCGCGCGTGGCGGCGGAGGTCGTGGCTGGTTGGAACAGCTCGGTGGATCGCCGGGCTGTCGCGTTTGTGATGTTCACCGATCCTCAACTGGCGTGGTGCGGCCTGACGGAACACCAAGCCCGGGCAGACGGCATTGAGCATCGCGTCATCAAGATTCCATGGGGCGCGTCCGGCCGGGCAGTCGGCATGGGCCGCACCGACGGCGTGACGAAGATCATCTTCGATCCCGACACGAAACTCATCCTCGGCATCGGCATCACCGGCGTCGGCGCGGCTGAATTGATCGCAGAGGGCGTTCTCGCCATCGAAATGGGCGCTGTGCTTGATGATCTTGCCGGCGCGATTCACCCGCATCCGACGCTGAGTGAATTGATCTCCGTGGCGGCCGGCCGCGTAGAGGATTCGGATGAGTTCTGACGTCAAGCGGCAACGCACCGGAAGGGAAGATGGCGGCGTGCGGCTGCCATCATGGCTGGCTGGCGCGATCATCGTGTTGTTGACGCTGATTGCGTACTACCCTGCCATGAGCAGCGGCGGCTATATCTGGGATGACGATTCCTATGTCACGGAGAACGCGCTGCTTTGGGAGGATGGCGGACTGCGGCGGATCTGGTGGCCGGATGATCCGTTCCAGGATCGCTCGCCGAATGCCGGGTCGCTGCCTTTTCTCAAGAAGTGGTTCAAGCCCCAGACGCCGCAGTATTACCCGGCGGTCTTTACAACGTTCTGGCTCGAGCACAAGTTGTGGGGCTTCACGCCGAGCGGCTTTCACGCGGTGAACGTTCTGTTGCACGCAGCAAATGCAGTGCTGTTGTGGCTGATCCTTGTGCGATTGCGCGTGCCGGGGGCCTGGATGATCGGCGCCGTGTTCGCGCTGCATCCAATCCACGTTGAAACGGTCGCGTGGGTGACAGAGCGCAAGAACACGCTCTCGCTGCTCTTCTACCTGATTGCGGCGATGTCGTATCTGACGTTTGATCGAGTTCGATTCGGATGGACAATCAGCGGCGAGACGCGCCGGAGCGCAACGCCAACTCAACTCGTCACATCGCTTCCCCGCAGCGGCGGCTGGGGTTGGTATGTCCTCGCGCTCTGCATGTTCGTCCTCGCACTTTTGAGTAAGAGTGTTACATGTTCGTTGCCTGCTGCGCTGATTCTGGTGCTCTTCTGGCTCCGCGCGCCTCTGACGCCAAGGCGGCTGGCGCCTTTGATTCCGTTCTTTGTGATCGGCGTCATCCTGGCGATGAACACCGCGCTCATCGAGTATGAACTGGTGGGGGCGCGCGGTTCGGACTTCGAGTTCACGGTTGCACAGCGCACCATCATTGCCAGCCGGGCGCTGCTGTTTTATGTCGCCAAGCATCTCTGGCCGCACCCGCTCATCTTCGTGTACCCGCGCTGGGACATAGACGCGGTTGATCTGCTGCAATGGCTGCCGCTGGTCTTCTGGATTCTGGTGGGAGCGGCCTGCCTCATCGCGGTGCTGCGCGGCGTGCGCGGGCCGTTCGTCGCGCTCTCACTGTTCGCAGGCACTGCATTTCCTGCGCTTGGGTACTTCAACGTGTACCCGCACATCTTCTCATTCGTTGCGGACCATTTCATTTATCACGCAAGCATCGGCTTGATCGCGTTCGTCATTGGCGCAGCGGCGCATGTCATACGGCGAGTGAACCGGTCGGCAGGCAACGATCGATCCATGCGGCCGGCGACAATCGTGGCCGCGGCGCTCCTGCTGATCGCACTGGGGGCGAAGACCTTCAGCCAGTCGCAACAGTACGAAAGCGCGGAGCGCGTGTATCGCAGGACGATTGCGCTCAATCCAGAAGCATGGATGCCGCACAACAATCTTGCTGCGATGCTGATCAAAGAAGCGGGGGAGCGGGCGCGGGCCGGCGATGATCGCACAATGCGGGCCCTGGCTCTTGAAGCGATCGCTCATGCTGACCAGGCCATTGCGGCGCGGCAGAAGAATCACCGCGCGCATTCGAATCGCGCAGAGGCGCTGCGACTGCTGGGGAGATATGAAGAAGCGCTGGCCGGCATTGAAGACGCGATCGCGCTGGTGGAGCGCGATGGTGAACCGGAGTCGTATCACATTGAATACACATGGGGGCGAGGCCGCATCCTGCACCATCTCGGCCGCTACGAAAGCGCCATTGAAGCGCACCAGAGTGCGGTCAATCGTGAGCCGGAGAATCCGATGTACCGTCATGATCTGGCGGTGGCGCTGCTTGAAGGAGAGCATTGGGCCGAGGCGGCCGAGCAGTTCGAAGCCATCCATGCGATGAGGCCGGAGCACCTCGGCACGATCGTGCGGCTTGGCGCGATCCATCAGCGAAGCGGAAACTACGCACGGGCCGAGCACTTTCTGCGGCTGGCGATCGAACATGCGCAGACGATGGCAGAGGAGTTTGCGGCAGGGGCGCGGTTGATCCGCCTGCTGGCGACTGCCCCTGATCCGGATGTGCGCAATGTTGACGAGGCCCTGTACTACGCCACCGGCATGGCGGAAGCGACCGAGTATCGCGATCCGGGCATCCTGAGCATCCTGGCAGACGTTCACGCCGCTGCCGGGAATGTTGAAGAAGCGCGGCAGATCGCGCAGCGCGCCCTTTCCCTGGCGCGGGAGTCAGGTTTGCGCGATGTGGAAGAGACGCTGCTGCAACAGTTGCAGCGGTTGCCGCCGTGATTGTGAGCACGCTCTTGACTTAAACGGCCGCGCTCTTGAAGCGCTGCACGAAAGCGTCGTATTGCTCCGGCGTGTCGATGCCCTGTGCGATGATGGGAGACGGCGCGACGGCGACCGAAATGTCGTAGCCGTGTTCAAGCACGCGCAACTGCTCAAGACGCTCGGATCGCTCCAGCGGCGTCGGTGAGAGTGTCGGATATGCCTTGAGGAACTCGCGGCGGTACACGTACAACCCGATGTGTTTGAGCGGCATTACTTCCGGCGGGTCCGTCTGGTCGCGATCGTGCGGAATGAGCGAACGCGAGAAGTAAAGCGCCCGGCCGCGCCGATCGAGCACGACCTTGACTACGTTCGGATCGCGCGGATTCTCATTGGAGCCAAACGGCGCAGCGACCGTTGCCATGGAAACCGACTGGTCCGATTGAATCGTCTCAACAGCAAGGTCGATCATCGCCGGGTCCATCTCCGGCTCATCCCCCTGCACGTTCACCACAATCGGAGCGTCGATCGACTGCGCTGCTTCGGCGATGCGGCTGGTGCCATTCTCATGATCGCTGCGCGTCATGATGCACTCACCACCGAAGGCCCGCACGACGCGGGCGATGCGCTCATCATCGGCAGCTACGATCACGCGCGCGACCCGCGTGGCCTGCATGGCGCGCTCGTACACATGCTGCACAAGCGGCTTGCCGGTGCGATCGGCGAGCACCTTCTCGGGGAAGCGCACCGAAGCGAGACGGGCGGGAATGACGGCTGTTGCGCGCATGATGCTTTATACAACTCGGAAAGCCACAGAAGGCCACGGGGGGGGTGGAGAGCAGAAAGGGGCTGATTCAAAGAACAGCCAGGTGGCTACGCGAGCGCGCCACGCAGTGTACCTCATGCGCTTGCGTCGCGTAGCGACGGAGCAGTTGTAACGCTGTGGCGCTCCGTGGCCCTCCGCAGTGCGTCGATCAGTCGGAGCTCGCGCCGGGCGTGAGGTCGCGGATGAGTTGGTCGATCTCCTTGCGCTTGCCTCGAATATCGCGGTAGGTGATGTTCTTGCGCGCGATGCCGGAGCAGATGTCAAGCGCCTCTCGGGCGATATCGATCGAACGCTCTTCACGCGCGTGCTCGATCAGCGAGGTCATCAGGTCGTATCGGATCGCCAGCTCGCGTTCCTTCTCGGTGGCGTCGATGGCGTTGATCGCTTCTTTGTATTCCGCAATCGCCTCCATGTGCCACTGCTCCTTGGCGAAACATTTGCCGAGCATGTGGCCGGCCCGCACACGAAGCCGTGGCTCGTCCTTGGCCGCCTGGAACTGTGCCATCGCATCGTCGAATCTGCCGAGTTCATACTGCACCTGTCCCAGCTCGAACTTGCGATGCCGGTCGGTGGGATACTTCTCGACGCGCTCGGCATACTCCTTCGACTGAAGCTCCAGTAGCGCGGTGCGGGTGTCAACGAACTGCGACTTGAGTTCCGGATCATCCGGCTTGGCTTCGAGTTGCTCCTTCGCCGCGCGAACCTTTCGCCGATGCTCATCGATTTCAATGTCGCCGGCAAGCATCTTGAAGCGATACTCATTGGTATCGGCGAAGCCCTTCTGATAAATCGCATGCGCCTTGCGCAACGCCTCATCCGAGCCATGTTTGCGCAGCAGCGAACCGTATTGGTTGATAACGTCCGGGACCGTGGGCGACTGCTCATAGGCCAGCCGGGCGCGTTCGAGGTTGCGCGCCTCAGCCGATTCATTCGTCGCAATGGCCTCGGCCTCGATCAGCTCGCGCTGCTTGTCGGCATCCTTGATGAACGTGCGGAAGCCGCCTTCCTCACCGGCTGCCTTTTCATAGCCGCCCTGATCCATGGCCCGCTGTGCTGAGATGTCCTTGATCTCATGTTCAAGGTCGTTATTCGACGGGTCGAGCCGCAGCGCGATTTCGCCGGCTTCGATGGCCTGGTCCCATGCGCCGACGGCTTTGAAGTGATCCTTTGCCTGAATCAGCATCGATTTGTTCGGCTTCTTCTGCGACTTGATGAGGTTGAGCACGCGCGGCGCCATCCAATGGGCCGGCTCGTGTTGCTCCGCCTTGACCGCAGCATCAAGCGCCTTGAGCGCAAGCGAAGGATTCTTGAGATCCTTCATCCATGCAAACTCGGCCGCGGCAAAGCGCGAGACGGCTGTGTTGTCCGTGATGGTGCGCACTTCCCGGCCGGACGCCGCCTTGCCACCCTTGCCCATGTACTTGATCGCCGCCTCATACATCGCTTCATGAAAAGACATCGGCTCCGGATCGAGCTTGACCGCCATGGCGAAGCAGGTGAGGGCGTAGTCATAGTCGAAGCGGTCCGCGGCAACCCCGCCGTGCTCGTACCACTTGCGCGCTTTCTCCGGCTGTGGCTGGAAGGACTCAGCGCCGTCGCCGGAGCCGGAACCGTCCCCGCCGCTGCCGCCATGTGCAGCGCTCGTCGTGGCGGCATCGTTTGGATCAGTCTTCTTACGTCGGAATAGAGCCACCTGTACTCCTGGGAGGTAAATCAGCGCGTGAAAAGCCAGTACCGGCTTCGCATCCGTAACCGGCGCGGTTCCCCGCAGCAACCGGGGCCATGGTGAAGGTACGCGGAAACGCGAAAGCGGTCAATGATGATGGGCAATCGGCAATCGGCAATCGGCAATCGGCACTCGCTCCTCGGTACTCGCCCCTCGCACCTCGCTCCTCGCTCCTCGCCCCTCGCAACCTCGCCCCTCGCTCTCTGTCCCCGGCACCCGCGTAACATAAGCGATGATGCCTGTCGAACCGGCCAAGCTCTCGATCATCCATTACCCGGAGCCGATCCTGCGCAGGAAAGCGCAGCCGGTCGAGGACGTCAATGAAGAGGTCCGGGCCGTCGCTCTTCGCATGCTCGAACTGATGCACGAGGCGGACGGCGTGGGGCTGGCAGCGCCGCAGGTGGGCTTGCCCTGGCGTCTCTTTGTCGTTGCCGCCCGCGAAGGTGACACGGCCGATCACGTCTTCATCAATCCAACGCTCAAGGTAACGAACCCCGCGCCGGTGGCGCAAGAGGAGGGCTGCCTGAGTCTGCCGGGAATTCACGTTGAAGTGCGACGCGCGAAGGCGGTTGAACTCTCTGCGGTGAATCTCGCAGGTGAGCCGATCACGGTCGCAGCGGAGGATTTCCTCGCCCGGGTCTGGCAGCACGAGTTCGATCACCTCGAAGGCAAGCTCATCATCGACCGCATGTCGCCGATGGCCCGCCTGGCCACGCGCAGGTCGCTCAAGGAACTCGAGGCCGCGGCCAGGTAGGCCCGGCTGGGCATTCTCAATGTCCGGGGAAATGCAGCTGCCGCACGAGTGTACGGGAACTCGTGCGTGGCGGGAGGCCCGCACTCCGAATCTTCGCACCTCGGCTCCACAATGCGATTGCCCGGCCAGATAGGCGAACGACTTGGCATTGAGGGCCGATTCGGCTAGAATGCACTCGAAATGTCGGGCCATTGGCGCAGCTGGCTAGCGCGCTTGCATGACACGCAAGAGGTCACTGGTTCAAGTCCAGTATGGCCCACCTGAACACCCCCTTGTGCTGCAAGGGGGTGTGTTCGTTTTTGCAGGCAACAGGAGCTGCACGGATGCGTAAGAGCCGCTCTACCCAAAGAAGAGCATTGCAATGAGCGGAACCGGCGCGTGCTCAAGAGCTGCTAGTGCGATCGCTCCTGCCGTCAATCCTCTGGATCAAAAGCTGATTGCCTGATCAACTCCGGGATGACGTGGGAATGTCGTTCAATTGCCTCAGGTCCAGCAATCGCCGTGAGTTGAAGAAGGAAATCGACTGATAACTGACGTCGCTCGAGTATCAGAGGATCAAGCGTCTTGGCCAAGGGTGTCTTCTCATACACCCCCTGATTGCGTCGATCGTCGTAATCAATGCAGAGTTTCTCAAGACTGTCGCAAATCCTCGCGTAGCCGGTCTCGTAGTCCTGAAGGAGTGCGTCAGCGGCGGTGCGGAGTTCCGCGCCGAGTAGGGTGTCATTCTTCAGTTTGGCGAAAAGCGCGTGAAGCGTGGTCGAATCCGGATACAACTCTGGAAACACCGACACCTTCACGGCCATAGTAAAGGCCGTCCGCTCCACATCCGGAAGCAGCGATGCGATGCCGTCGGTCGTCCGCTGGTTCAACGACGCGATCTGGACTGTGACATCATGCCAGGCGTGAAAGAGGGCGACGTATTTCGCATGCAGCTCTTCCGGAGTCATTGACCCCTCAAACGTGGCTATGCGATTGGCCGCGAGTTTTCGTCGGGTATCGAACTGAAGATCGGCACATTTGCACACGAGTGGCGTCAACAGCGCCTCGTGGGCGTTGAGCAGCACCTCGACCTCCTGCAACACGTCCGCCAAGGTAGATTTCCAAAATGTCTGCTCCGCGATCTCCCTCAGTTCGATGTTCAGCCAACGTACCGTACGGCTCACCGTACGGCAGTTTCGACGACGAGCGTCGTAATAGATCGTCGGGAGGCGATCACGTTGCTCATCCGTCAGAATCGGCTCAAGTAACTCGATCAACGAGTACTCCATCTGGATAAATGCTTCCCGGAGCAGACGCGTGTTTCGGTCATTTCTAATGCTCAGCTGCGCTACCTTCGGGGAGTTCGCGCCCTCTGCCCGGTACAGATCCCAGAGTTCAGCGCTCTCGGTGAAATATCGCGGCGTCTCTCGATCCAGGAATGCGTTATGGCGTTCGACGAACTCGCCGTACATGAGATCCATGAAGTGCCGCTGTTCATCCGAGCATTGAAGGATGCGGCACCATCGCTCGAGGTCGTCGGGGTTGAGCGCTCGCTCCGGGAGCCACACATTCAGTCCGGGCGGATACTGATCCGAATAGTCGAAAATGCTTCGCGCTTCGTCACGCGCCTGCATTCGCGGCTCATCATACAACTCATCACCGAACGCGCAGCCGCATTTCACCAGAAGCGAAGCAATGCAAAGTATGGCATTGACGTTCTTCATCTGCCTCTCCTATTCCGAGAGCGAAACAATCGGGCCGCGTGCCCTTAACCACCTTCGCAGGCGGCGCCCATTGGTCGCATCGGGATGGGCCGACATGGCATCGGCTGGTCGAGTGAATTTTGGCAAGTATACGGGCATTCCGGATCGCCACTCGGCACGCACACGCGCAATCTGGACCGCGATGTTCGAGGGTGACCGTCAGCCGATTGCGCTAGCAGTCCCCGCAGGATCGATCGCACAAGCATCGGCAGTGGTTTAAGAACGCGCCGTCGGCGAGCGCGCTTTCAAGCAGTCGGCGGCGCAAAGCCCGGATGTGGCGAGAAGCAGTCCAACCTGCCTAGGTCGCCGGCGGGTCGGGTCGGTCAGACTGCGCCGTATTGCCGTTATGCCAGCGACGTGCTGCGCCTTCTGATATCGAGCGTGGCGCAGTGGAACGCGCCACCGAATATGGCGTAGTGCGCGAAGGGACACGGGATCGGCTCGAAGCCCCATCGCGACAGCGCATCGATTGTGCTCCGCTGACCTTGCTCAACGACCACGCGCTTCTCATCGAGGGACAACACGTTGATGTTCAGCCAGCGACTGCATTCATTACGAACGCGCAGCAGGCCGGACGCCGCCGGATCGGGTGGAGGCGCTTCGAGGAGTTCCCACTCTTTAAGGGCCGGCACGGCCTTGCGCAGGCCATCCATCACAACCCACTCCGGATTGACCATCGCTCGGCCGGGCGCGAGCGGCATGAAGTGCAGGTCGATGTGCATCGCATGTCTGTTTCGGATCGGAATCTCATGGATGAAATAGCCGGCCGAGTCCGCGCGACTGTTGAGATGCCGGCGAAGCCAGTCGATGCCCGCACGATTGGTGGTGTTCGACCTGATCGCAAAGAGGTCACGATCGCAGCGGATAAAGTCGGCCGCATCAAAAACGGGCTCGTGCTCTGTGAGAATGAATCCCTCGCTGCCGCGGGTCATGTAATTGCGATCGTACAGATCATCAGGCAGTTCCGGCTTGGGCGCGCTCGTCCAGCGGGCGCCCGCTTCAAAGTATTCCTTGAGCAGTTCGCGGTAGGCGAATGTTTCAAAGTAGCGCGATCGCCACGATTGCGGCGCTTCGATGATCTCGCTTCCGATCACCAGAAGTGAATCGCGCGGCGCGGCACATGAATACCCATGCGAAGACCAGCGCGGCGTGGCGAACCTTTTCTGGAAGGGTTGCGGCTTCGGCCGGCGCACGCGCACGCCTTCGGCTTCAAGCAGCGTGATGAAGCCGTTGAGTTCATGCTGCGCATGTCTGAGCGTCGCTTCTGGATATCGCATGCCTGCGACGAGCGGCTGTAGCGCAGATGCAGCGCGCGGGGCGCCGCAGATCTCGGCAGCATGATCGCCGGGGATCGTCGCGTTGGTGAGTTCGCCGACGATCACTTCTTCCAGCGGATCCCACTCATTATGCGAGTTGACGGGACAGGAAAGCATGAGATGGATTGGCTACTGGCTCTTGGCTATCGGTTGTTCGGGGCCGAGAGCCACCAGCCACCAGCCACCAGCCAACAACGAACAACGAACGACTAACCCCTCAATCGAAATACGACCGCAGCGCGCCGCGCCTTCTGATATCGAGCGTCGCGCAGTGGAACGCCCCGCCGAACGCAGCGTAGTGCTGGAACGCGCAGGGGATCGGCTCGAAGCCCCAATCCCTGAGGGCTGCGATCATCGACGGCTGCTTGCGTTCGCAGATGACGCGCTTCTCGTCGAGCATGAGCACGTTCATGCTCAGCCACTTGCCGCACATGCTCGTGAGTTTCACCAGCGTCCCTTCAATCGGGTCCGGCTCTGGAGCGGTCAGGATGTCCCAGCCCCGGAACATCGCAGGAAGGCGCGACACGTCGAGATACTCCGGGTTGACGAGCAACTTGCCCGGCGCGAGCGGCATAAAGGTCGTGTCAATATGCATCGGCTGCGGACAGCGGCTTTCGATCTCAGTAATGCGATACTTCGATCCGAGGTGCCGGCGCAGCCAATTGATGCCCATGTCGTTGGTGACGTTGCTTTTGATGGCGAAGATATCGCGGCCGCAACGCACGAAATCAGCCGCATCGAAGACCGGCTCGTGCTCGGTGATGACCCGCCTGACCGGTTCACCCTTCCTTGGCGCTTCATAAGAAGCGTCATAGAGCGCATCATCAAGCTGCGGTTTGGGCGCGGCTGTCCATTTCGCGCCGGCATTGAAATATTCGCGGCATAATGAACGGTACGCAAAGGTTTCAAAGTAACGCGAGCGCCACGCCATCGGCGTTTCAATGATCTCATCGCCGATGACGAGCATCGAATCGCGCGGACACGCGCATGTGAAGCCGCGTGAAGACCAAGTCGGCGTGGCGAACTTCCTCTTGAAGGGTTCCGGATCAGGGCGGCGCACGCGCACGCCTTCTGCTTCAAGAATGTGGATGAACTCATCTAGTTCACGCCGTGCCGGACTGGTCATGATGCGCGGGAAGCGCAGCCCGCCGAAGAATGGATATATCGCGGCTGCGGCTTTGGGAATGTTGCAGGTGACGGCGATGTGACTGGAGGGGATGGTGGCGTCATCGACATGGCCGACGATGACTTCTTCGAGCGGATCCCACTCGTTGTGCGCGTTGACGGGGCAGGCGACGGCAACAGGCGATGCGGCCTGTTGCAGTGCTTCGGAGGCCGCTCCTGGTGGAGCAGCGATGGTGGCGCTCGATCTGATCACGCACTATGAGAACACGACGGGACGATCGGCCGCGTCGGGAAGCGGCCTGATTTGTACGCTCCAAGCACGGGCCGGCCGTAGTGGATTCATCGTTGCAATGGCTGAGATCGGTGGTAAATTATCTCTGGTGGGCTCCCCTTCCGGCCCTCCGGCAAAGGCGTTTTTCAAGTGGACATCACCGGGAACAACCTCGCCGGAGCAACGAAGCGACGCGGCTTCCGCGCGCTGCCCTCACCCTCCGCGCTGCGGTGGTTTATGCTTGCACTGACAGCCCTGATTGCAGCCCACCTCGCCGCGCCGGCTGCCAACGCCCAGTGCCAGTACGAAGTCACCGGCATCATCACGCCTGACGACGCGGATTCCTGCTGGCCGTTCCCGCCGTCGAACACCTTCCCGCAGGGGATGAACGAGAATGGCGAAGTCGTCGGCTGGTATGTGCCGTGCGCCATCGGCAACGAACGAGCATTCTTCTGGTCGCAGGAGACCGGCTTCGTCACGCTGCCCCAGCCGCCGGGCGCGGTGCAGGCGTATGCAACTGACATCAACGACCACGGCTACATCGTCGGCCAGCACGTGTACTCCGGCGTCGGCTCAAAGGGCTACATCTACAACCCCCGCACCGGCGAGTTCAAGTACCTCGAACCGCTGCACAAAGGCGCGACGGCGACGAATCTCACGGCTGCGAACGCAATCAACAATCAGAACACGGTGGTCGGTGCTCGCGTGATTACAGAGCCGGGCGAGTCGCCAGCGATCCGCAACGCCGTGATCTGGCACCCCTACGGCGTGAACGGCAACGGCCGCGAGGTGGTGATTGACCTGGGCGACTTCGGTGTGGGGCCAAGAAGCAGTGCGCGGTCACTCAGTGATGCTGGAACGAGCGTCGTAGGGTGGACAGGGACGGGGGGCGATGTCGCCATCCCGTTTCGCCGAGGTGAGAACGGCGATGTCTCTCTCCTTGATGAGTCGTTTGGTCTTGACCTAGGCTTTGCGTTCGGAGTGAGCAATGATGATGTTGTCGTCGGGTCGGCGATCTTCAATGGCGAACCGGGAAAGGCATTCATTTGGAATGGGCGCAATGTCGCCATCATTGAACCACTCCCGGGATTTACGAGTGGCGGAGCGCTAGGGGTCAACAACTTCGGTCAAACCCTACTCGCATGTTCGAACGGACCAAATCACACTCCAGCGATCTACCAACACGGTGAGACTTCGCTGTTATCCGATCTGATGACCGACGACGGCGGCCTTGCACTTCAAAATCCTCATGAGATAAACGACCAAGGAGGCGTCTTGGTGCGCGGTATCTTTGGCTCGAAGACAGTCGGTGTGCTGCTTGCACCGCTAAATCGCCCGATCACTGATCTCGATGCCGACTGTGTCACCGATGTACACGATCTTCTGATGCTTCTTGGCCAATGGGGACCGTGCGATGGATGTCCTTCGGACTTCACTGGAAACGGGGTCATTGGAGTCCCCGACCTTTTATTCATGCTTAGCAATTGGGATTGAGAAAGGAGGTGCACTGGCATCTGAATTTCGATGAGTAGGGGCGATCCACGTCTTTCGGACCGCCTGGAGGAGAGAAACTGGGCGGCCACTGCCGTCGATCCTGACAGGCGCCCATTTGGGGGCGCTCTCCGATACAACTCCTTTCGAAAGGAGCATTCGAAGGAGTGCGACGACGTAGAAGTTTGACCTCTACGTCTGTTGTGAAAACTACTGCCCCGACAACGCGCTGATGGCATTTGAGCTTCTCGACAACGTCGAGATTCTCGGCGGCATCGACGGCTTCCCCGGCACCGAAACCTCACGCGACCAGCGCCGCTCTTCGTGATAACCAGCAGCTCTCCCCCCGCTCTCTGTCACTCTCAATCCTTCGCACCTTCGGCCCTTCGCTTTGCCCCTTCGCCCCTTTCTTTACGTCCATCCGATCGAGAAGAACAGGACGGTGAACATCAGGTCTGCGATGATGATTGCGACGATCGTTTGCACGACGGTATTCGTGGTGGCCCGGCCGACGCCTGCTGCGCCACCGGTGACTTTGAGCCCGTTGTGACAGGCGATGGCGCTGAGGATCAGGCCGAAGACACCGGCCTTGATCAGCCCTGTGAGGAAATCATTGAGTTCCAGCTGCGCGAGCGTATTGGACTTGTACAGTTCATACGGCACACCGAGGAAGCCGACGCCCATGACCCCGCCGAAGAACACAGCCGTAACATCGCCGATCACCGTGAGCAGGACGAGACTGAACGTGGTGGCGAGCACGCGGGGCATGACGAGGAACCGGATCGGGTTGAGCGCATGCGCTTCGAGCGCTTCGATTTCTTCGTTGACCGCCATCGTTCCAAGTTCAGCGGAGATGGAGGCGCCGGCAAATCCGGTGAGCACGATCGCCGCGATGAGCGGGCCGAGTTCACGGAAGACGGCAATGCCGACGATGTTGGCGATCTTGTCCACCTGGCCGAACTCCGCGAGCGACGGCTTCATCTGAAGGGCGAGAATGAAGCCAATGCAAGCGCACACGAGCATGACAATGCCGATCGAGCGCACGCCGACGCGCACCATCTGTGTTACGAGTGCGGTGCGACCGAGCCGAACGCGCCGTGTGAAGACGGCCCGGCTGAGCCACGTCAGCACATCCAGGAGCAGATACGACACGCCGCCGATCAGCGCGAAAGAGCGATTCCACAGTCCGCCCCAGATCGACATCAGCCGCAGCGGCAAGGCCGGCGGTGCAGGCGTCGATTGGCTTCGCGGGGCGGCGGTGTCAGGCATGGCGGGTCCGGGATGAACGCATCGAGGGTTCAGGGCATCGAGGCCTCAATGCTTTGAAGTCTTCACGCCTTCATGCCTTCGTCCGGCGTGGCGACGATGGTGAAGATGGTGTCAAGTCGCGCGATTTCAAAGACGGACCGCACCTTGTCCTGCAGGCCGCAGAGCACAAGCGTGGTTCCATCGCGCCGGGCGGCCTGCATGGTTTCGACAAGCGTCGCCACCCCGGAGGAATCCATGTACGGCACCTTGGACAGATCAACCACTAGCCGGGCGCAGCCGCGCAGCGCGGAGGCGAGGTGGTGGCGCAGCGATGGTGATCGGCTCAGATCCACCTCACCGATCGGCCGAATGATCGTCGCCTCACCATCGGGGCATGACACAGTGGTGACTTCAACATCCAATTGATCAGCGTCATTCATGCTCGTTCGCGCTCCAGATGTAGCAGTCGGTCAACACGATTCATTCTTTGACGGCCCTTGACTATGGCAGGATACCCGCGATCGAAGCCACTGCAACAGCACGGCATCGCCTCAGGATGAAGCGGGCTTCGCTTGCGATGGATCAGCGGTATGAATGGTGATTGCCTGTGAATGCTCTTCAATGGGAACCTTCTTGCTCAACGTCACCCGCATGCCGCCTCCGTCTCGTCGTTCGTAGCGCACTTCGTCCATGACCTCGCGCATGATGTGTACGCCAAGGCCGCCCGGGCGAATCTCCTTCAGGTCGCGCGGTTGAATCGATTCTGGATCGACGGCATCGGCTCTGTCCTCGATCGTGATCCGGAGCTGCGCCGGTTGGGTTCCATCTTCAATTGCTGCGACCGTCATCCAGATTTTGCCATCCGGCCGCTGCTTGTAGCCGTGGTTGATGACATTGCACAGCGCTTCATCGACAGCGAGGGTGATCTGGGAGCAATGCGTTTCTGAGAATCCGAGCCGCCCTGCGACATTGCCCACCATGGCGCGGGCTCCGGCCAGAAGCCGCGGCTGACTGAGCATTTCGAGCTTCAGAAGCGGCGCGGAGTCGTCACTCATCGGCGCCTCCTGACTGAGCGGCGGTGCGGGCGTCACGTTCCGGACGTTGATCTCCGGCTGCTGAGCGTTCATCTTCGATCTGGGATCGGCGGTAGGCCTCGATCCATCTGTCAATCGCCTCATCGCGTTTGTACCTCGGTGCAAAGTGGACGTAGCCATGCGTTTCGCCGGTCAGGCGTTCAAGAGCGGTGATCGCCACCATGCGCACAGCCGGATCTTCTGAATGGAGCTGTTCGATGATGCGGGGGACGGCTTCGAGATCGTGCTCGCGTGCAGCCCGCTCGATGGCATAGGCCCGCTCTGTCGGACTGGGGGAATCGAATGACGCGCGCAGCGGAGCCGGGCTACAACCGGTGGCGGTCGCCAATGTGACGGCGCACAGCCAGGCACAGCGCAGGGTCATCCAGGCCGGAGGGCGAACCATGATGCACAGCATACAGCCGATGGAGCCATTCCATGCTGCAACCCGCTGCGGAGGGCCTGCGTACCCCTCTCGACCCGAAGTCGCAGCGGCAACTGTGTCATTGACATGCTCCATGCGGTGCGGTACCTTTCGGGTTTCGTGCCTATGGCACTGCATGATGCGTTTCTGGCTCCAGATGACCAAAGCCATGGACCCAGCGACGAGCGAACAACAAACCGCCCTTTCCTTACGATTGCAGGACCGCCCGCACCTGAGGCGAGCCAATCAGATCGGATGAGCAGGAGACGATCGACGATGATGACCCGCCCCTTCAGCCCCTCTCGCAGCCCCAGAACCTCGCGTTTCGGCCGACCGCTCCGTCGCGCCACGTCCACCGCGCTCACGCTGGCGGCTCTCTCGCTCGGCATCGCGCCATTGCCCTTGCTGAGCAATGCGTCCTTCGCCCAGCAAGAGGAGCGGGCCCTGGATCAGACGCCGACTCAACTGCTCGACAACTTCGCTCACTACACCTTCATTGCCCGGCCGGACCTTGCCGCAGCGTATGGACAGAAGCTCATCGATTCCGGAATCACTGCGGCTGAGCTCGTGGTTCTTCTGGACGAAGGAACGGTTGCTCGCGATCGCATCGAGTCGGCCATTGCTCGCGGCCTGACCATGCCGGAGTTGGAAGAAGTCGCAGCGGAACTCGGTCGCCTGCTCGGACAGGGGCGCATCGACCTGGCTCGAGACGTCGAGCGCATCGACGAAGCCATCGAATGGCTCACCGGCACGCTTCGTCAGCAGCGGCTGGCGCAGAGGCGGCTGCAGGAGGCAGGCGAATACGCAATCCCCGCGCTGCTTCGACAGATCACCGACGGCCGTGATGCCCGGCTGCGCACCCGCGCCGCTGAAATGCTTCGCGAGATCGGCCTGCCCGCCGTGATGCCGCTGGCTGAAGCTCTGAATGAAATCGGTGACGCCGCAGCGCAGCGCGCTGTCTGCGATATTCTCGGCGACGTCGGCTACCCCCATGCCGCTCCCTTCCTTATGGAACTGCTCGGCAAGCCCGCCACGCCGACTCAGGCACGCGAGGCCGCCACCCGGGCCCTCTCGCGCATGAATGTGCGGGAGAGCGATCTCTCAAACGCATACACAGCCGTCGCGCGGGACTTCTTCAACGACGCGCAGTACCTCATTCCATACCCCGACGAAGCCACCAACAATATGTGGCGGTACGACCGCACGGGCCTTGCGCCCTCGGCCATTTCCACCGAGATTTTCGGCCGGGTCATGGCCATGCGCTTTGCCTCCAAGGCGATCGACCTTAATGAATCAAATGCCGATGCGCTCGCACTCTTTGTCGCGGCCAACCTCAAACGCGAGAATGACATGCCCGCAGGCGGCTATGACCCCGTCTATGGCGAGTTGAACTACAGCCCGGCGTTCTATGCCACGATCTTCGGAACCAGCACCTGCCTGAACGTGCTGGGCATGGCAATCGACAACGGTGACACGCCGCTGGTGCGCGACGCCATTGCCGCTCTCGCCCAGACCACCGGCGGCTCGAACCTGTTCACCTATGGCGGAGACCGCGAGCCACTCCTTGAGGCCCTGCAATACCCCGACCGCCGTGTTCAATATGAGGCAGCCCTCACGCTCGGCCGCGCACTTCCGCAGCAGAGCTTCCCCGGCGACTTCTCGGTGGTATCCATTCTTGCCTCAGCGGTGCGCACCGGCGATGAACTCTTCGCGATGATTGCAGGCGAAAGCGCGGAAGACCGCGCGGAACTCGCCCATCGTCTCGAACCTCTCAATTTCAACATCGTCGGCAGCGAAGGGAATCTCGCTGCACTTCGTGACGCTGCCGATCACGCCATCGGTATTGACCTGATCGTCGTTCGCATGCGCAGCGCTGAGGCCACCTATGAAATGGTCGAGAATCTCCGCCGCATGCCCAAGACGTCGATCGCGCCGATTCTCGTTCTGGTCGATCAGGCCGACCTGCCCAGCGTCCGCACCGAATATCGTCGCAATTCCAACGTTGCCGTTGGAAGGCCGGCGGTTTCGGACGAAGCGTTCAATACCATCATCGAGACGCTGCTCGAACGATCGGCCGGCGTTCGCATCGGCGAGGCAGAAGCCGAGGTCTATGCCATCGAATCGCTCGGCGCACTGCGCGACATCGCGATCTCCGGATCGACCTCCTATGACATTCGTGATGCAGAGATCGCCCTGCTCGATGCGCTCTTCCTTCGCAGCGGCGGTACGCGACTGACAGTTGCGGAGATTCTCGCGATGATCGACTCAGCAAGGGCTCAGCAGGCGATCTTCGATGCGGCCTTCTCTGCAGATGAGTTCGAACAGGTCGCACTGCTTGATTCTGCTGCCCAGTCGGTGAAGCGATTTGGAAATCATCTGCTCGATCATCAGGTTGCAGCGTTGACCGATCTTGTTGCTGATGCGGAAGGCGATGTCTCCGAAGCGGCTGCCCGGCTGCACGGAGCGCTCAACCTGCCCACGAGCGCTGCGATCAAACTGATTCCTTGAAGCGCACATGGAGGGCTGTGCCGCTCGCCGCCTCACCGCCGAGCCGCGCCTAGACTTCCCGCGTTTTCGCCACCCTAGCTCAGCCGGTAGAGCGGAGCTTTCGTAAAGCTCAGGTCAGGGGTTCGAGTCCCCTGGGTGGCTCTTTCCTAGGCATGAAGGCACGAAGGCACGAAGGCACGAAGGGAACAGCCAAGAGCCAACAGCCAAGAGCCAAGAGCGAAGGCTCTTCACTCCATCTCTTCAAATCCCGACGGTCGATCTGCTTCGCCGATCCAACTCGCGCTGTAGCGTTGGCCATCCTCATCGAAGCCGATCAACCTGCCGCGCCATGTGAGGAAGCCACCCGCGCCGATCTTGTCGAGCATGCCGGAGAAATCGCGCTGCGTTTCGAGGATCACCGGTCGCTCGCCGTCCCAACCGTAGATGATCTGCCGCGCATCGATGGCTTCGCGCCGTAGTCGTGTCGCCTGTCCGGCCAGCCGAGTGGCTTCACTGCGTTCATCCCGCGCGAGACTAAACAGGTTCTGTCGATCTCTATGATTTGTCTTGGCATTGCCTCTGAATGCCGTCGTTCCTTCAGGGATCCGGCTGCGCTGTTTTTCATACTCCGCAGCGCGCTCCTCATGCACCGCCGCCTGCTTCTCTAACTCCTCCGCCTGCCTGACCTTCTCCTGATCGATCGGCATTGCCACGATGCGCGTGATCTGCATCACGCGATCCGGCCCGCTTTCGTTACCATCGTCCGCCTGCGCTTCCTCACTTCCTTCAAGCAGCGCCAATCGCTCGCGAAGCCGATCATTCTCCGTCTCCAGCGCCTCCACGCGCTCCTCAAGCAGCGCGATCCGCTCCAGCATCAACTCAACCAGCGTTTCTAGTCGTCCTCTGTCATCGGCTACCACTTGCGATCCAGCCAACAACACCGCCGAAAGAACGAAAGCAACCATACGAATCCTCCTTCACAAATCGAGATTCCCGTTGAGCTGGGAGTGTAACAGAAGGGGGGAGGGGGGAGGGCGAGGCACGAAGGCACGGAGGGTACAGCCGACGGCCGACAGCCGACAGCCGAATTCTGCCACCTTACACCTTTCGCCGCAGTCTGCCCGCGATGCAATTGCGCCTACGGACAGTTCCCCCATGCGCCGAGCAGTTGGAGCAAGTCGGGAACGCCGACGTTGTCATCGCCGTCAAGGTCAGCGGGATGGCCGGCGTTGGGTCCCCATGCGCCGAGCAACACAAGCAGGTCTGGAACGCCAACCGTGCCGGACCCGGTGAGGTCGCCCGTACAGGTAGCACTCACCGAAACATTGTCATAGGACACCTGCTCCGGCCCGTTGCGGTAGTCGGTGAGCAGATCCAGCGCAGTCACATCACTCAGAACAGCAAGCATCTCCGCTTGTGTCGGCGGCAAGCCGGTGTTAATATTGAACCAACCCGCCGTCTCAGTCAACACCATGTTGCGATGATGCCATTGGTTCACTGGCGAAGGGTTCGACAACTGATACCCCAGCGTCATGCCGCCGCCGTGAAGTTCGACCTGCCAACTGAAGTTGGTCGGGTTGCTCAGCGTATTCGTTCTGATGTCGAAGCTCAGCGTGCCGGCGTAATACGCGCTCAAATCCCCAAGAAACGCAGCCGGCGCATTGACGAAATCCACGAAGCCCGCACCGACTTCGTTGTAGAGCATATAGCCGTCGGGATTGCCGCCCGTTTCCACCCAAATCACAGAAGAATTGGCATCGCTGCCCGGCAGTTTCGACCAGCCCTCAGTGTCGGCGTCGAACGTGCTGATGATGGAGCCGAATGCCGAAGCACCCAACAGTAAAGAAGCGGCAATCGCAGCGCAAGCGCCCTTCAACGCGGTGTGATGTACGAACGTCGTGTGATCCATGAATCTCCTCCTTACGGGTGGGAGCGTAGAAGCCAGAAGCCAAAGATATAGAGACAGCCGGAGTCCTCGGCATCCTAACGCGGCCGCGTGGGAGATGGAAGGAAAAAATGGGGCATCGATTCGGGGGGCGTGAGTGCATGTTTCGTCATTCCGGCGCAGGCGGGAGTCCGGAGGGTTGCGCGTTGGTGGTTCGAGTGCATGCGGCGGTTCGTGTGCTCGTTGCGCTGCCGCTGGATGCCCGCTTGCGCGGGCATGACGGCGTCTGCTTCCGGTGCGGTGGATGGCCGGTTGTATCGCAGCCGAGTTACTCTCATCCTTACAGTGAAGAGCAACACGCCACTGGCGAATGATCCATTACGATATGGTGCATGAGTGATTCCTCCGCGAGTGCGCCGCTTCGTTCTCTTGTCGCCGATCGCCTCGCCCCGTTCGGCTCGACCATCTTCAGCGAGATGAGTCGGCTCGCGCTGGCTCACGATGCGATCAATCTCGGCCAGGGGTTTCCCAACTTTGATGGGCCGGCGTTTATCAAGGACGCTGCAGCGAAGGCGATGCGCGATGGGCACAACCAGTACGCGCGGAGTTTCGGCGTGCCGGAACTCAATCGCGCGATCGCGAAACGCTTCAAGAAGGACAGCGGCGTTGCGGTCGATCCTGATCGTGAAGTCACCGTGACGTCCGGTTGCACCGAAGCATTGGCGGCGGCGTTTCTCGGGCTTTTCAATCCTGGCGATGAAGTCATTGTCTTTGAACCGTTCTACGATTCGTACCGCGCGTGCATTTCCATGGCAGGGGCCGTGCCGAGATTCATCACGCTTGCGCCGCCGCACTTCGCGCTCCATGAACAGGCCCTGCGGCAGGCGTTCACCAGCAAGACGCGGGCAATTCTGCTGAACACGCCGCACAACCCCACGGGTAAGGTGTTCTCGCGCGATGAGCTGCAATTGATCGCTTCGCTGTGCAAAGAGCACGATGCAATTGCGATCACGGATGAGGTGTACGAGCACCTGGTCTTTGAAGGTGAGCACATTCGCCTGGCAACGCTTGATGGCATGCAGGAGCGCACGCTGACGTTGTCATCGCTGGGCAAGACGTTCTCGCTCACCGGCTGGAAGATCGGCTGGGCGATCGGCCCCCCACACATTACAGCAGGAGTACGAGCAGCGCACCAGTTTCTCACGTTCGCCACGGCTACGCCGTTGCAACATGCGGCCGCTGCGGCGCTTGAGGCACCGGATTCGTACTTCGTTGAACTGCGCGATCAGTATAAGCGCAGGCGTGATCTGCTGATTGACGGCCTTGCGCGAGTTGGCTTCAACGTGTTCCCGCCCGGGGGCACGTACTTCGTGCTTGCCGATCACACGCCGTTCGGCTTCAGCGATGATGTGTCATTTTGCAAGCACCTGATCGAAGATATCGGCGTGGCGGCGATTCCGCCTTCGTTCTTCTATAGCGATCCGGCTGCCGGAAAAGCGCTGGTCCGATTCGCGTTCTGCAAGACGGAAGAAATGCTGCGCGAAGCGGTGGGCAGAATGGCGGCCCTTGCAGGTTGAATTGGTTGTGAAGCGTGTGTGAGCGCGGCTGCTCTGCCGATTTCTCACGATTGATCTGCCGCTCGCTCCGACGATTCTAAACAGCGATAACGGCTTTGTTGAGGCCAGTGCCCGGCCCTTTGGCCTCGGTGATTGAATAGAAAGCGGTGGCGGCGTAACGATGTCATCGATGGCGTCGATATGGCCACCGCCAAGGTTGTCGCAGCAGAGATCGCCAGAGACGGTGGTGTCGTGTACGGTTTCAAGCGTGCGGACTACGCAGAATGGATGCCCAAGCTTGATAACGATGCAGACTTTCGTCTCGGCAACGTTGTCGGCATTCACGGCGGCAAGGTCAGTCTCACCACCGAGGGCCATTCGTCCGGGCGATGTGGAGTTGTGAACCTGGGGACTTGTTTCTGTCGCCGCTAGCGTGTTGCTGCGGCTTCGCGCACTTTGGCTTTGGCTGGGAGCAGGATGTGGAAGGTGCTTCCTTTACCCGGCGCGGTGTCCACATCGATCTGTGCGCCAATTAGTTTGGCTGCCTGACCTGCGATGGCGAGGCCAAGGCCGACACCTGGCGCGCCCAGCGCCTGGCCACGACTGAATGATTCGAAAATGCGGTCGAGCAGGTGGCGCTCGATGCCGGGTCCGGTGTCGATGACGGAGATGCGCCAGCGCGCGGCGGCGGGGGATGCATCGTGGGCCGGCACGTAGGCGGCTTCGAGGCGCACGTCGGGGCACTGGCAGTGCTTGAGTGCGTTGCCGACGATGTTCTGGAGGATGATGTAGAGCAGGTCAGGATCGGTTTCGACGGTGGCCTGCGGATCGGCCTCGACGAGAATGCGCATGTTTTTGGACTTCGCATCCTCCTTGAAGAAGTCGGCAATCTTGTTGCACTTATCACAGAGATTGACTTCTGCAAGGTTGGGCGATTCACTGGTGCGGCGAAGACGCTCGTGTTCGAGCAGGCGGCGCATGCCTGTGGTGGTGTGTTGGATGGTTCGGCGGGCGCCATCGAGGATGTTGCAGGCGGCCTCGAACTGCTCGGAGTCGCGGAGTTGATTCTTGAGCAGATCGAGCGAAGAGGAGATGACGAGCATGTTGTTGCTCAGGTCATGCGAGAAGAACGAAAGGAACTTGAGCTCGGCCTCCGCGGCTTCGCGCAGCTTGTCCTCTTGGCTTTGAACCATGGCGAGGACGCCTTGCTGGATCATCACGTCGACGGTGGCGTGGAGCGAAGCGGCTTCATCGGTTTTCATCTTGCGGCCGAGCTTCTCTTCAACGGCGCCGACCATGACGCCGCGAAGGATGCGTTGTTCCTTGAACAGGTCGAGGAGGTCGCCGTGGCTGAGGAAGCGATCGAAGCCGTGACGCGGCGCGCTCTCGAGCAGAGAGCGGATCTGCTCGGGATCGGCTGAATCCAAGGCGATGGCGACGGACTCCAGGATTTCGCGAAGGTCATCTTCGAACTGCTCGATGGTGTAGTGGTCGAGGTGCGGCATCTCCTTGAGAGTCAGCTCATGCAGCTGCTCAAGGATCTGCTCGGTCGTCGCGCGCAGTGCGGCGGCGAGTTTGGGAAAAGCCCGGTGATTAAGATCAATCGCGTGCATCGGTAGATTGGATTCCCCGTCGAGCCGTTGCATATTCTCTCCTCCGCGAAATAGGGTAGCCAATGTCTTCCACCGCCTTGATGAGAATGCTAACGGAGTTCTGCGAGATTGGGAACTGCGGCCATTGAAAGGTGCGATGGTCGATGGGCCGGGAGGCAAGGGGGTGGCCGGCGGGCAGGGGCTGGGGAAAGGGGGACAGCGTTCATGAGCGTGGGCTGCGCAGCGACTTCAGCACACCGCTCCATGCGACGAGTTGATCCAGCAATTGCCCGAGCGCCTCTTGGTGAAACTCGCGCGGCTTGAACGTGGTGAACTGTTCAAAGTCATCGTGCAGCGAGAGCATAACTTGATTGCGCACGGTGGCCACTTGCACTTCGGCCATCACTAGACGCAGGTGCTCGACCGATCGCACACCGCCGGCGCTTCCATAGCCGACGAAGCCTGCGGCCTTGTTGTTCCATTGAGCGAAGAGAAAGTCGATGGCATTCTTCAGCGCGCCGGGAATGGAATGGTTGTACTCTGCGGTGACGAAGACAAAGCCATCAAAGCTTGCGATTTTCTGAGCCCATCGCTTGGTGTGCTCCTTCGCATAGTTTCCCTGAGAAGGGGGCAACGGCTCATCGAGCAGCGGCAGATTGAAGTCCGCGACATCGACAAGTTCGAATTTCACATCGCTGCGACCCTGTGACTGCGCGACTTGGTACGCCCATCGGCCGACGTCTTCGCCGACCCGGTTCGGGCGCGTGCTGCCGATGATGATGGCGAGGTTGAGCATGGCGATTTTCCTTTGGAGGTTGAAATGTTTGGGGTGACAGGGGAGAGTCGGGCCGGGGGCGGCGAGCTGGGGGAAGGTTGATCATGCGGGTTCTTTACGACCTTTGCGCACCAGAACGCTGATCTTGCCATCACCTTCGACGTAGGCCGCTCTCACCTCGCGGATGTCATCGATGCTCTTTCGTCGCAGGTGATCGAGAAGCTCCTCCTCGGTCAGGAACTCCCGCCGCATGTTCCGCCGCAGCAGCCGGCCGTCGCGCACGATGAGCAGTTTCTTCGAGTTGACGAGGCGCTCGATGAAAGGCACGTAGTAGCTGAGGAAGTTGAGCGCGTAGTTCCATGCCATGAAGGTTGCGATCATGAGCAGCCCATCCGCCACTGCGCTGTAATTGCCCATGGCATGCGCCGCTGCATCAACGATGAGCAGCAGGAAGATCAGGTCCATCACCGCAAGATCGCCTGCGGTCCTGCGCGGCATGAGGCGCATGAAGATCAAGATGCCGAAGTAGAGTGCCGTGCCGCGTGCGATCAGTTCCAGCACAGGCGTTTCCAGCGCGAAGATGCGCAGCCAGTCGTCCGGCAGGAGAGTCATCACCTGATCCTAAGCGGCGTGCTGCATCAAGCCGTATCAGGATTCCACCGGAGCGATCATCCCGGCCATTGCTCGATTGAGCAGGATGGCGGGGCCGGAGCGGAGCGCTTGCTATTGCTGCGGCTCAAGGACACTGGCGTACCCCGGCGCCCCATCCGCCTTGCGCAAGCGGCAGCCGCACACTTTGTACTGTGGAATCTTGCTGATTGGATCCTGGGCTGCCACGGTGAGTTGGTTGATTGATTTCTTCCCTGCCCAGTGATAGGGCACGAAGATGGTGTCAGGGCGAATGGTTGTTACCACCATGGCGCGCAGTGTGATCGCGCCGCGACGGGTTTCCGCCGTCGCCCAATCACCCTCAGCAATGCCAAGCTTGGCGGCCAGTCGGGGATGCATTTCAATGCGCGGCTCCGCATATTGCTTCACCAAAGGTCCGATGCGGCGGGTCTGTGTGCCGGAGAGGAAATGACTCACCACCCGGCCCGTCGTCAGGAAAAGCGGGTATTCGTCCGAGACGTCATCCACCGCAGCGCGATACTCCGCTACGTTGAACCGCGCTTTGCCGTCAGCGAAGTAGAACGGTCCGGCGCCTCTCGCAACCGGGTTATAGCTCTCGCGCTCGAACAGGCGCGGCGTTCCCGGGTGATCGGGCACCGGCTCGCCTGTTTTGTAGTCATGTGAAGGGCATGGCCAGAACACGCCCATCTGCCGCTCGACTTTTTCATACGTGATCCCGGAGTAATCCGAAATGCCTCCCTTCGAGGCGATGCGCAGTTCCTCGAAAATCTCTTCAGGTGACTGGAAGTTGAATCCATGCGGCCGGCCGAGCGCGTGAGCGATGTCCTGAATGATGATCCAGTCCTGGCGCGCATCGCCGGGGCAGTCCACCGCCTTGTTGATCTTGATGACGCGGCCTTCAACCTGTGTCACCACGCCTTCATCTTCTTCCTGCAATGATCCGGGCAGCACGATATCCGCAAAGTGCGCGGTGTCGTTGAGAAAGAAGTCGATCGCGACATAAAACTCCAGCTTCTCCAGCGCACGCCGCACGAAGGCGTTGTCCGGGAGCGACACGATCGGGTTGAAGCAGATCGAAAGCAACCCCTTGATTTCGCCTGCATCAATCTTGCGGAACATTTCATAAGCATCGACGCCTGCGCCGGGCATCTCCTTTTCATCGATGCTCCAGACCTGGGCGATGTATTGACGATGCTCCGGATTGCTGATGTCACGCGCCCCTGGGAGTTGATCGCACTTCTGACCGTGCTCGCGGCCGCCCTGGCCGTTGGCCTGGCCGGTGATGGTGCCGTAGCCACATTTGGGTTTGCCGATGCGGCCGGAAGCAAGCACCATGTTTATGGTGCCCAGCGCGTTCTGCACGCCGTTGGAATGATGCTCGATGCCGCGCGCATGAAAGAGGAATGAAGTCTTCGCCGTCCCCCAGATTTCCGCCGCCTGCAGAATTGAGCGTTCTGGGACGCCGGTCACTTCCGCAGTGCGCGAAGGCGTCCACTGGCTGCAATACTCCGCGACCTGCTCGAATCCCACGGTGTATGTGTCGATGAACTCGTGATCCAGCCAGTCGTTCTCGATCATCAGGTGCAGAACACCTGCGAAGAGCGCTGCATCGCGACCGGGTTTGACCGGCAGATACAAATCGCACGTTCGCGCGATTGGCGTGATGCGCGGATCCTGAACGAT